>NZ_JBVYOL010000031.1:0-80686 GCF_056120505.1 Paenibacillus sp. sgz302164 | reverse complement strand
CAGTTCGTTTGACGCCTCGGTCTGGGAAATGTTCGTGATTTTGCTGGGAGGCGGCACACTTTATCTGATTTCGCGCGATACGATTAACAATCTGAATGAATTTGTGCGTTTCATTGACGAAAACCAAATGACAATTGCGCTGCTTCCGCCTACTTATCTGGCGGGAATTGAACCAGGCAGTCTACCGGCGATGAAAAAACTGGTGACGGGCGGATCGGCGATCACCAAGGAACTGGTCACGCGGTGGAAGGACAGCGTGGAATATATGAATGCTTATGGTCCGAGCGAATCCAGCGTAATTGCAACTGCGTGGATGTACCGGGAAGAGGATATGGGCAATGCGTCGGTACCGATCGGCAAGCCGATTGACAATACCCGGATTTACATTCTGGATCAGAACCAAAAGCTGCTGCCGCTCGGGGCGGCGGGGGAAATGTGCATTGCGGGAGACGGATTGGCCAGGGGTTATCTGCATCGGCCGGAGTTGACGGCGGAGAAGTTTGTGGCGAATCCTTACGAAGCCGGAGAAAAGCTGTACCGCACGGGCGATCTGGCGCGTTGGCTGCCGGACGGGAATATCGAATATTTGGGAAGAATCGACGATCAGGTGAAAATCCGGGGCTTCCGCATTGAGCTGGGGGAGATCGAAACGCAGCTGCTGAAGCATCCGCTTGTCCGGGAGGCGGCAGTAATCGCCAGGGAAGACAAGCAGAGGGAAAAGTATTTGACAGCGTATTTTACAGCAGAAGGAGAACCGGGAGCGGATGAGCTGCGGGAACAACTGATGCAAGCACTGCCCGAGCCTGATCCGATTGCGGATGCGGGTGTGGAATATGCGGCGCCGAGAGACAAGATAGAGGAGATATTGGCTAAGATATGGCAAATAGTTCTGAACGTCGAAAGAGTTGGCATTAAGGATAACTTTCTGAATCTGGGCGGCGATTCCATTAAAGCCATTCAGGTTGTGTCCAAGCTTCACGATTATAAGCTAAAGCTGCAATTGAAGGATCTTTTTGATCATCCCGCGATTGAAGAATTGAGTGCTTATGTGAAATCCGTCGAACATGCCGTTTTTCAAGGAACGGTAACAGGTGAAATTATGCCCACTCCTATTCAAAGATGGTTTTTTGAGCAGTCTTTCGCAGCCAAACATCACTTCAATCAGTCGGTTCTGCTGCATCGGAAACAGGGCTTTGACGAAAAGAGGTTAAGAAAAGTGTTCGACCGCTTGGTGGAACACCATGATGCACTGCGTATTGTCGTGAGGGAGAAGGCGGGACGGGTAATTCTGTTCAACCGGGGCACGGAAGGCGAGCTGTACTCGCTGGAGGTCAAGGATTTTACAAGTGATATGCTATATGATAGCTCCGTTAAGGAAGCAGCCGCAAAGCTTCAGTCCGGCATGGATTTAGAACACGGACCTCTGGTGAAAGCGGGCTTGTTTAAAACGAGAGATGGCGACTATCTTTGCGTAAGTATTCACCACCTGGCTGTTGACGGAGTTTCTTGGCGGATTCTTTTCGAGGACATTTCTACGGGATACCGGCAGGCAGAGAGGGAAGATGAAATCACGTTCAGCGAGAAAACGGACTCATTCCTGGCATGGTCCGAGCAGCTTTATGCATATGCCGCAAGCGGCGAGCTTCAGCAAGAAATCACATACTGGCGCGAGCTGGAACAAAATGAGATCAAGCCTATTCCCCAAGATCGTACCGTTCATGACAGAAAATATAAGGATAGCGATCATATAGAAATCGAGCTGGACGAAATCCAGACTGTCAAGCTGCTTAAAGAAGTGAATAAGGCTTACAATACCGAAATCAACGATGTTCTTTTGACGGCGCTGGGAGAGGCTGTTCGGGAATGGACGGGAGAAAACAAGGTACTGGTTAACCTGGAAGGGCACGGACGCGAAGAGATCGTTCAGGATATGGATATCAGCAGAACAGTTGGCTGGTTTACTGCCCAATATCCGGTCATTTTGGATATGGAAGGCGTTAAGGACGTGGCTTCCCGACTTAAAGCCGTCAAAGAAAGCCTGCGACGCATTCCGCAAAAAGGCATCGGCTACGGCATTTTGAAATACCAGACGTTTCTTCGGGATGAGGGAATATTAAGGTTTGATTTGCATCCTGAGATCAGCTTCAACTACCTGGGGCAGTTTGACCGGGATATTGATACCGAGATATTTACCCTTTCGGATGTTCTTACCGATGAAACGGTTTCACCCGGCATGCAAAGACCTTACCGTTTGGACATTAACGGAAGAGTGACCGATGGAAAGCTGCGGCTGAGTTACGCCTATCACAAGCATGAATATGAACAGGCTACGATAATCAGACTGGCGGAAGGCTTTAAACGCAATCTGGAGCAAATTATCGAACATTGCGCATCACGGGAATACACGGAACTGACGGCCAGTGACGTAAGTTCCAAGAGCATTACGATAGCTGAGATCGAAGAGGTATACCGCGCGATGGGGGACTCGGGGCCCAATGTCGCGGATATTTATACACTGACCCCCATGCAGTCGGGAATGTTGTATCACTTCCTCAGGGAGCCAAGCTCGCGCGCATATCATGAACAAGCCGTGCTCAGCCTGAAGGGTGAGATCGATAAAAGTTTATTTGAGCGCGTTTGTCAGCAGATAGTTCAAAGACACGATATTTTGCGGACCGCCTTTGTTTACGACAAGGTCGAAAAACCGGTTCAGGTCGTTTTAAAGAAAAGGCCGGTTGATGTATGTTTCGGAAATATTTCTTTCTTGACGGAGAACGAGAAAGAAAGCTTTTTGGAATCATATTTGGATAAGGATAAGAAGAAGGGCTTTGATCTCACCCGGGACCCGCTCATCAGAGTTTCCTTGATTAAAACGAGTGACGACAGTTACCGGCTGATTTGGAGTTTTCATCATATCATCATGGATGGTTGGTGTCTTGGCATTGTATTTAAAGAGTTTTGGAAAATTTACAGTGCGCTTCATAATGAAAGTACCCCGCAATTAGGAACGGTGTATCCTTACCGTCAATATATCCGGTGGCTGGAACAAAGGGATGACCGGGAGACGGCGGTTTATTGGGAGAACTATCTCACGGAGTACGAACAGTCAGCCACGCTGCCCAAAATCAAAAGCGGTGCGGATAATCCGGGATACTTTCAGAAAGAATACGATTTTACGATAAATGAGGAATTGAAGGCGAGTTTGGAGAGCATCGCAAGAGAAAACGGAGCTACGTTAAGTACGGTGATGCAGGCTGTATGGGGGCTCCTGCTGCAGCGGTACAACAATACCCAAGACGTGGTGTTCGGAACGGTTGTCTCAGGAAGACCGGCGGAAATCCAAGGTGTTGAAGGAATGGTAGGGCTGTTTATCAATACGATTCCTGTCAGAGTCCGGACAGAAAAGGAAGATAGCTTCCCGGTTCTGATTGCCAACATGCAGCGGGAGGCATGGCTATCTGAGCGGCATCACTATTATCCGCTGGCGGAAATTCAGTCGCGGACTGCCCATGGAGGCGGATTGGTGCAAAGCCTGCTGGCCTTTGAAAACTACCCGATGGAGGAGGCCGTCAGAGGACAGAGCGCCCACGGAACGGATTTGAGGATTCTGTCCGCTCAGGTCTCCGAACAGACGAATTTTGATTTTAATTTCATTATTGTGCCCGGGAAAGATTTGCAAATCAAATTCCGCTACAATAGCTTGGCCTATGACAGAAACTTAATAGAGCGGGTAGCCGGGCAGATCAAAATGATTATCCGTGAAATCGTACGTTGTCCGCAGATACGGGTCGAAAAAATCGAGGTCGTGCCGGAGGAAGAGAGAGGCGTGCTGCTTGATGGTTTCAATCGGACGGAGACGGAATATCCGAAGGAGCAAACGATCCATGGGCTGTTTGAGGAACGAGCGGAGCAAAGAGCGGAGCATCCGGCATTGGTCTTCGGGCAGCAAACCCTGACCTACCGGGAACTGAACGAACAGGCGAACCGGCTGGCCAAGGTGTTGAGGGGGCGGGGAGTGAAGCCGGACGATATCGTCGCCATCATAGTGGAACGATCTATCGAAATGGTCGTTGGCATCCTGGGAACGCTCAAAGCGGGCGGCGCGTACGTGCCGATAGATCCAAACTATCCGGAGGAACGGATTCGCTATATGCTGGAAGACAGCGGTGCCTCTATACTGCTGACGCAAAAGCATTACCGGGACAAGCTCGACTACCGGGGCCCGATCATGGATTTGGATGGCGAAAGTCTTCAGTGTACAGACCCGGCCGACGGCGCCAATCCGGAGCCTGTTAACAAGCCGCAGGACCTGGCCTATATCATCTATACCTCGGGATCTACCGGGAAACCCAAAGGGGTGATGGTGGAGCACCGGGGAGTGCTCAACCTCCAGCATTTCTTCCTTGAAAAATGGGGAGTGAACGAATCGGACCGGATGCTGCAGTTTGCCAGCAGTTCGTTTGACGCCTCGGTCTGGGAAATGTTCGTGATTTTGCTGGGAGGCGGCACACTTTATCTGATTTCGCGCGATACGATTAACAATCTGAATGAATTTGTACGCTTCATTGACGAAAACCAAATGACAATTGCGCTGCTTCCGCCTACTTATCTGGCGGGGATTGAACCAGGCAGGCTGCCGGCGCTGAAAAAGCTGGTGACGGGCGGATCGGCAATCACGAAAGAGCTGGTCATGCGGTGGAAGGACAGCGTGGCGTATATGAACGCCTATGGACCGAGCGAATCCAGCGTAATTGCAACTGCGTGGATGTACCGGGAAGAGGATATGGGCAATGCGTCGGTACCGATCGGCAAGCCGATTGACAATACCCGGATTTACATTCTGGATCAGAACCAAAAGCTGCTGCCGCTCGGGGCGGCGGGGGAAATGTGCATTGCGGGAGACGGATTGGCCAGGGGTTATCTGCATCGGCCGGAGTTGACGGCGGAGAAGTTTGTGGTGAATCCTTACGAAGCCGGAGAAAAGCTGTACCGCACGGGCGATCTGGCGCGCTGGCTGCCGGACGGGAATATCGAATATTTGGGCAGAATCGACGATCAGGTGAAAATCCGGGGCTTCCGCATTGAGCTGGGGGAGATCGAAACGCAGCTGCTGAAGCATCCGCTTGTCCGGGAGGCGGCGGTGATCGCCAGGGAAGACAAGCAAAGGGAGAAGTATTTGGCGGCGTATTTTATAGCAGAAGGAGAAACGGGAGCGGATGAGCTGCGGGAACAGCTGGTGCAAGCACTGCCCGATTACATGGTGCCGTCCAGTTTCATGCAGCTGGATCAAATGCCGCTGACTCCGAGCGGAAAGATTGACCGAAAGGCATTGCCGGAGCCCGAATGGCAGGAAAGCGACGACACGGGCAGCAACCCGAGGAATGAAGTTGAGCTGAAAATCCAGAAGGCTTGGCAGGAAATCCTGGGCATGGAGAAGATCGGAATAGATGACCATTTCTTCAGGCTGGGTGGAAATTCGATCAAGGCGATTCAGGTGGTATCGAGGCTGGCGTTCGATTTTGAAGTAGGGATTAACGACATTTTTCAATATCCGACGATTCGGACCTTGGCGGATCACATCAAATACTCCAAAGACAGATTAAAACAATTCGTGTATGCCATGCGGGAAGCGGCAGCTGCCAGAGGAACGGGCGGGTCTGAGGTTGACTGGAAAATGCGCGAGAGCCTTAAAGAATACCGGAAGAAAAATCAGGTATATAAGAACATCAATCTTTCTGAACGGGCCGGCTACCGCAATGTTCTGTTGGCAGGGGGAACCGGGTATTTAGGAATCCATATTTTGTTTCAACTGCTGCAAAATACGGAATATAAAGTTTATGTGCCTGTTCGGGGAACAAGCGACGACGAGGCACTGGAGAGACTGCGGATGAAGCTGAAGTTCCATTTTGGCACCGAGTTTGACGGGCGGAATGGCTGGGAAGACAGAGTGTGCGTGTTTGGCGGAGATTTGACCAAGGATTGTTTCGGACTGAGCCGGGAGCGCTATGAGCAATTGGCCGAAACCATCGATGCGATCATTAATTCGGCGGCGAACGTCAAGCATTTCGGACATTACTCGGAATTTCATGCGGTCAATGTGGAAGGGAACGCAAGACTGATCGAATTTGCCGGCACAGGGAAGAAAAAGACTTACAATTTCGTTTCCACCACCAGCGTGGGCAGCGGCTGGGTAGAAGACCGGAGCAGCATTGTGTTCACGGAATACGATTGCAATGTCGGACAAAGCTCTGATAACTATTACGTGATGACGAAGCTCGAAGCTGAGAAAGAAATTGTAAGAGCAAGGGAAAAAGGGCTTAATTCCAATGTGTTCAGAGTCGGGAACCTCGTTTTTGATTCCATTTCGGGGATATTCCAAGAAAATATCTCGGATAATGCATTTTATTCCTTGATAAAAGCGCTGATCAAACTTGGCCGGGTTCCCGCAATTCAAGATAAAACGATGAACTTCTCCTTTGCGGATGAGGTGGCCAAAGCCGTTGTACTGCTGTTCGACCGGGAAAATCTAAACAATGAAACCTATCATCTGTTTAACAGCCATCAGGTGAGCATGATGTCTTTTGCCAAGCTTTTGAATCAAACGGATGTAAAAGTCCAGCCGATGCCGATGGATGATTTTACAGAATATATGTTCGAAAAATACGATGAAGCGGAGACACAGCAGGAGGTTGCCCGGATTCTTGTCCATTCCAACGTTTTCTTTGAGGGGGCGAGCCAAACGTTGTTCATGACGATGAACAAGAAGACTGACGGTATTTTGCGAGCGCTAGGGTTTGAGTGGTCAAGGCTGGACGGCCAAAAGGTGAAGCTGATGATGGATCATGCCGCAGATGTAGGATTTATGTAAAAATGGCAGGGAAGGAGAAGGAAAAGAGTGGATGCCATTAAACTGGCAAGTACTTACTTTTTTGGAACAGAACATTATATTTCATCCAACAGCATGATCGCAACGGTTACTTTTAAAAGAAGAATCGATGCCGAAACATTGCTTTCCAGCTACCGCTTGCTCATCATGAACAATCCTTTGCTGCAAGCCAAAAGGGTGGAACAGCTCGAAGAGGACACGTTTATATGGGGACGTTTTTCACAGGAAGAGCTGGAGAATTTGCTGGAGGCTGAAAAGAAGCAGCTTGCCAAATATTTTACAGAGGCGGAGGTTCTGAGCCAGTATGCCGCAACTAATTCCAGACTTCCGTTTCGAATTTTCCCTATAAATGAATATTCAATGATATTCGCGATGAACCATGCGCTGGCTAATGGGCTCAGCTTGGTTTTCTGGATCAAGAGATGGCTTGAATATTATTCGGGCGAACCCGAGGCAAAGCCGAAACAAACAACGGCAGAGGGCAACGTCTCCGTCGGCAGGCTGCTGCGTATGAAAAGAAGAGTCGCCGCCTTTTTATGGATGCCGGTTTTTGTTATAGGTTTTATGTTCAGGCTGGGGAAAGCGGGAAGCGCCGGCGAGACCGTCGATTTGAGTTACGGTAAAAAGCCGGAGCAAGGCGGCGGTTATGTCAAAAAATCGTACTGCTTCAGCAAAGAGGAGACCGGTGAGCTTTTACGGCAATGCCGGAGCAAAAAAATGACATTGACCGAATACATTTGCTTCCGAATGACTGATGGACTGCTGCAGCACGATCCCGGGAAGAAGCGCGTGTTTGTCTCCATGCCCATGGATTTGCAGTTTCTGCATAACTATTCGCCGGAGACCATGTGCGGCAATTACGTCGCGAGCCTTCCGATGCAATTTTTCCGGGATAGGAATTTGGACAGACAGGTGAAATCCGCGTTCAAATGGTTTAAAAGAGGGATTCCCTATGCGCTGTCGATCTTTTTTGCTTCGTTTTCCAATTCATATCGGACATATAAACAACAGTGCCTTGAATTGAGCATGAAAACGATGCCTGAAAGATTCCCCCTGTGGAATTTTTCCATTACCTTGTCCAATCTGGGAATTATATCGCATCAAATTATGGAGGAATGGGTGGATACGATCTATTTTTCTATCAAAAACCAGTCGTTGCTGCTCACAACTTCTACGCTTTCGGGACGTTTGATGATGGAAGTCAGTCTGATGGAAAATCTTTACGATTCGGAAGAAGTTTTTGGTCTTTTTGACCGGATCTTATCCGTGGAACATTTGTTGAATGCAGAGCGGATAGAATGAATTCAAAAGTTAAATGACGAATTAGGAGCCGTTTCCCATTGAAGGGGCAAGCGGCTCTTTGTTGTGCCGACACCGCCCAAAGACGCAAAAACGGCTGCTCACGAACGGATATGGCAAAAAGCCGGATTCCAGCATAGCTTGCTCATTTCAGGCTGTTCAGAAACCTGCACGCCGGAGCCGATCGACTATCTGCCTGGCTGCGTGAAGAAAACCTGCAAAAGTGCAGTTTTTTGCTCGTTCATAGCTGGCAATGGTAGTATTCCTGCAATTGTGCAGGCTTTTCCCCGAACACAGGGGCTTAACCCCATTTTCATAGAAAATTCCTGTACAATCGCAGGCTTTTTGCCAAAATGGACTATTGTTACAGAAAATGCCTGCACTTTCGCAGGGTTTCGGGCTGGCAGACTGTTCAGTGCATAGAGCTAGCATTTTGATTGATGAAGCAAACTGGCTCTGAACGCGGTCGCCTTCGATGATTGGATAGAATTATCCAATAAAATGGATTGAATACATCTATTACCGGTTCAATTGACAATGTAAGAGACCGATGGTAAATCAAGGGATTATATACAAGTTAACATATGGGAATACACGTCTTCTGATAATGTGATCACTTTGAGGCCTGCGATCGTGCTGCGGCTGGCTTCTCCGGAGACTTACAAGCAGTTGGTCATCGACGATCCGGCGTCGTGAACGAGGCAATGTGCGCACCAAATCCACTACCGGCATCAAGCATGTTTGTGCACGATTTGTTCTTTTGGCGCCAAGATATTGGTGCTGACCGTGGTGAAACGGCTTGCGCCTTGAGCAAACGCATAACTCTCCCGAAGGGCGTCGGCAGCGCTGCATGGCAGGCGGTCATAAGATGGCTTGGCAGGCCGATCCGGGTAAAAAACCTGCGAAAGTGCAGGAATTTGCGGGCAAACGGTTCATTTTGGCGAAAAGCCTGCGAAAGTACAGGAATATTCGATGAAAATGGAGCTGAGCCCCTGCGCCCGGCCAAAAGCCTGCACAATTGCAGGAATTTTGCGCTGACAATGTATCTATGGGCAAAAAGATGTACTTTTGCAGGTTTTCTGCGTGCAGCTAGACAGCGGGGATCGGGTCAGGCGTTTGTTTGGGCCTGGTCATCCGCAGGCTTCCGTGCCATGCTGACGATGCTCGCTGAAGCAGACGTATTTTTTTGTCACTCGCAGGGTGATTTTGTTGCCTTTTTTTCATACATTTGCGGTTGAATGTACAGATTATAAAACAAGCAGGGTTTATTCTGAACATGCCGAGGTGCCGCGAATGCAGAAGCAAGATTGTGACGTATCGCCGATGAAAGAAGAGATCAAACTGCATTTGAACCGCATTGCAGACCAAATTCAGCAAAGCCTTCAGTCCATAGATTCCGAGAACTCCTGCATGTTGGGCGAGCTTAATGAAATTATGGAGTCGTTCAAAAGAGTGGAGTCCGCTGCCGCTTCGTTTTATTTGCAATGTTACTTGTCTCCTTTTACAGATAGCTATGGGGATTTGTCGAGAAGCATTCAGCATTTGTCTGAACGCCGGCATGGCGCCTTGATCGTGATCCAAAGAAACGACAATCTGAATGCGTATATTCATTCGGGCATTCCGATGGAAGCGACATTGACCCACGCGCTCCTGGAATCCATCTTTTATCCCGGCAATCCGCTTCACGACGGAGCGGTGCTTATCCAGGCGGACCGCATTATTTCCGCCGCGAACGTTTTGCCGGTTTCCGCGGCTTCCTATCGCGATGTCAAAATGGGCACCCGGCACCGCGCGGCGATCGGCCTGTCCGAGCGCACCGACGCACTTGTGCTCGTCGTTTCGGAAGAAACGGGCCATGCTTCCTTCGCCTATAAGGGGACGCTGCATCCCCTGAATGCGATCCACCATGCCGTCCGCTAAAAGGCAGCGTGCAATAATTCACGTGTCGATTCGCTTTTAACAGCCTTGTATTAATAAATGGCGAGGTACTTGCTTATGTATATAGAGTACCCCCATTTATCCAAAAGGAGGCTGTTCTTGCTATGATTTACGCACAACCGGGACAAACCGGATCGAAGGTCGCTTTCAAGAAGCGTTACGACAACTTTATCGGTGGCAAGTGGGTTGCTCCTGTCAAGGAGCAGTATTTTGAAAATGTATCGCCGGTGAATCACCGCGTCTTTTGCGAAATTCCCCGCTCGACGGCGGAAGATATCGAGCTGGCTCTGGACGCGGCGCATGCTGCGAGGGACGCCTGGGGGCGCACTTCCGCCGCCGAGCGCGCGCAAATTCTAAACAAAATCGCCGACCGTTTAGAGGCGAATCTGGAAATGCTGGCGGTTGCCGAAACGTGGGATAACGGCAAACCGATTCGGGAAGTGCTAGCCGCGGACCTTCCGCTGGCGATCGATCATTTTCGTTATTTTGCCGGCTGCATTCGGGCGCAGGAAGGGGCCTTGAGCCAGTTGGACAACGATACGGTGGCGTATCATTTTCATGAGCCGCTCGGCGTGGTCGGGCAAATCATTCCGTGGAACTTCCCGATTTTGATGGCGACGTGGAAGCTGGCTCCGGCTCTGGCCGCGGGGAACTGTGTCGTGCTGAAGCCTGCGGAACAGACGCCTGCTTCCATCCTGGTATTGACTGAGCTTATTCAGGACTTGCTGCCCCACGGCGTTCTCAACATTGTGAACGGTTTCGGCTTGGAAGCAGGCAAACCGCTTGCCTCAAGCAACCGGATCGCGAAGATTGCGTTTACCGGAGAAACGACGACGGGACGCTTGATAATGCAGTACGCCTCGCCGAACATTATTCCGGTCACGCTGGAGCTGGGCGGCAAATCGCCGAACATTTTCTGCGAAGATATTATGGCCAAAGACGACGCTTTCTTCAACAAGGCGATTGAAGGGTTTGTCTTGTTCGCGCTCAATCAGGGCGAAGTTTGCACGTGTCCGTCCCGCGCGATCATTCAGGAATCGATCTATGACGCTTTCATGGAAAGAGCACTAACGCGCGTAGCCGCGATCAAGCAGGGCAATCCGCTGGACACGGATACGATGATCGGGGCGCAAGTGTCCACGGAGCAAATGGAAAAAATTATGAGCTACATCAGCATCGGCCGCCAGGAAGGGGCGGAATGCCTCATCGGCGGAAACCGGGCGAAGATGGAAAGCGATATCGCGGAGGGCTACTACATACAGCCGACAGTTCTGAAGGGACATAACAAAATGAGAATTTTCCAGGAGGAAATTTTCGGCCCGGTCGTTTCCGTAACGACGTTCCAGGATCAGGAGGAAGCGCTTGCGATTGCCAACGACACGCTTTACGGCTTGGGAGCCGGTGTCTGGACGCGGGATATTCATAACGCCTACCGCCTGGGCCGCGGCATCGAAGCAGGGCGCGTATGGACGAACTGCTACCATGCTTATCCGGCTCACGCCGCCTTCGGAGGCTACAAAACTTCGGGCATCGGCCGCGAAAATCACAAAATGATGCTCGCGCATTACCAGCAAACGAAAAATCTTCTCGTCAGCTACAGCCCTGACGCATTGGGCTTCTTCTAAGAGTGGCGTCAACGCTTCACTGGAAGGGCTGGAAGGCCTCCCTTTTCTGACCCGCTCGCGCGTCTTTACGGAAGAAGAACTACGAATATTGGACTTATAAAATGTAATGGAGCCCAAGGCCGTTTTTTTCATGGCGATAGCTGTGAAAAAGGCGGTCTTTTCATATGTCAACAATCGAGCGAATCAGCAAAAAAAAGGTCGACAAAATTCCAAAAAAAAGAAGGGAAATTTGTTTGCAAGAAGAAATAGTACTAAGCTTATGCTTCCGATGCCAGTTTTTCTGGCGAAAAACTTTAAATACTTTTACGAGACTTTACTTGTTGAGAATAAGAGGTAGCATCTATGCAGAAATCGGTTTTTTTCAAGAGTGTCATCAATTCCGATTCTATTTTTGAATCCATTGGACAATTGGGCGATTTTGCTAAAACATTCATTGGGTGCGAGCATGTTTGCGTATTTCTCGAGGATGAAAAACATCGAAATCCCCCTGCCTCTTATTCGGTCAATATCAATCAGGCAGAGCTGACACAGCTGCAGCACATTGCCATGGCAACACAATTCTTCTCATTGGTGCCGGAGGGAACCAGTCTTAGTGTAGAGAACACCGCTAATGAGATGAAAACCTTCCTCTCCATGACACAATTCCGAACTATTTACGGCTTCCATATCCAATACGGCTCCTCTTACGGCGCACTTGTTTTTGGCTTTCGTTCCGGTATTCGGCTCAGCGACGATCAATTGAAAATGTGCGGTGTCATTAAAGTGCACATGGAGCAGCTGGTAGAGAAAATCCAGTTCCGCAAACAAATTCTGCAACAGAAAACGTATGAGAATTTGTTCAACACCTTACGGATGAAGGACAGCTTCACTGTAAACCACTGCTACAATGTCGCCTTCTATTCCGCTTTGCTTGGAGCCAAAGCCGGTGTGAACAAGGCCGATCTGGAACAGCTGAAAGTAGCCGCTCTGCTGCATGATATCGGAAAAATCGCGATACCCGATCCCATTCTGATGAAGCCGGGGCAGCTGACGAATGAAGAGTTTAATGTCATCCGCCAACATCCCGTGGTCGGTTACGAGATGCTGAAAGAGCTGCCCGAGGTCAAGCCTTTATTGCCTGTCGTCAGGTGGCATCATGAACGGATGGATGGCAGAGGCTATCCCGACCGGCTTTGCGGAGATTCGATTCCGTTGTGGGTTCGCATTGTAAGCTTGGCTGATGCTTTTGACGCGATGACATCGACAAGAGTGTACCGTCATTCTCTGCATGTCCCTGAAGTCAGGGCACAGCTGCTCATTCATTCAGGCAGTCAGTTCGATGAAAATTTGGTCCGGCTCTTTTTGGACATTATTGACGAACATACGAAAATGCACAGCGGCTAGCCCGCAACCCGATTGTTACTAAAGTAAGGAAAGCTGGGATAATTAATGAGCGGTCGAATTCTTATTATTGACGACGAACCCTACAACGTAAATATTTTGAGCATATTTTTAAGTTCTTTGCGCTATGAAATTTTCATCGCCGAGAACGGTACGGAAGCTCTGTCCATGATGGAGGAAACCGCTCCGGACCTGATTTTGCTCGACGTCATGATGCCGGACATTACCGGGTTTGAAATTTACAGGCGGTGGATGGAGCAGAGCGATTTCGACACTCCGGTCATCTTCCTGTCGGCCAACGCCCAGAAAGCGGACATTTTGCAGGGGTTGCAGCTGGGGGCGTTCGACTATTTGACGAAGCCTTTCGATCTCGATCTGCTGGAAAGGAAAATCGCCATCGCTCTTGAGCAAAAGAAGAAGCTGAGAAGCTTGAAGAACGATAATAAGCAGCTTTCCGAACTGGCTTACATCGATTCGCTTACGGGTTTGTATAACCGCGCTTATCTGGATCTGACCATGCAGACGATCCGGGACGGCATCCGCAGCTTCCATGCCGCATTGATGGTCGATATGGATCATTTTAAGCCGATTAACGATACTTACGGCCATCTGGTCGGAGATCAGGTGCTGAAGGAAGTGGCAGACCTTCTGTTTTCCAGGCTGGATCCGAACCGCGACATCGCCTTCCGTTACGGCGGGGACGAGTATCTCATTCTGCTGCAGGATGAAGCGGGTTGTCTGGAGTTGGCAGATTCCATTATAAAAGCCGTTGACGATCTCAAAATCGCCGTCTCGCCGCATAAGCATCTGAAAGTGTCGGTCAGCATCGGCGTAACCCACAATTTCGACCACCGATCTTTCGATCAGATGATAGCGCAGGCGGACTCCGCCTTATTGGGCGCGAAAAACAGAGGGAGACACCGGGTAACGGTTTATTAAATCAAGGAGTGGGTGAGGCAAAATGATGGAATTAAAAAGCTTTCAAAAATTATTTCACATGACGAAAGTAATTAACTCACAGTTTGAAATGCCGGAAATTTTACAGGTGCTTGTCGATGCGATCGCCAGCGAAATAACGCAGGCCGATTTGGTCGGTTTCTTTTTGAAAGAACCGGACGGCATATTTTACGGCAACAAAGGAAACAGCAAGCGGGTCGATATTACCGAGCTGCTGATCGATCCGAAGGACGATGCGTTTGTCCGCGACATTCTGCGCACGCGCGCCAGCGATTACATCCCGGATACAACCTTTGACAAACGGCCGGATCAGGTGAAAAGGCACTTGATGCAAATCAATTCGATCCTGGGCATCCCCGTTCTCGTCGACGATGACGTGTTCGGTCTTGTCTTTGTGCACGATTTCGGCAAACCGATGAATTTGACGGAAGAGCAGATGGAAGTGACGGAAGCGTTCGTCAACATGGCCAGCGTAGCTATCCGCAACATCCAGATGTTCGAGCAGCGGCAGCTGTTGATGGAAAAGCAGCAGCTTCTCCTTGACGCCACCAAGGGCTTGTCGAAATCGCTGTCCGTTCAGGACGTCCTGAAAACTTGTTTTCACTACATGCAAAGGGCAAGCGGGTCGGACGATATCGGCATCCATTTATATAACGACAAAGATCGCACGATGGAACCTTTTCAGCTTTCATCTTTGAACGTTACGGAAGACGAATGGAGAACCAAGCACCGCGAAGAGATCAAATTAAGCATCGACAGCGACCGTTTGTTTTATGAAGTCATTACGGAGAAAAAGGCGCTGGCCATTCCCGACGTGTATGCAGACCCGCGTCCTAACCATAATGCGTGCAGAACCTTTGATATCAGGAGCCTGATGGTGACGCCGCTCGTGGCGAAGGGAGTTGTATTCGGCGTCATCGCGATGCCGTCCATCCACAAGCAGCGGGAGTATACGACGAGCGAGATAGAATTTTGCCAATCCATTGCCGACGTTACGTCTACGGCGCTGGCGAATGCGATGCATACCGAGAATCTGGGGCATTCGGTCAACGAGCGCACCATGGAGCTGCAGCAGGCGAACTTCAAGCTGGAAGGACTGGTCAAAGAGCTGGAATATTTGAATGAGCTGAAAAACGATTTTATCGCTACGCTGTCGCATGAGCTGCGGACTCCGATTACGGCTGTCAAAGGAGCGGTAGACATTTTAAGAAAAAGAATTCTCGGGGAATTGAACGACTCCCAGGAGGATTTGCTGGAAACCGCGGGCAAGTCGATCGAACGCTTGCTCAACCAGGTGAACGAGCTGCTCGATTTTGCCAAAATGGAAAACGGTAAGTTCGAATTGTATTACACCGAGGCATCCTTCGATGAAATTATAGCGGAAGCCGTAGACATTGTGCAGTCTCTTGTCAATAAAAAGAAACTTACGCTGAATGTGGAAGCGGCAGCCGGAACGAACACCGTGCTGAAGGTGGATCAACAGCGTATATTACAAATTTTGTTGAATCTTTTATCCAATTCCATCAAATTTACGCCGCCCAGAGGCGAGATTACGATCAAAACCCATGCGGAAGAGAATTACCTTACCGTGGAAGTGCACGATAACGGAATCGGTATCCCGTATGAGAAGCAAAAGCATATTTTCACCAAGTTTTATCAAGCCAACAATCAGATTAACGGAACGGGCCTGGGGCTGGCCATCTCCAAACAGCTAATCGAACTGCACGGCGGGCGGATCTGGTTCGAAAGCAGCGAGGGTCAAGGCTCGGTCTTTAAATTCACATTGCCGAAAGGGGCACAATAGAAAAATGAGAGCGATTGAAGTTGGATTGAAATTTTTGCTGCAGCAGGGGGTTCGGTACGTTTTTGGCGTTCCTGCCGGCTCGATTAATGCGATTTACGACGCTCTCATGGACATACCGGAGATTCAGCCGATCGTAGCCAAGCATGAGTCCAGCTCGGGTTATATGGCGGCTGCCTATACGCGTATTACCGGCATCCCGTCGGTCTGCGTCGGTTCCAGCGGGCCTGGGGCTACCAATTTGGTGACGCCTGCGGCAAACGCGTGGAAGGAAAAGCTCCCCGTCATTTTTATTACCGGTTCGGTTCCTTTATCGGTCGTGGGCAAAGGCGGGGGCCAGGAGCTGCAGGCGGAGCCGATCTTCACTTCCATTACGAAGCTAAGCAAAACCGTCCGTCACGCGCACGAGCTTCCGGGCATGCTCGCAGAAGCGTTTCATACGGCCATTAGCGGCATCCCGGGGCCTGTGCATTTGGCCATTCCGATCGACATTCAAATGACCGATATCGGCAGCGTGGAGCTTCCCGCCTTGCCGAAGGTTCAGCGGCTTGCGCCGGACCCGGCGGCCATCGAGGCTGCGCTGGAAGGCATCGCGGCCGCAGGCAGCCGCGGCGCGCTGCTGCTCGGATACGGGGCGAAATTGGCGACGAAGAGCATCGTGCAATTCGCGGAAAAAACAGGCTGGATGGTGGCGGCAACCCCTCACGGAAAAGGGGCTTTTCCCGAGAATCATCCGCTTTATTTGGGCATTTACGGCATGGCGGGCAACAGCAAAGCGCTGGATTATTTGAACGGCAATGATCACGATGTGCTGATGGTCGTCGGATCAAGCCTGGGAGAGTCGGCGACAAGCAACTGGGAGAAGCGGCTCGTTCAAGGCAAGCAGCTGATTCATATCGATTTCGACAAAAACGAGCTGGGCAAATGCTTCGAAACGAAGTACCCGGTTCATGGGCAAATCGATCTGGTCATGGAGCAGCTTTTGGCGCGGATGCCGGCTAAGACGCCGGACGTATGGTCCGGCCTGGGCGAAGCGGCTGCGGCGGCAGAAGAGAACGGCGGGGAGTGGAACACGTTGTCCGCCATCCGGAGGATCAGCGCGATCGCTCCAGGCGATGCGCGGTTTTATTTGGACATCGGCGAGTTCATGACCTACTCGATCCAAAATTTGCTGATCAAAGACGGGCAGCAATTTGATCTCGACATCAACTTCGGAGGGATGGGCTCGGGAATCGGGGGAGCCCTTGGCGCCCAGCTCGCCGAACCGAACCGGCCGGTCATCTGCCTGACCGGCGACGGCTGCTTCTTCATGCACGGCTTCGAGGTTTTGACGGCGAAGGAGTACAAGCTGCCGATCTTGTTCGTGGTCGTGAACAATGCCCGTCTCGGCATGGTATACCACGGTCATATGATGCAGTACAAGCGGTGCCTGGATGATTTTTCGCAAGCGCGGATCAGCATAGCGGACGTGGCCCGCTCGCTCGGCCTCCGCTACGCCGAGGTCACCTCGCTCAAGCAGCTGCAGCAGCACCACATGCAAGAGTGGCTTTCTCACGGCGGGCCGGTCGTCGTAGAGATCGTAGTCGACGGCAACGAAACTCCGCCGATGGGGGACAGAGTCAAGTTCCTGCAGGGCGCTACATACTAATTGACGGCAAGGGGCTGACCCTCAGCAGTTTATTCTGCTGAAGGGTCAGCCCCTTGCGCTGTAGTGAAGGGCGCGGGTGCGGGTGTGTGGTGGGCGCGCCGTGTGCGGAAGAGCCCCCGCTGGGCGAGGCGCTGGAGGGCGAAGCGACTGAGCGCCGGCGGGGGCAGCTAACAATGCAGACACATCGTTAGGGGTTCCCGGGGACAGGCGAGTGAGCGCCGGCGGGCGCTGCTAACGATGTAGATACATCGTTAGAGGTTCCCGGGGGCAGGCGGTTGGGCGCCGGCGGGCGCTGCTAACGATGTAGACACATCGTTAGAGGTTCCCGGGGAGCGGGCGATTGAGTGCCGGCGGGCGCTGCTAACGATGTAGACACATCGTTAGAGGTTCCCGGGGGCGGGCGATTGAGCCCCAGGAGCATGCAAATGAGGCAATCGCAAACCTGCCGGCTAAGACATCGCTCACCATGTGCAGAAAACCTGCAAAAGTGCATCTTTTTGCGCCCAGATGCGCTTGCTTCGAACAATTCCTGCAAATCTGCAGTTTTTTTGGCTCAAATTGGGGGTTCAGGCTTATCAAGCTGGGAATTCCTGCACAATTGCAGGTTTTTCCTCCAACCGAGTCGTTTTTATCAAAAAAGCCTGCACTTTCGCAGGTTTTTCCGGGCTGAAGATACTCTGCAAGCGGTTGCACCGCTTTTGGACGGCAAATGAGTGGAAGCGTCCGGTTAGCTGCTAACACTTCGGCATCCATAACCGTGACTTGGAAAGACAAAACTGACTTGTCAGAAAAGCGTGCGTCCTGCACAAACGATTGCGGAGGTGCATCTGGTCGACCGACCGCCGTCATGCAGCGCAACACCGTGCGCTGGAAGCTGCGCGCGGTGCGACGAAGTTTTGCTGCTGCGGAGTTAGTAGAAGTGTTCGAGAGTGCGTGTCGGAGCCCCCGGCGGGCTCGAAACGATGCAAAAGTCGGTTCACCGACTTAGTGCGCCCCGATCAACAGGGCTTCTCCATATCTCGGTGCCTTTTGCGAGGCTGCTTTTTACAGGCTCTGGTTCATTTTTTCCAGGACGGCTTCTACTTTCAGCAGGTGCTGCATCATCAGCTCGGAGGCCAGCGTTTTATTTTGCTCTCGTATGGCCTCATAGATGGCCGTATGTTCTTCCAGAAGCTGCTTGCCGGAAGCCAACTCGGAGAAAAACCACAGCCTGCGGGAGCCGCCCATCGTTTCCTGCAGCTTTTTGGTCAGGGAGTCCATCATTTGGGTGAGCAGTGTATTGTGGCTGGCCTGGGCGATTAGCAGATGAAACTGCACGTCCGCATGCTCGGACTTCTGTTCATCTTCCAGAACTTCCTGCATATGGGCAAGGATGCGGGCCAGCTGCGCCAGATCCTCGTCTGTTCTTCTTGCAGCCGCCAAAGACGCGCATCCGGATTCGATAAATTTGCGAATTTCCACAATTTCCTGGAACGACTCCATGCTTTGAAACATATCTGCTCCCGGCAAAGCTTGGTCTGACGGAAGCACTTTGCTGACAAAGGTGCCGCCGCCATGACGAATATCGATCCATCCCATCGCTTTCAGAGCGCTGAGCGCTTCCCGAATCGTAGAACGGCCCACGTCGAACCCTGCCGCCAGATCGACCACGGAAGGGAGACGGAAGCCGGGAGGGTATTGGCCCGATGCAATCCGCTGCTTGAGCTGTTGAAGGACGATGTCCGACCCTTTTTGCGGTTTGACTTGCGGAAAAGACGATGTCATGACGGACCTCCCGATACATATATACATCTATTCAATCATACGCTATAATGAATGAAAAGTCATCAGATGACCTGTTCACTTCTTCGGGATGGGGGCGGATTTATTTGGTCCACTCGCCGGGGGTAGGCAGTTTTTCCAGCTCACTA
The DNA here is from genome assembly GCF_056120505.1 of Paenibacillus sp. sgz302164. Lineage (NCBI taxonomy): Bacteria > Bacillati > Bacillota > Bacilli > Caryophanales > Paenibacillaceae > Paenibacillus > Paenibacillus sp. sgz302164. The sequence continues at coordinate 61,242 of NZ_JBVYOL010000031.1, read as the reverse complement.
TCCCGTGGAGCAGGGCAAGCTTCTTCCGCTTCACCCACCGGAATAGAGCAATTTTTTCGCTCACTTTTCCAGAGATAGGGCACGCTTTTCAGATTTTACTTTCCCGCGAGGCAGGTCAGGTTTTTCCGATTTCTCGTGCATACTGGAGCTTATTCTTAAAGGAGGCATAGTCCATGTTAGACGATTCTATTCGCAGGCGGCTTCGCGAGATTGTCGGGGACAAATATTTTAAAGACGATTCCGAAGCGTTGATTACCCATTCTTATGACGCTACGCCGATGATGCAGAGCTTGCCGGACGGCGTCGTTTATCCGGGCAGCCGTGAGGAAGTGGCGGCGATTCTTAAGCTTGCGAACGAGCACCGCATTCCGATTGTCGGGCGTGGGGCGGGCAGCAATTTGTGCGGCGGCACGGTAGCTGTCGATGGCGGGCTTGTCATGGTCATGAACCGCATGAACCGGCTGATTGAAATTGATAAGGACAACCTTACGGCAACGTTCCAGCCGGGTTTAAATACGAAGGAGTTCCACCTTGCCGTCGAGGCGCTGGGGTTGTTTTATCCGCCTGATCCGAGCAGTATGGTCGTGTCTACGTTAGGCGGCAATATTATGGAATGCGCCGGCGGGCTGCGCGGTTTGAAATACGGGACGACGAAAGACTACGTCATCGGTCTGGAGGCGGTGCTGCCTTCCGGCGAGATTTTGCGTACGGGCGGCAAGCTGTACAAGGATGTGGCCGGCTACGACCTGACCAAGCTGCTCGTCGGCTCCGAAGGGACGCTGGCGATCGTCACGGAGGCGACGGTGAAGCTGCTCCCCGCCCCGCAGCACAAAAAGACGATGCTCGCCATGTACAAAGACATCTACGCCGCCGCAAGAACGGTTTCGGCGATTATCGGGCATCAGATTATTCCGGCGACGCTGGAATTTATCGATAATCCGACGCTCCGCGTTGTGGAGGCGTACAACAAAATCGGGCTCCCGCTTGATATGGAGGCCGTGCTTTTGATCGAGCAGGACGGCAACGATATGGCGGCGGTCGAGCAGGATATCGCGGCCATCAAGCGGATATGCGAGGAGCAGGGCGCCGAGGAGGTCAAGCTTGCCGGCAGCGCGCAGGAAGCGGAGAAGCTGATGATGGCGCGGCGCAGCGCGCTGTCCACGCTGGCCAGAATAAGGCCGACGACAATTCTGGAGGATGCGACTGTACCGCGCTCCAAAATCGCGGAGATGGTCGTTGAAATCAACCGCATCGCCCGGAAGTACGATGTACAGATCTGTACGTTCGGTCATGCGGGGGACGGCAACCTGCATCCGACCTGCACGACGGACGCCCGCGATCAGGAGGAAATCCACCGCGTGGAGCAGGCGTTTGAGGAAATTTTTGACGCGGCGATCCGCTTGGGCGGGACGATTACAGGGGAGCACGGTGTCGGCATGATGAAAGCGCCTTATTTGGAGTGGAAAGTCGGCGCAGCCGGAATAGAAGTGATGAAGGGCATCAAACACGCCTTCGATCCTCATAACATTATGAATCCCGGAAAAATTTTCGCAAAGCAATCCCGCAAAAGGCTGGTGATCGGACAATGAGCGAAGCGGTTTCGATAAAATCTCAAGTTGCTGCAAGCAGCGGCAGTCCGCTCGCCGAGCGAATGAAGCTTACGCTGAACTATGACGAGCTGTCCAACTGCATCCGCTGCGGCTTTTGCCAGCCGGCTTGCCCCACTTTCAAGGAAACGGGTCTGGAAGCCGCGTCCCCGCGCGGAAGAATCGCTTTGATGAAGGCGGTCGTGGACGGGCTGATGGAGCCCGAGGATTCTTTTCAAAAGCAAATGGACCTATGCCTGGGCTGCCGCGCCTGCGAGCCGGTATGTCCGGCAGACGTGAAATACGGGCAGCTGCTGGAACAGACGCGGGACGCGATCGAAAGGCAGACGGAGCACCGCTTCTGGGTGAAGCAGCTCCGTTCGATCACGTTCAAGCACATGTTCCCGAACCAAAAACGCATGCGCCTGCTGGGCTCCGCGCTCCGATTGTACCAGCGCTCCGGCATGCAGACCGTTGTCCGCAAAACGGGACTCATGCGCATGTTCCCGGATACGATGAGCCAAATGGAGCGCATTTTGCCGGAAGCTTCGTCCAAAGGCGTGGTCGAGCAGCTAGGTACTTACGTGCCTGCCAAAGGAAAGCCGGTCGCAACCGTAGGCATGTTCCGCGGCTGCATTATGGACGTGCTGTTCACGGAAACGAACATGAACACGGTCAAGCTGCTGGCGGAAGCGGGCTTCAACGTCGTCATTCCCGAGGCGCAGACGTGCTGCGGCGCTCTGCATGCGCATAGCGGCGAGCTGGAGCAGGCGAAGGCGCTGGCCAGAAGGAACATCGACGCGTTCCGGGAAGCGCAGATCGATTATATTATTTCCAATGCGGGCGGCTGCGGGGCGCTGCTGGTGGAGTACAGCCACCTTTTGCATGACGATGCCGAATATGCGGAGGCTGCGAAGCATTTTGCCGAGAACGTGAAAGACATCAGCCAAATGATGATCGAAAAAGGGCGCTTGCCCAAGTTCGCGGCCGCCGGACAGCTTCCTTCGGATGCTCAGGTCACCGTAACGTATCAGGACTCGTGCCATTTGCGCAACGTTATGAGAGCCGGCAGCGCACCGCGCGATTTGATGAGCCGGATCGAAGGCGTGAAGGTGGTCGAGCTGAAGGGAGCCGACCGCTGCTGCGGCTCTGCGGGCATTTACAATCTGGTGCAGCCGGACATGTCGATGGACATTCTTGACCATAAAATGGAGCATGTGAAAGAGACGAGCGCGCATTATGTGCTGACCAGCAATCCGGGCTGCCTCCTGCAGATGAAGCTGGGGATCGAAAGGGAACAGCTATCGGACCGCATGAAGGCCGTGCATATTGCCGATTTCCTGTACGAGCATATGAGCCGGTCGTAAAATGTGAAATAACCTCCAGCCGCGTTTGAGCGGTTCGGAGGTTGTTTGCTTTATAAGTTGTCTTTTCGCTTTTATTAAATTGAAATGTTAGTTGGATCAAAACCTAGTGGGAATACTTCTTCAAAGCGGTCCTTCTTCTCATACATGTTATACCAAACATCGGCAATGAGGTCCGGATCTCCAGCCGTTCCGGGTTGTATCATGGTCCCGATGGAGAGATGTCCCACAAATACACCTTTTTCTCTCAACTCATTGTGCAGGTTGGTGGCATAATTACGAATACCGGACATCACGATTCCGCCATTCCCTACAAAAGGCAAAGGGAACATCGCAGATAAGCCCGTTGTAAATAAAATTGCACCAGAACCGTTATTTATCATCTCAGGCAATACCTCATTGACCGAAAGAACGGCAGGCAGCAAATAGCTATTTATTTGTTCTAATACACTCTGAGGCGTAGTCTCCAGCACATTTGTAAATTTATCCCACCCTGAATAAGGACTAAATTCTAATACATCGATAGAACCAAACTCTCGTTTAACAGCTTGAAAGGTTTGTTTTAAAGCAGCCAAGTCTGTGACATCCGCAGCAAAAGATTGCGCTTCAATATTTAGCTCTCTAAGTTCGTTCACTATAGCGGATAATTTGTCAGGGTTACGCGAAATGGCAGCTACTTTAAACCCGTTCTTTCCGAATTTTTTGGCTAGAGACAAACCCAATCCGGGTCCTGCACCAACTATTGCAACAGTTTTCATTTTTTATTCACTCCATTTTCTGTGATATATTAAAGTAACATGTGTTGCTTTAATGAATAATTTACAACCAATCCAATCATGCAGCAACCAACAAACCGTGCAGGAATGTTGCTATAGGAACAAGGTTGATCAATTGTCGGGTTTAAGGGGGGAGAAATGTGGCGACAAAAGTAATGAATGTAAGAACGACACGAACGAAGCAGTCTTTGATTCACGCATTTATCCATTTAGTTTCAAAAAAGGATTTTGAAAAAATAACGATAGCGGATATAACAAAGGCCGCACAAGTTAATCGAGCTACATTTTATGCACACTTTGAAGACAAATTCGAATTATTGGACTTTATTATGGGGGACTCCGCATCAGCTGCGATCGCAAACCGTACTAAAGGTGCAGTGAAATTCGATCAAGACAGCATACATCAACTCGTTTTAGCATTATGTGATTTTTATGATCAACCGAACATCCAATGTCGCAGCAGCTATGTAGGCTTGGTCGTACCGCAATTGAAAGAAAAAGCAGTAAATGAGTTGAAAGTGTATTTGTCGAAAAGTCTCGAACACATGTATACAGATGAAGAAATGAAGATTTATGTGCCTATTTATGCACAAGTTATCCATGAAGGCGCCATACAATGGGCGACTGGGAACACCATGATGAACAAAGAGGAAGTCGCCAAAAGGGTTGCATTATTAGTAATAGGCGGATTCGAATCAACTGGGCATTAGTATTCCTTTACAGGAATATTCCTTGTGTGGTATATTCTTATCAGCAAGAAACGCAGAACAAGGGAAAATCTTAAAATCATTCATAACCATGAGGAGGAATTACAATGTCAGACAACGCAATGATTTCGAGAGTAGAGAACGAGCGGGTGCTGGTGCTGGAGCGCATTTTCGATGCGCCGCGCGATCTCGTGTTCAAGATGTTTAAAGAGCCGGAGCATCTGAAACACTGGTGGGGGCCCAGAGGCTGGGAGGTTCCGGTCTGCACCGTCGATTTCCGTCCCGGCGGCGTTTGGCACTACTGCATGAAGTGCGTCGATCAGAACCAGGGTGAATTTTTCGGAATGGAATCTTGGGGCAAAGCGGTTTATAAAGAGATTGCCGAGCCGGAGAAAATCGCCTACAGGGATTATTTCTCGGATGCCGAAGGCAATTCGAATGATTCCATGCCGTCGACTGAGGTCACGCTGGAATTCATCGATTTGGGAGGCAAGACGAAGCTGGTCAACCGTGGCGAATACGTGTCGGCGGAGGCTCTCAAGACCGTCATGGACATGGGCATGCTCCAAGGCATCACCGAAACTTGGGACCGTCTGGAAGAGCGCCTGAACGAGCTCAAGTAAAGGAATATGGGAATGGCCGCTTGGCTTTGAGAGCCGGCGGCCGTTTTATTTTGGCGAATACCGGTATAGGGTACAATGGGTTGCGATAATTAAGCACAAGAGGTGCCATATGTTCACTCAAATTTCTAAAGATAGAGTTGATATTCGTCAGTCGTTAAATCAAGAAGAAGTACAATCTCTGGCAGCTGACAGCTCTATAAAAGTTGTTCAATTCTCCAATGAAGTTGACCCTGCAACTTTCCGGTTACTTAACGATTTATTGTTTTCCGTTAGAGATGACATTTGTCTTCGAGCATATGGGTTTTACAGTTCTACCTGCGATTTAAGCTTTGTTTCTTCATTACCGAATCTCAAGCGATTTACGGCAGACTGTTTAATGGACGCACAAGGGATGCATCATTTAGCCCGTTTGAGAAATTTGAAGGAGTTAGGGATAGGTATATTTAAACTTGCAAACTTCGACTTTCTAAATGAAGTTCCAGATACTTTGGAACGATTGGTTCTTGGAGCAACAAAATCAAAGAAACCAGACTTGGCTCCGTTATCAAGGTTCGCAAAGTTAAGGGAAATTTATATAGAAGGACAACGTAAAAATATTGAAGTTCTCAGTGGCCTAACAAATTTGGAAGATGTCACATTGAGGTCGATAACAACACCGGATTTGAACTACTTAGTCCCGTTAAAGAAGATGTGGTCGTTGGATATAAAGCTCGGGGGGATTAATAACTTTTCAGCAATAGAAGGTTTAACGAATATTAAATATCTGGAATTGTGGCTGATTAGAGGGTTATCCGATGTTGGATTTATTTCCGCATTGAACGGTTTGCAAAACCTCTTTTTACAATCTTTGCCTAATGTTGAAAAGTTGCCTTCGTTCGAGAATCTGACAAAGCTGAGAAGGATACGCCTGGAAAGTATGAAAGGTCTTAAGGATGTTAGCAGCTTGGAATCGGCGCCTGCATTAGAGGAATTCTCCCATATAGCTGCGAACAACATGCAACCGGAGGATTATATTGCTGTCTTGAAAAATACTTCTCTTAAACGAGTATCATGCTGGTTTGGCAGCGATAAAAAAGATAAGAGGTTTGAGGAACTAAAAAAAGAATTTAATAAAGTTTTATCGGATTGGTCGAAGTTTATTTATGAATAATTCCTGCCGAATAAGAGCTTGGGAAAGCAGTCCCGAGCTTTCTTTTTTCGGCGTTTATCGCTTGTTTGCTGGCTATTTCAGCGGTTTGCCCCACAAATTTGCGGTCTGCGCAGAATACTATAGTATCTCCGTTTGATCTACCCTCCATAACAGCATAGATATCCGAAACGAAGGGGGAAGTTTCATTTGTTGAAGCGATTTGATAAGTTGTACGGGATCGATTTGGGAACGTCCAATACGGTCATCTACGAAAAGGGGAAGGGCATCGTGCTCAGCGAGCCGTCTGTTGTCGCTTTTCACCAAAGCACAGGCGAGTTGCTGGCCGTAGGCGCGGAAGCGCAGGCGATGATCGGACGGGCTCCCGCACATGTGGACATCACGTATCCTTTGAGAAATGGCGTCATTGCCAACATTGACATGACAAGCAGCATGATTCAGCGTTTTATAAAAAAAATTCAGGGCCGCTCGTTTTTCCTGCGGAGTTCTCAAGTATACATTTCAGTCCCTTGCGGCATTACGAACGTCCAGAAGCGGGCGGTTGAACAGACAATTGTCCATAAAGGAGCCAATAAAGCAATCGCCGTCGAGGAACCGCTGGCGGCCGCGCTCGGCGCCGGAATCCCGATTGAAGAGCCGCTCGGGCATCTGGTGCTCGATATCGGCGGGGGCAGCTGCCAACTGGCCGTGCTGTCCCTCGGCGGCATTGTGACTAGCCACAAAGTGCAGCGGGCGGGCATGTCTATCGACCAGGACATCATGGATTATGTGAAGCGGCAGTACAATATGGAGATCGGAGAGCGGACTGCCGAGACGATCAAAAAAGAGATCGGCACGGCCAACCCTTACGCCCCGGAACGAACATTGGAGGTACGCGGGCGCGATCTGCTCGACGGGCTGCCCCGTTCGATCCGGCTGTCCTCCAAGGAAATCTACGCAGTTGTGGACGATTTCCTGTTCATGCTGATCGAAGCGATCCGCACGACGCTGGAACAATGCCCGCCCGAGCTAGCCGGGGATGTGCTGGAGCAAGGGATCCTTCTGTGCGGCGGCGGCGCCTTGCTGGAAGGAATCGATGCGCGCATCCGGGAGGAGACAGGGGTTCCCGTACATATCGCCGAGCAGCCGCTTGCCTGTACCGCGCTCGGCACAGGCATGATGCTGGGCAGAAACGTCAGCAAGCATGAGCCGGCTTGGCGGAAGGCAGCCCCGGAAGAAACGCCCGAGGACGAGGGCGAATAAAAAGAACGGCCATTCTCCGATGCGGGAGGATGGCCGTTTTTGCGTAATTGCGCGGTACTAACGAAAAATAGTACTACAATCGTCTCATCTTACCGGATACAATGAGCCTATCGATGTTATGACAAAGCTGCCGTGGAGGAGAGACGATGAATGTAATCATCCTGTTGCTAGGCCCGACTTTTATGATCGCAATCGGCTTGCAGGCCATGAGCAGCGTGCCTGTGACATTTGCTCTTTTCTATGGCTGGCTTTTCGGCGTCCCATTCATAGAGACCTTATTGAGCAGAAAACAAGCGTTAGCAGCGACGTTTCGACAGTGGGGGATTTGTTTTAACCGCACCAATTTGCTTCTGGGTGCCGGTTCCGGGGCAGCTTGTTTTTTGGCGATTGTAACCGGAGGATATTTCTTTCATGATCGTCTGTTCGATGCCGCAAGGCTGCAGGAATTGCTTCTGAAATGGAACTTTACGGGCAGCCAGACGGTATGGTTGATCCTGGTGCTCATCATTTTGAATCCGATTCTGGAGGAGCTGTACTGGCGCGGTTATTTGCTTCACAAGTTGGAGGGGAAATATGGCAGAGCGAAGAGCCTTTTAGCAACTTCGCTGTGGTATAGCGCGTATCATTTGCTTTCTGTCATTCCTTTGTTTAACTGGCCGTACAACTTGTTGACGGTTATTCCGGTTTTTGCCGCGGGTGTTTTCTGGGGCTTACTGCGTTTGTCCAATAAATCGCTGCTCGGCTCGATCGTGTGTCATGTGCTCGCCGATTCGGGAATTATGGCTGTGTATGTTTTGTTTTTGCAGTAATTCGCATAGGAGGGGCGGGCAGTCTGCCTGCAACTTAGCGCTTATAACCCCTGATGCGGAACTCGAATCCGCTTTTTGGGAAGTATTCGCGGTTGATGAACACGGCATCGCTCATGTGCCTGTCGATGGTGCCGCCGTAACCGGTCATTTCGTTGTTTTGCCAGACGGAGACGGGGACGGCGAAAAACATCGCATTTTCAAAATCGGCGGAGGAGCGGAGGATTTGCCCTTTTGCAAACAGAGGGCTGCTGCCGCCTTTTTCCCTGTCTTTCAGCACCTGCTCGATGATATGGATATTGTTTTTGATGCTCTTTTTGCGGAGCCGGTACCAAATCAGATTAATAAAAGCGGCGATTGCCAAAATGATGCCCATCAATACGGTGGAGTTCGCGGGAGCGGGATTATTATTGGTGAGCAAATTAATGCCGTTAAGTGTTGCAGTCAGGACAAGACCGATAAAGAAAACGAGCAAAGGAAAGACGGATTTGATCAAAATATCGATAAATGAATAGATGACGCCTTTATCCGAATCTTTCCCTTTCAGGTAAATTTGAATCACTTTCAACTGGTCGGTAGTCAAATACGTGTAAGCGTGGTAGCGTCTGATCACATTTTGTCTGGAGTTAGGAAAAGCGAGATACGAAAAGAAACTCTGTTTCGTCCTCAGCTTGCGCAGGTGCGCTTTCAACGGAGGAGCGTTCAAGGAGTTCAGCGCGTGTATCGTCCTGATCAATTCAAACAAAAAGTAGCAGACGAGATATATAATCAGTATTTTGTTATCCAAAATGGCTTTATACATGGGGAGAAATTCCATTCTTTTATTTGTTACAATAATTCTACATAATTGAAATATGTTTTACAATCCTGTCCTGTTAACTAAAGGAACAATCCGATTGGTGACGGGTTTAGTAAATAGTCGAGCTTGGGAGGCAAACGTGTATGGGACAATATCTTCAATTGGGCATTTGCCATCGTATAACCGTAGGTAAGGAACGATTGCAGAAGTTTGGTTTAACAGAAAATGATGTAGCTGCGAAGCTAAGTGAGAAGATGGATATGTCTTTGTTTACATGCCATGAGCATGAAGAGAAAATTCAGTTTATGCTAAAAGAATCCGTAGTGCTGGAACAGTTGTATGACTTTCTTCAAGGCCAGTTTTCCATGTATCCTGCCAAAGAAGATCAAGAACAATTTAATTCCACTTTAATGAAAATATCAAACATGCAGTCCATGCAAGAAATTGTGGAACTGGCAGAGGGGAAGGCATTGCGATATTTTCAAAGCAGCGATATCTACGAGCATATTGAAGCCGGGCCTTGGGACCGGATTCGGTTAACGCTGTCGCTGTTCGTATTTTTCCTTGAAGGAAAAATTATAATGGAAGAGTACATCTATTTTTTAGGCTATTTGGAGAATTTGGTGCGAGCCAATTCACAACTCACAATCGCAGGAGCATTTCGGGTAGTTATTCAATAAGGTGGGATTGAATAAAGCAATCGCGGGTCACAAGCGGCATAATTATTGAACCAGCAGCAGATATGTTATAATGAATTTAATAAACACGTTAATGGAGGGATAAAAATGATCCCCAAAAAAATGGATCAACAAACAGTCAGTGTAATTAAATCCATCCTTCAAAAACTCAATATAAATAATTCGCGTATTTTGATTGACCTCGAGAAACAGACAGTGGAAGCTCAAGAGGACGATTACTCAATTGATGATCTTTTGGAAGCAGCCGGGGCATTATCTCCTGAACGAGGCAAGGAACTTCTTGATGAAGTGAACAGATCACGCGAGGAATGGAATTCATGAGCCAGGGTTATTTGTTGGATACGAATGTTGCGATTGCCATTCTTATGAATGAAGGTAATGTTATCGATTTTGCTCAGCAAGCCTCTCGTGATAAAATGCAGATTTACTTTTCTACAATTACAGAATGTGAAGTATTTGCCGGGTTAAAACCTGAGGAACAACTTCGTGCAGAGAAGTTGTTTACAACCAGAAGATGTATAGATGTCACCTCTGACATTGCAAGACTGGCCGGCTCTATTCGCAGGGATCAGAAGAGCAAGGGACGAAAGTTGAAAACCCCTGATGCCCTTATTATTGCTACAGCCCTGGTTAATGATCTCATATTAGTATCTAGAGACTCTGATATGAGTTTTGTTCAGAGCGAATTAGAAATTCCGCTTTTTAAAATATAACTTAATGCCTCCTCGCCAAGTATGATATTGAGAAGCTAAAGGAACAGCAGCATTAAAATTAAATACAGACACCCCACGGTAGTAATGATTTTAATTACTGCCGTTTATTTTTCTTAAAGGTACCACAGATAAAACGGACACGGTGATGTGGTAAGCTATATGGATAGTACTGGAAAACGAAACTGAACTCGTACCAACAATATTTAAGGGCTCGCTGGTATGATCCGAGTATGAGGCTGTTTGTGCAGGAGGATACGTATAAGGGGCAAGTGGATACTTTAAGTCAGAATAGGTTTACTTAGCCCATAGGTGGATAAAGACGGATAAAGGCGATGGCGGAACGAACTTGATACGTGTTAAACCCAAGGTTCTTTTTGGACGGACGGAAAAAGATTTCAATGGGCCACCATTTGGCGTAAAAGGCCGAAATGGTTTCCGTCTCCAGGTAAATGTCCGTGCGCAGGAAAGCACGCAGCGCCCCAAAAGCGGAGCGCGCTTTATCTCTATTCTTTTGAATTTACAAAAATACCTTATCACCGACTCGAATTTGGCCTGTCCTGGTAACCGAAGCATATACGCCGAACGTCAAATTCATCTCTTCGTTTACTTTTTTTAGCAGAGAGGGGTCGCGTTCCAGCGTATCCGGGTCAATGGTAATCATGGAGCAACGTTCGCAAAACTGATCGACCTGCAATTCCGCACCGCCCACCGACAATCTTTTGCCGATCCAGTCGCTTTCGGACAATGTATTGTCGCGGGCGGAGATGACCAAGTTTGCTCTAAACCGGCGATGATCGAGGCTCTTTCCCCAAATCGTTTCCAGCTTGCGCAATGTGGAGTCCGTAATGATCAGGACACTGGCCGAATCGACCGACATAAGGTCGGGGTTCTCCGGGTTCTGGGCCCTGTAGGCCGTCATGGACATTTTTGTTCTGGAGTATGTCTGGATTTCGTTCAGCAGCTCTTCATTCCAGCCGAAGGACTGCCCGTCAGGAGATGTAACACGTATTTCCTCATCGACGAGCTTTGCCTTGTAGGCGAGCATTTTGGGGATTTTTCTGGCGGTAATAAAGCTCTCCCATCCCTTCCGCGTCTCATCGTAAAAAGCGCAAAAACGGTCGCCGTATAATCCGTACGAATCGATTTTGCAAGCTTCCAAACGCTCTCCTGCAAATGATTTTACTGGGTACCGGTATATTTCCTGAATCTTCCCAATCTCTAAAGTCAACCCTGTGACCCTCCATTATCGAAATTTATATATCTTGCGACAGGCGTACCATATCTACAACTTGGATCCCGTTTTCAAATATTTGTTCATTGTAATGTCTGATAAAAAAATCTCTGTCGACTCCGGTTATTCGAAAGCCGCATTTTTGATAAAGAGCCAACTGTCCCACACCCGAATTGCCGGTGCCGATCTCAATCGTTTTATAACCGAGCGACTTTGCACGTTGAATGGCATGGTTCACCAGCTGTTTCCCAATGCCCTTGCCTTGATGGTTCTCATCAACCGCAATATTGACGATTTCCACTGTCTCAGGCCTTGTTGGCAGCAGGACATATACGCCTACGATGCCGCCGTCCATTTTGGCGACGAAACATTCGCCGCGTTGTATATATTCGCCAACTAGTTTTTGGGAAGGATCGGCTAATAAAAGCAGCTCCATTGGAGGCTGTTCATTGGGATGTAATTTTAAAATTTCCATCTCGGTTTCTCCTTGAATTGATATTGTATACCCGTGACAACTAAATGGCTCATCAACTTATTATAACAGGTATTTCATGCCTATACGTATTGGCGTACCACATAATAAAATCGAAGCTGGTACTATAATTGGTGATGTTATCTTTACAAGCTGAGGTGGGGATATGGAACAAGCCATTGCAAAGTACGAAAAAAATGCCTTGGAAGAGAGGACGCTGAATCAGAGGATCGCTACATGCCGGGATTGTATAGGTATTCTACTAGACTATATCTCAATCAACGCGGATTCCATTCATATCCTTACAGTGGAGGAGATTGTTTCTTCGATACATGCAATAAGCCAAGACTTGGATACGGAATTGCTTCATTTAAGGCTGGAAAAGGGGAGGCTGGAGTATAAAATCAAATGCCGCAATGAGCAATGATGCTGGTTACTTTCTGCCATCGTTCCATGTTATGGTACAATGGCAGAGAGTATGGCGGTATTTTGCTGGGTCCTTGTCCGATAAAACAGACAAGGCGGCCCGGTTCCGGCGCTCCCGCCGATTCCCGCAACATAGCCAATGTCAGGAGGATTTGTTTGAAAACATTCGTGCAGCAGTGGTCCGTATGTTTTGCAATGGCAAGTTTGATTTTGTTACCCGGATGCTTGTCATCGGAAAAAGCGGTATCCGGCGAAACGCCCGCGCCCGTGCAGGCAACAGCAGCGCCAAAAGCGGCGGAGGAGCTATATCCTTATTATGTTTTGGACGATAAAAGAAGATGGGGGTACATGAATCAGGAGGGGAAACCGGTTATAGAGCCGGCTTTCGATACCGCGGAATTTTTTTTGAAGCAAGGCGTTGCAGTGGTAGGAATCCTTGGGAAAGAGCACGGTTATAGGTACGGGATGATCGACCGGTCCGGCAATTATTTGCTGAATCTGGTTTACACAAGTATCAAGGAGTTTGAAGGCGGCTTTGCGGCCGAGACCGAGTCGAAACAAATCGTACTTCTCGATGAACGCGGTCAAAAGGTCAAGGAATTGGAGGGCGACCTGTACTCCATAGCCGAGGGCAAAGCGGCCGTCAAGGTAGACGGGAAGTTCGGATATATCGACAAAACCGGGGCATTCCTGATTCAGCCGCAGTACAAGTATGCGACCGCTTTTCAAGAGGGCAAGGCGCTTGTGCAAACATCGGACGGCAAGGATTTGTTAATTAATGAAAAAGGAGAGCAGTTGGGTGCGTATCAGGCCAAAAGCTTGCTCCCGTTTTCCAACGGGATGGCTCCGGTCAGAAAGACGGATCATTCCAAATGGGGCTATTTCGATGAGAGCGGCAGTCTGGCTATTGCCGATACATTCGAGGATGCGGATGCTTTCCATGAAGATCGGGCCGTCGTCAAAGTGAACTACGGTGCGGAAACCGGGCTTATCGATGCGAAGGGCAAATACGTGCTGCCGCCCCAATACGGCGCCATCGAATACATCGGCAAATCGCTGTGGAAGGTCGCCCGGCAGGACTACCTCCATCCTGAAATCGAAGATAAGGCATTATACAAATTCGCCTTGTTCGACCAAGACGGCAAGCAGGTGACGGAATACAAGTTCGACGAGGTGTCCGAATTTCAGGACGGTTACAGCGGCGTAAGCGATGGGCTGGATTCCTATTTCATCGACGAAAAGGGGCAAAAGGTGCAGACGCTGCCGGTCATCCGCGGAATAGGGTCAATCAAGCTGAATCAAAGTCTGATTTATGCCGATGTGGACAACCGACTGCAATACGTAACCAAGGACGGCCAAGTCGTCTGGAAGGCCGAGTATCGTAAAGAGCTGGGCGGCGGCGCCGTTTTGAAGGAAGCCAAAGTAAGACCGCACCGCAATGACCTGTTTTACTATCCGGTTATCGAGGGGCTACAGGATGCCGCCGTGCAAAAGCGGATCAATGATGAGTTTAAACCAAAATCTTCGGCGGATGCGACCATCGTCGATGAGATATGGACCCATACGGAAGGCGATTTCTCGGTCCAAATGTTCAAGAAGGATCTGCTTGTTGTAGATTCTAGCGGTGATTCTTACAACTACGGCGCTGCGCACGGTATGCCTTATCAGGAATATACTCACGTCAATATTCGCACAGGCGACGTCTACCGGCTTCCGGATTTGTTCCAGCCGGGCAAAGATTACCTTGGCCAAATCAGCAGCCTGATGCGGGTCCAGATGGAGCGCGATGCGGACGAGATGGGCATGTTCCCGGAAGCCGTGCGGGATTTCAAGGGCATCGCGGAGGATCAAAGGTTTTATATCGATAGTGAAGTGCTGAACATTTATTTCTACCCTTACGATATGGGTCCTTATTCGGCGGGGTTTATCACCTTCCGCATTCCGCTGGCGGACCTGGATGCGTACATCGATAAGCAGGGAGCGTTCTGGAAGTCTTTTCACGAGTAGGCTTCCTGCATTCTAGCGGTCACGTGAAATTCATATTCTTCATAAAGGAAATCCATGAACTGTGTGGAAACTGTTTGTATAACCAAGTTATGAGAGGTATGCGATCATGAATGTAACGGAAGCGTATGTGGACAGTCTGGCGCTGAACAGCAGCGCGATTAAGAACGGCAAAGATTTGGTCAAGAAAAACAGTTTTCCGCTGCTTGGCCGGTCGGAGGACGGGACGCTCATTTTTGGAGAGTGCAAGGGCAGCGGGAAAGAGCCGTATCGCTGCTCGGTCGATTGGATCAAAGAAGGAAGCCCGGTGTTTCGCTGCACTTGTCCGAGCCGGCAGTTTCCTTGCAAGCATAATTTGGGTTTGATGTACGCTTACGCGGCTGGGAAACCATTCGAAACGGCTCCCATTCCTGCGGATATATTGGAAAAACGGGAGAAGGCCGAGAAGCGGGAGGAAAAGAAGAGCGCGGCTGCAAGCCCGGATAGCCCGGACAGTCCGGATAGCCCGGCTCCCAAGCGCAAGACAAATAAGTCGGCGCTGGCGAAAAAAATAGCCGCCCAGTTGGAAGGCATCGCCATCGCGGAGAAGCTGGTGCTGCAGTTGGTGCAGTCGGGACTGGGCAGCGTGGACCGGAAGGCGCTGCAAACTGTCGAGGATCAGGCGAAGCAGCTCGGCAACTACTACATCCCGGGCATCCAGACGGAGCTTCGCGGCCTGGCGTTTCAGTTCCGGTCCGAGGATGACAGGGAATCCGTGTACTCGAATGCGATGGAGCGCCTGACGGTTTTGCAGACGCTGATCAGGAAGGGCAGAGAGCATCTGCAGAACAGGCTGGAGAACCCGGATGCGCCCATGGATACGGAGACGACGTTGGAGGAAGGAATCGGCCATGCCTGGCAGCTTGCCGAACTTCGGGAACATGGGCGTGTCCGCAAGGACGCCGAGCTGGTCCAGCTGGCTTTTCGCTCTTATACCGATCAGGCGCGGGGCGAGTACGTCGATGAGGGGTTCTGGTGCGATCTGGAGACCGGCCAAATTCATACCACGCGGACGTACCGGCCTTTTCGCGCAGCGAAGTACATACGCGAGGACGATTCCTTTTTTCAGGTGGCGTGCGCCCAGGAGTTGTTTCAATACCCCGGGGAGCTGAATGCCAGAGTGCGCTGGGAGGAAGCGACGATTCGCGAAGCCGGAGCGGCGGATTATGCGGCGATTCGCGCCCATGCCCGGAAGTCATGGCCGGAAACGATCAAGCAGGTGAAAAACCAGATTAAAAATCCGCTTTCCGATAAGCATCCGGTCATGCTGCTGTATGCGGACCAAATCCAGCGGACCGCAGATACGTATGTCCTCATAGATGAACAGGGCAAGCGGCTCCCTCTTGCGGATATCGCCTATTTGGACCAGCCGGCCGTATCGCTGCTGCCTATGCTGAATAGGGAATGGACCAAGCGGCAGGCGGTTCTGGTTATGTTCGAGCATAACATGCGGAACAACCGGTTGGAGGCGCAGCCTCTTAGCATTATCACTCCGAACGAGGTCATTCGATTGCTGTACTGACGACAAGAACTGAAGCTGGGAGACGAATCCATGAGTATAGACATTTTATTCGAGCTGCAGCATGAGGTGCGGCGCTTGTTTATAGCGGGAAGCGGGATGGCGGCGGGGGATTTGCGCCTGCAAAAAATGCTTCCCTCCTTGCAGAAGCTCGGCGAATCCGCACCCGTATTCAACAGGCTGGCGCAAGCTGTCGGCGGGGTGCTTGAAGCGGAGGCGGGCAGTTCGGCGGCCAGGCTGCTTGAGCTGGGAACGCTGCTGAACTCCGTCCTGTACACGCAAGGCAAGACGGATACGGAGGGCGAGCTTGTCCCGGTCGAAGGCACGGATGCCAGGCTTTCCACCCGCGTTCCGTACAGGAAGCTGCAGCCTGTCATCGAAGCGCTGACGACGAAGGGGCAAGGCAGATGGGAGCAGATCCGCCAGGCTTACGAGGAAGGGCTGTTCGAAGATTTTCGCCTCGTATCCGCTGCGGTAAGCGCCCTGGACGACAGTTACGCCGAGATTCCTGAGTATCTGCAGCGCAATGTGCTGCCGGCCTACGGGAAGGAAGCTCTTCCGGCGCTGCAGCGGCAGTTCAGGATCGATGGAGGCAAGGGCGACGCCCGCAGGCTTGAGATGATCCACGATCTGCTTCAACAAGCGAGCCTGGAGCTTCTCCTGCAGGCAGCCAAGGAAGGCTCGGCGGAAGTGCGCTCCGCCGCCATCGAGCTTCTCGGCGAGTATCCCGAGCAGGAAGAGTTTATATTGGAGCAAGCGGATGACAGGAAAAAGGAAATCCGCAGAGCGGCCTTGTTCGCGTTGTCCCGGCTTGGGACAGAGCAAGCGATCGCCCGCCTGTACCGGGCGCTCCATTCCAGGGACCGGGACATCGCGATCGAACCCGTGCAGCTGTGCAAAGCCAACGATCTGACGCTTTCGGTCATTGGCAGCGCGGAGAGCGCATTGGAACGAATAGTCCGGAAAACGGACGTGCAAAGCGCAGCGGACGAACTGCTCGCGGCTATTCACAGCTTGCGTGGAAAGAGAGTGCCGGAAGTTGTTGAATTATTGAAAAAGCTGCTGGCAGCCCCGGCGTTTATCGTACCGGAGACGGAAGCCGCCCAGGAGGCCGCAGCGGAGCTGCTGCTGCGGCTGGATTTGCCGGAAGCCGACCGCTTTGCGGTTACGCTGCATGAAGCGCATAACCGCAAGTTCATCGCCTACAGCTTCAAAGCGGCGGTGAAGATCCTGCCCGCAGAGGACGTCTATGAACGCTTTTGCCATGATCTCAAGGATAAGCGGCAGCCTGCGGCCAAGGAGCTGATTCGTTCTTTTCATGAAATCACGCCAACCTTGGAGCAGCAATTGCGGGGCAATCCCGCACGCGGAGCCGTCGGCAGTCAGATGCAGGGATGGGATCCGAGATGGGTGCGGTTGTTCGTGAAGCTGGATGAGGAAGAGCTGGTTTGCAGGCTTGCCACGGATGCAGATGACAAAGTCGCGGATTATTTGATCAAAAAATGCCAACAGACCCCGAATTTCAACCGGTCGCGAACAGTGAATATGCTGCTGGCGCTTTTCCGGATCGGATACCGGGACGCTGCGGAAATGTTGATGAGCGTTCTCGAAGGCGGAGGCGCCAAGCAGTTCTATTATTTAGACCGCACGCAGCTCGCGCTGCTTGCCTCGCTGCCCCGAAACTACGCGGAGAGATTGCGGGCATTCGCAGAAAGCCTTTCCTATGAAGGAATGAAACAGCAACTGCTGGACATCGCGGAAGCGGCAGCCGCCAAGCCGGAGGAATCGGAACAAGCGGGGCCATCGGAACAAGAGGAGAAAGGATTGGGAATATGGGGATGGATCAAAAACAAAATGTCGTAAGATTGCCTTCCGAAAAGCTGTACGCGGAGGAGCTTGAAGCGTTGAAAAAATTCGATCAGGATGCCAAGCCCGCCGGCTGGCAGCTTTCTCCGAAAGCGGTGCTTACTTTTTTGACCGGCGGAAATGTCAAGGGCGTGGCTATTACGCCGAAATATATCGGCAACAGGCGGCTGGTGGAGATGGCGATCGCCACTTTGCTGACCGACCGGGCGCTGCTGCTCATCGGGGAGCCCGGAACGGCGAAATCGTGGCTTTCCGAAAATCTCACGGCCGCCATCCACGGAGAATCTTCCAAGGTCATTCAGGGCACGGCTGGGACGAGCGAGGAGCAAATCCGCTACTCCTGGAACTACGCGATGCTGCTCGCTCAAGGACCGTCGGATCAGGCGCTGATCAAAAGCCCGATTTTCCGCGCTATGGAGACCGGCGGCATTGCCCGGTTCGAAGAAATTTCGCGCTGCGCCTCGGAGGTGCAGGATGCGTTAATCTCGATCTTGTCGGAGAAGACGATCTCGATTCCTGAGCTGGGCAGAGAAGTGTCGGCAGCGCGCGGCTTTTCCGTTATTGCTACGGCGAATACGCGCGACCGCGGTGTGAACGAGATGTCGGCGGCGCTCAAACGGCGCTTCAACATCATCGTACTGCCCTCGCCTTCGGATATCGATACGGAGGTGGAGATCGTCCGCAAGCGCGTCGGCGAAATTTCCGCGAGCTACGAGCTCCGGGCCGCACTGCCGGACGAGGAAGCCGTGCGCAAGGTGGTTACGGTTTTCCGCGAGCTGCGGAGCGGGATGACTTTGGACGGCAAGGAGAAGGTGAAAGGGCCGAGCGGGGTTATTTCGACAGCGGAAGCCATTTCGCTGTTAACCGGCAGCATGGCGCTTGCGGGCAGCTTCGGCAGCGGGCAGATCAGCGAGGAGGATATTGCCGCCGGGCTGCAAGGGGCTATTGTGAAGGATGAAGAGAAGGACCGCCTCGTCTGGAAGGAATATTTGGAAAATGTAATGAAAAAGCGGGGATCGACATGGAGAAATCTGTACTACGCGTGCTCGGAGATGAACAATTAAGCCGCGGGCAGGGGTTCCACGTATTCGGTATACGGCATTTATCTCCTGCGGGCGCTTATCATTTGCTCGCCTTTCTGGACGAAGTGAAGCCGACGGCCGTCCTCGTTGAAGGGCCCGCCGATGCGAGCGGGTACATCGGTCAACTGACAGCGCGGGGCGTCGTGCCGCCGGTGGCCATTTTGGCTTATACGGACCAACTGCCGGTACGGACGCTGCTGTATCCTTTTGCCGATTATTCGCCGGAATATCAGGCTTTTCAGTGGGCGGTGCGAAACAAGGCGCACGCGGCTTTCATCGATCTGCCGTCGGAGACTTCACTGGCGCTTTATGAGCAAAGAAAAAGGCGTTCGGCAGGGGACGATGCAGCGGCGGATGAGAGCGGCGGTGATTTCAGCTTTGCCCGGTACCAGAACGGGCTCTACCGGCAGCTTGCCGAACTGGAGGATGAACCGGATTACGAGTCGTTCTGGGAGCGGCATTTTGAGCATAACGCGAACAAGGATGCGTACCGCAAAGCGGTGTACCAATTTTCGGCGCAGATGCGCGGCTTGACCGAACGGGAGGAATGGCGGTCCGCACCGGCCGATGCCGCCTACAACGAGATTCGCGAAGCTTATATGAGGCGCAAAATAAAGGATGCCATCGAGTCCGGGCACAAGCCCGAGAACATTGTCGTCATTACGGGCGCTCATCACGCTTCGGCGATGGATTTCCGCTTCCCGTGCATGAGCGATGAAGAGATGGCAAGCCTGCCCAAAGCTTCAACCAAGCTGACCTTGATGCCTTACTCGTACTATAAGTTGTCCACACACTCCGGTTATGGAGCCGGGAATCAGGCCCCCGCTTATTTTGAGCTGTTTTGGCAGTGCTTGCGGCAGGGGGATTTGAACAGGCTGCCCTCCTTGTACTTTTCCCAGGTAGCGGCGCACCTTCGGGAGCACGGAACTTTCCGGTCGACGGCTTCGCTGATCGAAGGCGTGCGGCTGGCCGAGGCGCTTGCCGCTCTGCATGACGGCAGTTTGCCGACCTGGAAAGACTTGCGCGATGCGGCGACCGTCACGCTTGGCTACGGAGAGTTCTCCGCCATCGCGGAGGCTCTGGCCAGGACGGACGTCGGCACGGCAATCGGAAGCTTGCCGGAAGGAGTCAGCCAAACGCCGGTTCAGGATGATTTGAACCGGGAACTGAAGCGGCTCAAGCTGGAGAAGTACAAATCGGCGGTAGCAGCGGCGCTGGAGCTGGATTTGCGCGAAAACCGCAGAGTGCAGTCCGGGGAGGCGGCGTATCTCGATTTACACCGCTCGGTTCTGCTGCACCGCCTGGAGCTGCTGGGCATCAGCTTTGCCCGGAAACAGAAGGTCAACCAGGACTCGGCGTCCTGGGCCGAGCACTGGGTGCTGCATTGGACGCCGGAAGCGGAAATTCAAGCGGTGGAATCCACGTTGAAAGGTGAAACGATCGAGCTTGCGGCCGCGTTCGTGCTGAAGGAGCGCCTCGAAGGCTGCGGCGATATCGCGGAGGCTTCCCGCATGATCCGTCTGGCCTGCGATTGCGGTTTGACGGAGCTGATGGAGCAGGCCAAAGCCGCGCTGCAGCGGCTCGCCGTGGATGCCGGAAGCTTCGAGCAGATCGCTTCCGCGGCCTACGAGCTGTCCGTATTGATCCGCTACGGATCGGTGCGGCGCATTGAGACGGAGACGCTGGTTCCGCTGCTTCAGCAGTTGTTTTTGCGGGGAACGCTGCTGCTGGTCGATGCTGCGGCATGCAACGATGACGCGGCCCATGGCATGGTCAAAGCGATTCAGGCGCTGCACGGCATTTCCCAAGACCATTATGAAGCGGTCGACGATGAGCTTTGGCTGAAAAAGCTGCTGGAGCTTTCCTCACGGGACGACCGCAATGCGAAGCTGTCGGGGTTCGCTTTTGCCATCCTGCTGGAGCGGAACGTGATTTCCGATGAAAAGTGCGCGCAGGAAGTTTCGCGCAGGCTGTCGCCCGGCATCCCGGTCGATCTGGGAGCGGGCTGGTTCGAGGGGCTGTCGATGCGCAACCGGTATGCGCTGTTGTCCCGGGTCTCGCTGTGGCAGCAGCTCGACACCTACATCGCATCGCTGGAGAAGGAGCCTTTCCAGCGTTCCCTCGTGTTTCTCCGCCGG
The DNA here is from genome assembly GCF_056120505.1 of Paenibacillus sp. sgz302164. Classification (NCBI taxonomy): domain Bacteria; kingdom Bacillati; phylum Bacillota; class Bacilli; order Caryophanales; family Paenibacillaceae; genus Paenibacillus; species Paenibacillus sp. sgz302164. The sequence goes on along the minus strand of NZ_JBVYOL010000031.1, from coordinate 40,004 downwards.
GCTTTCGGCGCGTTTGAGCCGAGGGAGAAAGCGGCCGTCGCCGAAATGATGGGCGACATTTGGGGCGTCAGCCCGGACGAGACGGGCGCTGTGCTGCAGCGTCCGCTGAGCGAGGAAGAAAAGGAGACGCTGGATGAGCTCAACGATTTCGATTTTGGAGACTTGTAGCCTATGAAAAAAGCAGACGAAGAACAATTGAAACGGTGGCGGCTGATTCTGGGCGCCGCTTCCGAAGAGAAGCTGCAGTCGTACGGCGGCTGCAGGCTTGACGACGAGGCGGCGATGATGGATGAGGCGCTTGCCGCCATTTACGACGATACGGCGGGATCTTTCGCCGCTGACGCTGCCGGAAGCGGAGGATCGCGAGCGGCGGGATTGGGGCCGTCATCGCCCAGGCTGGCGAAATGGCTGGGCGATATCCGCACCTTTTTCCCCTCGGACATCGTCTCGATCATCCAATCCGACGCGATTGAACGCAAAGGGCTGAAGCAGCTGCTGTTCGAGCCGGAGCTGCTGTCCCAGGTCAAGCCGGACATTCAAATGGTCGCTACGCTTATGGCGCTCAAAGGGAAAATCCCCGAGAAGACGAAGGAAACGGCCAGGCAACTGGTCAAGGCGGTCGTGGACGAGATCGTCAAACGGCTGTCCCAGGATTTGCGGCGGGCGGTGACGGGGGCGCTGAACCGCAGACAGCATAGCCCGCTGCCTTCGGTTACGGGGCTTGACTGGAATACGACGATCCGCAAAAATCTGAAGCACTACGACAGAGAGCGCAATCTGCTGCTGCCGGAAAAAGTGTATTTCTACGACCGTGCCCGCAGAAGCAAGGAATGGACGGTCATTCTGGATATCGACCAAAGCGGCTCGATGGCGGGCTCGGTCATTTACGCCTCTATTATAGGCTCGATCTTCGCGAGCATGCCGGCTTTGGATACGCGGGTGGTCGCTTTTGACACCGAGGTTGTCGATTTGAGCGAGCAATGCGCGGAGGACCCCGTCGACATGCTGTTCGGCATTCAGCTCGGCGGAGGAACGGATATCAACAAATCGATCGCGTATTGCGAACAATTTGTGGCTGAGCCGAAGAAAACGCTGTTCATTCTCGTATCCGATCTGTATGAAGGCGGCAATCGCAGCGAAATGCTGGCGCGTCTCGCAGATATGCACCAGGCCGGTGTGAAGGTCATTTGTTTGCTTGCATTATCCGATCAAGGCGTACCTTCTTATGACGATGCGGTAGCGAAGAAGCTGTCCCAACTCGGCATTCCTTGCTTCGGCTGTTCCCCCGACAGGCTTCCGGAACTGATCGAAGGCGCTTTGAAAGGGCACGATTTGAACACTTTGGCGGACAGGGTCAAGGCACAGACGTCAGTCTAACACCAGGGTACTTCCAAGCGGCACCGCCGCATGCGGAAGTATCCTTTTTTTACCTAAGACGGAAGAACATAAAAAATGAACACAAATGATCTTAAAAATTGACATTACGCAAGCTCCGAAAACAAATTATGATTATAGCACAAACTTGATTTTGTAATCGCTTTATTTGGAAGGAGAAGCTGGAATGGCAGTAAGCTCAAAAACGCTCGTCAAAAAAGAGAGCTACAGGACGGGGCTGGGCGTGAGGTTCCCGAACAAGTACAAATTATTTTTCATGGCGCTACCTTTTCTTGTGTTGACTTTTCTGTTTAGCTATTTGCCTTTGACCGGCTGGATTTATGCGTTCTATGATTATTTCCCCGGCATACCTTTGTCGAAGACGCCGTTTGTGGGGTTGAAATGGTTCCAATCCATCGTGTCCAATCCTACGCAGGCGGGAGAAGTGATGCGCGTCATGAAAAATACGATGGCGATGAGCACGCTCGGCATGGCGGTTTCGTTTTTGCCGGCTGTGTTTGCGATTATGCTGTCAGAAGTGAAGTCGCCCGGATACCGGAAGCTCGTTCAGACGCTCACGACGATCCCCAATTTTATCAGCTGGATTCTCGTCTATTCCCTGGCGTTCGCGCTGTTGTCGGTCGATAACGGGTTGGTCAATCATCTCCTGATCGAGCTCGGCATTACGGATAAAGGCATTAATTTCCTCGCCTCCAACGAGAACGTTTGGTTTCCTATGATTCTCTGGTATTTGTGGAAAAGTCTCGGCTGGGGGGCGATCCTGTATTTGGCGGCGATCATGGGCATCGACCAGGAGCTTTACGAAGCCGCGGAAGTGGATGGCGCCAGCCGCTTTCAGAAGATTTGGAACATTACGGTACCGGGCATATTGCCGACTTTTTTTGTGCTCCTGCTGCTTTCCATCGGCAATTTTATCAATAATGGCATCGAGCAGTACTTCGCTTTCCAGAATCCGATCAATAAAAATTCGATTGAAGTGCTGGATTTATACGTGTACAACATCGCGTTCAGCAACAATTTCCCTTTTGCAACCGCTGTCAGTATGTTGAAATCGATCATCAGCGTCATTTTGCTGTTCTTGGCAAACGGGTTATCCAAACTGTTCCGCGACGAATCTATTATTTAGTTGACGAGGGATGAGCATATGGCAATCAAAAGAAAGACGGCGGGGCACATTTCGTTCCATGTGATCAATTATGCGCTGCTGGGCATTTTTACGCTGCTTTGCGTGTTTCCGTTTTATTACTTGTTTATCAATACGATCAGCGGCAATGATTTGAGCGCTATGGGCTACATTACATTTTATCCGCAGCAGATTCATTTCGACAATTATGTTCAGGTTTTGAAAATCAAGGGATTAGGACGCGCTGCGCTTGTTTCCGTCGCCAGAACGGTGATTGGAACTATTTTGACCGTAGGGGCTTCGGCATTTTTGGGCTACCTGTTTACGAAGAAGGAAATGTGGGGGAGGCGGGTTTCCTACCGTTTGGTCGTGATCACCATGTATTTCAACGCAGGCCTCATCCCGTGGTTTATTACGATGAATAATTTGCACTTGACCAACAACTTTCTCGGATACGTGCTGCCGACGATCATTTCACCGTTTAACATCATTTTGGTAAAAACGTTCATCGAGTCGCTCCCGCCTTCGCTGGAGGAGTCCGCGTCGATCGACGGGGCGGGCTATCTGCGATTGTTCCGCAGCATCGTATTTCCGCTTATTACGCCGATTATCGCGACGATTACGATTTTTTCCGCGGTGGCGCAGTGGAATGCGTTTGTCGACACGGCTTTTCTCGTTACCGATTCGAAGCTGTATACGCTGCAATTCATCCTGTACCGCTACTTGAACGAATCGGCCTCGCTGGTCGCGCTGCTCAAGAGCACCCAGGATTTGTCCAGCATCAACTTGCAAAATATGCAGACGACGACATCGGTCAGAACGACCGTTACGATGATTGTGGTTTTGCCGATTTTGTTCGTGTACCCGTATTTCCAGCGGTTTTTCGTGAAAGGTATTTTGATCGGCGCCGTTAAAGGTTAATGGCGATAAAACCTGGGGCAGGGTTCTCCTCCGTGGAAAACCGGAGTTTATTTAGATGATTAACGATCATAGGGAGGAAAGAAATGAAGATCAAGTCGTTGAAAAAGGCAGCGCTGTTCACACTTGCGAACGTATGCGTCTTCAGCATGGCTGCCTGCAGTTCGGATACGGCGAGTCTAGCGCCGTCCAGCTCGGCAAGCTCCGGCGCCTCGTCCGGTTCGTCGGCTCAAAAGGAGTTGTACAAGATCGACGTTTTCTCGGAGACGGCGAATTTCGCAGGGCAGCAGACCGGATGGTTTGCCAAGGTGGTGAAGGACAAATTCAATATCGAGCTTAACATTATCGCCTCGAACCTGGACGGCGGAAGCAACAAATTTGCCACGCTGATGGCGTCCGGCAATTTGGGAGACCTGATCATTTTCGGCGATGACAAGGGGGATTTCCCCAATGCGATTAAAGCGGGTCTGGTGTATGACTGGACTAAAGACGGTTTGCTGGACAAATACGGCAAAGATATCGTGGCCGGCTATCCGAAGGCGATTGAGAAGAACAAGGTTTCCTTCGGCGGCGGCAAAGCCGTTTACGGCATCGGGAACCAGGCGGCCGTGAAGCAGGCCGGACCGTCCGAAGGCAAGGAACTGACATGGGGGCCCGATTTGCGCTGGGATTTGTATCAAAAAATCGGCGCGCCTCCGATCAATTCGCCGCAGGATTATCTCCCCGTGCTGAAAAAAATGCAGGAGCTTGAACCGAAAAACGAAAAGGGCAAGCCGACGTACGGCTTCTCTTTGTGGGCGGATTGGGACACCAACTACAAAATGACGCTGGCCAAGCAGTTTGCGGCGATGAACGGCTATGACGAGATCGTGAATACGAATATTTTGATCGCTGCCGACGAAGACAAATACTATGACATGCTCTCTGAAGACAGCTGGTATATGAAATCGCTTAAATTGTATTTTGACGCCAATCAGATGGGGCTGGTCGATCCTGACTCGCTGTCGCAAAAATTCGACGATGTCGCAGGCAAGTACAAGGACGGCCGCGTTTTGTTCTCCTGGTTCCCTTGGTTAGGCGCCGCCAACTACAACACGCAAGAGCGGATCGATCAAGGCAAAGGCTTCGCGCTGGTGCCTTTCAAGGGCGAGAAGGTTTACTCCTACGGCTTCAATCAGTACGGGAATAGCTGGGTGATGTCGATCGGGGCCAAAGCCAAATACCCTGAGCGCATCATGGAGTTCATCAACTGGATGTACACGCCGGAGGGCGCGATGCTGTCTGCGGGCGGCGGCACATCTGTGCCTAACGGACCGAAAGGGCTTACTTGGGATGTCAAAGACGGCAAGCCTTTTGTCACCGATTTCGGCTGGAAAGCTTACCAGGACCCCTCGACGCAAGTTCCCGCCGAATATGGCGGCGGCACGTTCAAAGACGGCATGAATCAGATCAACTTCGCTGCGGTGGCTCCGACATTGATCAATCCGGAGTTCAACGAGCCTTACGACCACGGTCTGTGGTCGACTACGCTGAGCAGGAATCCGAGCAAGCTGGACAGCGACTGGAGAGCCAAGATGGGTGCGCTCACGGCGAAGGAATATTTGCTTAAAAACAATATGATCGCCGTTGCGCCGCAAGGCTTTACCGGCAAACCGCCGCTTGTCATGGACAAAACGCTGGAGCAAAAAAATACGCAAATCGGTACCGTCATCCAGCAGTATTCCTGGAAGATGGTATTCGCCAAGGATGAGGCGGAGTACAGCAGGCTGAAGCAGGAAATGATCAGCAAGGTCAAGGGCCTCGGTTACGACGAAGTGACGGCGTTCTCGATCAAGAAGGCGCAGGAACTGTTTGAGGCGAGGAAGACGGCAAAATAGCTTGCAATGACTGGCAGATGGGATCGACAAGACTCATCTGCCAGAATAATGTTTGTACCGCGCAGCCCCGGCGTGCGGTGCTTCGCTGCATGACGGCGGCCGGTCGGCCGCATCAAGGGAAGTTTTTTTGAAAGCGCGTACATGATATGAAAGGAGGTGAATGGCATTCAAGCGAGTGCGGGTAAGCCCGATCCAGTAAATCTATTTTGAAGGAGGCTTAAATTAATGGTGAAAAAGTATGCAAGTGCAGGTCTGGTTGTCATGTCGCTGATTGCATGTTTGGGTGCGGCGCTTGTGAGCGCGCCGTCCAAGGCCGAGGCTGCGGGCAGCGAGCCGTATCAATGGCGCAATGTCGTTACCGGCGCCGGAGGCGGATTTGTTCCGGGTATTATTTTTAATGCGAAGCAAAAAGATTTGATTTATGCCCGCACGGACATTGGCGGGGCTTACCGCTGGAATGCGGCGACAAGCAGTTGGGTATCGATTTCCGACTCGGTAGGCTGGGACGATTGGAACAAGAACGGCGTGGACGCGCTGGCGACGGATCCGGTCGATCCGAACCGCGTGTATATGGCTACGGGCACTTATACGAATGCCTGGGACACGAACGGCCAAATTATGCGTTCTACCGATCAGGGGAACACCTGGCAGTCTACGGCGCTGCCTTTCAAGGTCGGCGGCAACATGCCCGGGCGCTCCATGGGCGAACGGCTTGTGATCGACCCTAACAAGAACAGCATTCTTTTCTTCGGGGCCAGAAGCGGGAACGGTCTTTGGAAAAGTACGGACTACGGGGTCACCTGGTCCAAAGTGACGAGCTTCACTAACCCCGGTACTTATATTCAGAACCCGGGCCAGGAATACGGCAGCGATATCGTCGGATTGTCCTGGATCACCTTCGACCCGAGAACGGGTTCTTCCGGCAATGCTACCCAGACGATTTACGTTGGCGTGGCGGATAAAGCGAACAGCGTTTACCGCAGTACGGACGGAGGCGCTACGTGGACGGCGCTTGCCGGACAGCCGACAGGGTATTTGCCGCATCACGGCGTGCTTTCCTCCACAGGCAAGCTGTACATTACTTACAGCGACGGCGTCGGTCCGTACGACGGCGCGAAGGGCGAGGTATGGAAGTTCGACACGGCGACAAGCACGTGGACGAATATCAGCCCTGTTGCCAGCAGCAGCAGCGACGATTACTACGGCTACGGCGGCCTTGCCGTGGATGCTCAGCATCCGGATACGCTCATGGTGGCGACCCTGAATTCGTGGTGGCCGGATGCGATCATTTACCGCAGCACGAACGGCGGCTCCAACTGGACCCGGATTTGGGATTGGAACGGCTACCCGAGCCGTACGCTGCGCTATACCCAGGATATTACCGCAGCGCCTTGGCTGACTTTTGGCCTCGCGCCTAATCCGCCGATTCCTTCTCCGAAGCTCGGCTGGATGATCGGCGATCTGGAGATCGATCCGTTTAACTCCGACCGCATGATGTACGGCACCGGCGCGACGATTTACGGCACGAACAATTTGACGACGTGGGACAGCGGCGGCACGGTGAATATATCGGTCATGGCCAAAGGCATCGAAGAGATGGCCGTGCTTGGATTGATCAGTCCGCCGTCGGGGGCCAATCTGGTCAGCGCGATCGGCGATGTGTCCGGCTTCCGCCACAATGACCTGACCGCGGCGCCGTCGACGATCTTTACGAGCCCGACGTATGCGACCTCGACCAGCATCGACTATGCGGAGCTGAGCCCGAACATCATGGTGAGGGCCGGCAATATCGACAGGGTGAAAGAGACGGCGGCTAAGGCGCTTGGCATTTCGCAGGACGGCGGCTCGAACTGGTATACGGTGAATTCGGAGCCGGCCACGACGCTCGGCGGCGGTACCGTAGCTTTGGCGGCGGACGGCGGCTCCATCGTGTGGAGCACATCGGATGCCGGCGTGTTTGTTTCGAAAAACGGCGGCAATTCCTGGACGGCCAGCAGCGGTGTTCCAGCCAAATCCATCGTGATTTCCGATCGTGTGAACAAGAATAAGTTTTATGCTTTCTCCGTCGGCAAGTTTTATATCAGTACGGATGGCGGAGCGACCTTCACGCAGACGGCGACGACGGTGCTGCCGACCAACAATGTGGCGGGCATGCAGCCGAACGAAGCCTCGATTAACTTCAAAGCGGTTCCGGGGCGCGAAGGAGACATCTGGTTTGTCGGCGGCAACAACACTGAAGGCAAGTACGGCATGTGGCACTCGACCGACTCCGGCGCCAGCTTTACCAAGCTGACGAATGTGCAGGAAGCGGATGTCATCGGTTTCGGCAAAGCGGCGGCCGGGCAAAGCTACATGGCTTTGTACGCGGTAGCCAAAATCGACGGTGTACGCGGCGTGTTCCGCTCGGACGATGCTGGAACGACCTGGGTGCGGATTAACGATGACCAGCACCAGTATGCGCGGATCAATATGTGCATTACCGGGGATCCGAGGGTGTACGGACGCGTGTATTTAGGCACGAACGGCCGGGGAATTCTGGTCGCCGATCCGATCGGCACGAGCAATAACAATTCCACGATATCGCCGACGACGGCGACGTTTGACAAAAAGACCGCCAACCAGGCGAACATTCAGGTGACGATGACCTTAAACGGCAATTCGCTGTCCGCGATCAAAAACGGAACGACGGCTCTTGTCGCGGGAACCGACTATACCGTATCCGGATCGACGGTTACGATCTCGAAGACGTATTTGGCTGCGCAGCCTGTAGGCACGACGAACTTGACGTTTCAGTTCAGTGCGGGGGCTACGCAAACTTTGGCGGTAACGGTAGTCGATACGACGACGACCGCCGGTTCCACGATATCGCCGACGACGGCGACGTTTGACAAAAAGACCGCCAACCAGGCGGACATTCCGGTGACGCTGACCTTAAACGGTAACACGTTGTCCGCGATCAAGAACGGAACGACGGCTCTTGTCGCGGGAACCGACTATACCGTATCCGGATCGACGGTTACGATCTCGAAGACGTATTTGGCTGCGCAGCCTGTAGGCACGACGAATTTAACGTTCCAGTTCAGCGCGGGGGCAGCGCAATCTTTGGCGGTAACGGTCGTCGATACGACGGGCGCAGCATCGGGGTCGATCAAGGTTCAGACGTTTAACGGAACCTTGGGCGCCTCAACCGTTTCAATCAATCCACGATTGAAGCTCGTCAACACAGGCACGACGGCGGTCAATCTGGCCGACGTCAAAATCAGGTACTACTACACGATTAACGGGGATATCGCGCAAAACTTTTTCTGCGACTGGTCGACGGTCGGGGGCTCCAACGTTACGGGAACTTTTGTTAAGCTCGCATCAGCCAAAGCTACCGCCGACTACTACTTGGAAGTAGGCTTTACAAGCGGAGCGGGAAGCCTCGCAGCCGGGCAGAGCATCGAAATCCAGGCGAGATTTTCCAAGACCGATTGGAGCAATTACACGCAAACCGACGACTATTCCTTGAACTCGGCGGCCACCGCATATGCGGACTGGAACAAAGTGACAGGATACGTAGCGGGCAGCCTGCAGTGGGGCATCGAGCCGTAACTGCAAGCATGGCGCGGAGCGACAGAGCCATAGCTGCAAGCATGGCGCGGAGATAAGGGGCTGGCCCACGTGCAGCATAAGCTGCCGAGGGCCAGCCCCTCGCGCTTTGCAGAGCGCTGGCCCGGGCCCGGAGCCGTGAGCCCGGGGGCAAGGCCCCGTGGCCTCTGCCCGGGACGCTGTGGAGAATTGTACCAGCGGGCCTGGAGGCAAGGCCTCCCTCGGTTCTCTGCCCGTAACGCTGTGACACATCGTTACAGTGGGTGCGGAGGCAAGGCCTCCCGTGGCTCACCGCCGTGACGCAGAGAAACACCGTTGCAGTGGGCCCGGAAGCAAGACCCTCCGCTGCTTCCCGCCCGTAACGCTGTAAAACATCGCTAGCGCTTGTGCCCGTAGGCGCAAACTTGTCTGGAAGTGCTGGCTACACGCAGAAAGCCTGCAAAAGTGCATCTTTTTGCTCCTGGATGAGCCGGATTTTAATAATTCCTGCAAATCTGCAGTTTTTTCGCAGGAATTTGGGGTTTAGGCCTGTCCCGAGCGGAAATTCCTGCACATTTGCAGGCTTTTCCTCCACATGGGCCGTTACCTCGGAAAAAGCCTGCACTTTTGCAGTTTTTGCGGGCTGTTCAGCTGCTTCACCAGCGGTTGCATCGACTTTGGGGGCGGCTCACCTTGTGGAGAGTTAGCCATGACCTGCAAGGCCAACGATGGTGGAGGAACGAAAGTTGTTGCTGAGTGATTTGACGGCCTCGAAAACATCTTTATAGCAGTCGTGCGCCCCCCAGTTCTGCTGAAATTCAGCAAACTAGTGGGCTCGCAGCCTTTTCGTGTATGCTCTCGCTTATACGAGAGAGGGACTACCGGGGGTTTCCGAAACTACTGGGGGTTTCCATGCCTACCGGTGGCAATCGTGACCACCGGAGGCTTCCGCGATTAGCGGCGCCCTGGCCGCTCACGCAGCATATTTCCGCCATTCCGCATCTCCTACATCAGACTCCCTAGCCGCAGCACGACGCCGGTTTCGCAGGCGGCTTTCTTTGGCCGATTCCCTTATGGGATAGCGGCGTGTTTGTGCTATACTAAATGGGTAGCGCTTACATAATTTTGAAAAAGAGGCGGGGTGATCGGCGCGATGATCGGCGCGATGATCAGCATGATGAACGGTCGACGTTTAAGGAATGCGCCAGCTTGTTTGATGATTTTGCTGCTGGTCGCTCTATTTTCATCGGCGTGCAGAAGCGCGGATCCGAAAGATGCGGGCCAGGAAGCTTTGGCCGCGTCCAAGCAGGCGGCGGTTCGCGCTGCCGAGCCTGTCGAAATCAGCATGTTCGTTGATTTCCCATGGTGGCCCTTCAAGGATTGGAGCGGTCCGATTCCCGAGGAAATTACCCGCAGAACGGGCGTGAAGCTGAAAATTTCCGTCGCCTCGGATGACCGGGAGCTGCCGTTCCTGATCGCTTCGGACAATTTGCCCGAGCTGGTGTTTACGGATAAGGAATTGTCGCGGCTGTCCAACAATAAAATGAGCTATGACTGGAACAGTCTGATTGCGCAATATGCGCCGGACTTTACGATAGATAAACGGCAAAGTGCGCTTTACACGCAAGCTAACGGACGGTTTTATACGCTGCTAAGCGGCCATTCGTTTCAGCAGGACATGGAGGCGAACGAGGCGGCGCTGCCCGACGGGCCGGGGCTGGCGATCCGCAAAGATTTATGGGCGGCGTTGGGTTCGCCTCCGTTGGAGACGCTGGACGATTTGGAGCGCGTGCTCGCTCTCGTCAAGCAGACTTGGCCGGACATGATTCCGCTGGTGTCGGACGATGTACGGACATTCGGCTATTTCAACGCCCAGTTCGGGCAGGTGAGCGCCGATGACGAATTTTATAAAGATGAGAACGGAAGCGTCAATTACTACATCAAACAGCCCGGCAGGCTCGACTACTATACCTACATCAATAAGCTTTACCGGGAAGGGCTGCTCAGCGCGGATAATTTTACGTTCGGGGAGCGCAGCGGCAAGGCTTTGAATTTGGTGGAAGACGGCAGGGCCTTCGCGATCATCGGCAATGCGCTTCTCGCCGACACGATCAACGATCGTTTGGCCGGACAAAAGAAACGTTACGAATTGACGATGGTGACGGGCCCGCTCAGCAGCAAAGTGCGGTATTATGCCTATTCGCCTGGCTGGGCGGGGGTATTTATCACGCAGAAGAACAGCCATCTGCAGGAGTCGATTCGACTCATGAAGTTTCTTTTTTCCGAGGAAGGGCAGAAGCTGGCGGGGTGGGGGCTGGAGGGAAGAGATTGGAAACCGGGTCCGGCCGGATACCCGCAGTTCAACTACAATATATGGGATGAGGATCTTTTGGCGCGGGACGGTTTATATTGGTGGGGCAAAATGGCCGGCAGCGCCGTAACCGAGGGGCTCAGAAACGGTTCGCCGCAGCTCGCGGCCGCTCCTTTGAAGGCGGTGTTCAGGAAATACACGGTTTACGACCCGGCAATGGGCATGTTGAAGCCTACGGTATACTCGGATGAGCGAACGCTGCAGACGAAGCTGAACAGCATGGTTGCGGGCGAACAGTTGAAAATTTACCTGGCCAAGTCGGAGCAAGGGGTACAGGACGCGTATCATGACATGCTGAAAAAAGCGAACGAAATCGGCGTGCAAAAATACGAGTTTTGGGCCAACAAGCAGTACCAACTGGCATTATCCAAGTTGAAGGAATGAACATATGAAGCGTAAATTTCGCGGGTTTTCCAACGTCGGGATATTAAAAAAGGTCATTATCGGCTACATATGCATCGTTTTCGTTCCGATCTGCGTATTCGGGGCGGTCATTTACCATTTGTTCAACGCGGAGGTTCTGAAAGATTACGTGGTCGGGCGCCAGCAAATGCTGCAGCATGCATATACGAACCTACGGGTCAGCATGACGCAAATCGAAGGGCTGTACAATGTGATCGAATACGATCAGAACATGATTCAATATTTGAGCGGATTTTACGATTCGGACTCGGAGCGAATTTACAATTATGTCAACAACATCGGACCGCTGCTTACTTATATCCGCAACAGCAATCCTTCGGTCGATTCGATCAAAATATACAAAAGCGACATCAAGTTCATCTCCTTTAAACCTGACATTATGAACATCAGCGAAATGCAGGAGGAATCGCAAATTTTGCCCAAGCTCGCATTCACAGGCCAATGGGTCTACGAAAAGTCGGACGGCGTTCAAGTGCCAAGGCTGAAATTTTATCAAAAAATTTATGATCACGAATATGTAAATGTGCTCGGAATTTTAGAAATTACGATGAAGGACAGCATGATCGCTCAATTCCTCGAAAGCGTGAAGGCGGGCAGCTCCAACTACCAGTGCTTGCTGGGCAAAGATAACGGTGCGGTCTACTGCAGCGACGACTTTCAAAACCATGTAAGCGCGAGCGAAATGAAAGCGATTTCGGAAGAAATCGCGCGCAATGGCGCCAATTATTACAACGTGTCGGACAACAGCCGGGTTGTCAACACGTTGGTCATTGAGGAATTGGGCATGAAAGTGCTGGTACTGAGCAATGCCAGGGAAGAGTTCGGGCGGATCAAAAACGAGCTGACCTACACGGTCGTTATCATCGTTTTTCTGCTGTTCGTGCTGTCGGCGGTTTATTATTTTACGGCAACTTCCATTACGCGGCGGATTTTGAAATTGGCGAAGCATATGCGGAAAGTGGGGGACAACAACTTTTCCCCGTATGATGACCGGGCGGGCGGCGATGAAATCGGCGTGCTCGTCTTCTCGTACAATTCGATGATCCGCCGTATCGACGAGTTGGTGAACACCGTGCACCGCTCGGAAATTCTCCGCAAGGAGGCGGCTTACGCGGCCCTGCAGGCGCAGATCAAGCCGCATTTTCTCTACAACACGCTGGAGTCGCTGCGCATGATGGCGGAGCTGAACCAGGATATGGAAGTCGCGGATATGTGCTACGCATTCGGCAGGCTGATCCGCTACTGCTTGTCCACGGACAATGAGCATACCCTGCTGCAGCATGAAATGGTCAACCTGGACAACTATTTGAAAATTTGCAAAATCCGCATGGGCGACAGGCTCAACTACGAATTTGAAATCCGTGCGAATATCGATCAGGTGATGTGTCCGAAGTTCATTTTGCAGCCGCTCGTCGAGAACAGTATTATGCACGGTATGTCCAAAAGCCGCAAGGGCAGCTTTTTAAAAGTGACGATGTTCGAGGAAGCGGGCTATTTGCTGATCATGATTGCAGACAATGGCCTGGGGATGAATGAAGCGCGGCTGAAGCAGATCCAAGACTTGCTGAACAATAAAACCGATCCGAAAAGCTTGCAAACGAACGAAGGCGGATTCGGCATTTGCAATGTGCATGAGCGGATCAAGGCTTACTACGGCGCGGGTTCGGGGCTGTTTTTGGAAAGCCGCGAAGGCGAAGGAACGACGTGCACCGTCAAACTGAAGATGCGGGAACGCCAGGCGTCGTAAAGCGAATGAAAGGGAGCGAATACGCTGAACATTCTGATAGTGGACGATGAACCGCTGATTGTCAAAGGATTGACGAACATCATCAAGCAAGGCTGCGGATTTGTGGGCGAAATCGGAACTGCGATGGATGGGCTTGAAGCGCTTGAGCAAATGGATGCGCTGCAGCCCGATCTTGTCATCACCGATATTTATATGCCCGAGATGAACGGTTTTGAGCTGATCGAAAGCATTTTGAACAAAGGAACGTGCAAAAGGTTCGTCATTTTGACCGGATACGACGATTTCGAATTGGCGCGCAAGGCGATTCGCCTGCAGACGATCGACTATTTATTAAAGCCGGTCAATAAGACCGAGCTGATGACGATTTTGGAAAAAGTATTCAGGGACATCCACGAGGAGAAGCTCAGGCAGCGAAACCGGGAGCTGTCCAAAATACGGGAAATGATTTTGTACAACGTTCCGCTGGAAGAGGTTGCGCTCCAGGGCTTCGCGGCGGACGAATGGTTTCCGCATCCTTATTTTTTCATGCTTGTGCTGCAGTTCAAGGATGTTGCGGACCCTGACGTTTGCCTTGGAGCCGTTCATGAAACGCTGCCGGACAACGGGATCAGATACGAGTTCGTTTCCGCTTACAAAAATCAATTCATTCTTCTGTGCAACATGGCCTCCGGACTGCAGGAGCAAGAATTGGCGGCGCTCGGCCGGACATTGTCGGAGCAATCGCAAGAGGGCGGCCGCTTTGATATCGGCATGGTTCAAGCTGAATCGTGTTTTCCTCATTTGTATCCTTTATACGCGCAGGCGGAGAGGAGCTTGTTTTACAGCATGCACGCGCCTTCGGGCGCACCCGGCCGGCTGCCTGGCGACAGGCTGCAATTCGATGCGGCCGACCTGCATCATGTGATGGATGCGCTGACCGGCGCGAGCGGTTCCGCCGACTTTACCGACCCCGCCGACTCCGGCGGCTTGCTTCAAGCTTATACGGGCAAACTCGCTTCCGACGCGAAGGACGATGCCGGGCTGCTCGGGAGCATTTATGCCGTCTTGGCATCCGAGATGAGCGTCTACATGCAAAATCACGGCATCGCCATGGAGTCCGTCCTGCCCGCCCGGACGGCGCCAACGGCCGCCACGATGAATGCGTGGCAGTTCGAAAGTCGTGTGTCGGCATTGTTTGACGCCGCGGTCCAAGCTTTGCGCCAGGCGAACGCCAAATCCAAATACTCCGAAAGCATAGAGAAAATACTGGACTACATCGCCGGCCATTACAAAAGCGACATGTCGCTCGAAAGCATCGCCGATCTGGTCTACCTGCATCCGACCTATGTAAGCATTTTGTTCAAAAAAGAAACCGGCGTTTCGTTCATCCGCTATTTGCACACGTACCGGACGAACAAAGCCAAGGAGATTATGATCCGGGACAAGGACATCGCCGTCAGCAAAGTTGCCGGCATGGTCGGATACGAGAATCCGGGCCATTTCTTTAAAATTTTTAAAAAGCTGACGGGCGTAACGCCGGGCCAATTCCGGGATTCGCCGTAATGAAAAGTTCCCTTCAGGGGACTTTTTTTTCGTTGTAGAAGGGAACTATGGTTTTTGCCTTTTACGGACAAAAGCGGCCAAGATTGGCCGCCATTCCGACTTACCGGAAATGTTCCAGTACGATTTTGCCGATTGTTTTTCCGGATTCGATTCTGGCATGGGCAAGTTTTAAGTTATCAGCGTTTATCGGCGACATTCGCTCAGTAACGGCAGTTCGAATTTTCCCTTCATCTATAAGCTCTGCTAACCGGTTCAGCAAAAGATGCTGCTCTTCGATATCCTCTGTTTGAAAAGTCGACCTTGTAAACATCGTCTCCCAAACAATTGTAACGCTTTTACTCTTCAATAAGCCCAGCGCAACAGGGTTTTCGTTTTCCACGATGAGACAGATCTTGCCTTGAGGGGCGATAACTTGCGTCATGTTGTTCCAATGTTGATCCGTGTTATTTAGGCACAAAATATAATCTGCATGGTCGAAGCCGATCTTCTGCAATTGCGGCAAAAATGCCTCGTAATGATTGATTGCAAAATCTGCGCCAAACTCCTTAACCCATTGAACCGATTCGGGTCTGGATGCCGTTCCGATAACAGTTAGTCCTGCCAAATTAGCAAGTTGCAGAGCTATCGACCCAACGCCTCCTGCGGCACCGATAATCAAAATCGATTTGTTTTTGTTAGCTTCGGGAGTCCAAGAAATGCCGAGCCTATCAAATAGACTTTCCCAAGCAGTAATCGCCGTTAAAGGCAACGATGCAGCATTTGCAAAATCTAGCGTCGAAGGCTTTTTACCGACGATCCGTTCATCCACTAAATGAAATTCACTGTTGCCCCCTGGCTGAATGAGACTTCCTGCATAAAATACCTCATCTCCCGGCTTAAAAAACGTGCAATCCGGTCCCACCTGTTCGACAACTCCAGCTACATCCCATCCAAGTATATAAGGAGGCTCCCCAACTTTATTGTCGTAGGCACGTACGATTGGATCAGCCGGGTTGACAGAGATAGCTTTTACCTCGACCAGAATATCGCGCCCTGTTGGGAAAGGCTTCGGTACTTCTACATCTAACAGACTTTCCGGATGTTCGATTGGCAGATACTCATATAAACCGACGGCCCTCATCATTTCAGACTTTGTACTCAAATTTATCATCCCTTCTAAATATGGATTGCTCTTAACAACATCATTATATTAAAATTAGTAACATACAAAAAGTACGCAAATAATTGATATTAAGTATCAAAAAAAATACCTAGAGGGGATGTTCTGGATGTTAAATCCTTCAAGAAAACAATGTCCGGTTGAAACAACCTTGGATGTTATCGGCGGAAAATGGAAGGGAGTTATTATCTATCACCTGTTAAGCGGGACAAAGCGATTCAATGAGCTTCGAAGGATTTACCCCCAAGTCACTCATCATACGCTTACATTGCAATTGAGGGATCTTGAACGTGAAGGAATCGTTACGCGAAAGAGCTATAACCAAGTGCCCCCGAAGGTGGAGTATTCGTTAACGGAGTTTGGGAAAACGCTGGAGCCTATTATTTTGTTGATGAAAGAGTGGGGAGATCAATACGATCAAAGAGTAAATCAAAGTCATCAAGCGGAGAGGAATGAGGCTGAACAACTTGATTTATTAACCTGAGCCGTGTTTCACCGGGTTCCTTGAACAGCTCCGTATGTCACAAAAAATTCATGAAAGCGCGTAACATGAGGAGGACAATGGAAGCAAATTTTTAGTATGATTGATCGTATTACAACGGACTAAAGACTTAGTCTCCAAGGGGGAGTGACGTGTTGAAAAAGGGAGAATTTTGGCGATTGACGATCCGTAAAAAACTGCTGTTTACTTCGCTGTTTATGCTGCTGCTGCCCGTTTCCGTTTTGGGTTTTGTCAGCTACGAAGTATCTTCCACTGAATCGGATGCATTGATTCGCAGCAACTTGCAAAACATGGTTAAAATGGGTCTGGAACTGACCACGTCTTTTGAACAAGCCTCGAAAACGGGAATGATTTCGAAAGAGGAAGCCCAAGAGAAAGTCAAGGAAATGCTGGTCGGAGCAAAGAAAGACGGAAAGCGTACGATTAACAGCACGGTGAATCTCGGTCCGAACGGTTACTTTTTCGTTTTGAATTCGCAGGGCGATTTGCTGGCTCATCCTTCCCTGGAAGGCCAAAATATTTTAAACAAGCAAACGTCCGACGGCTTTTATTACATAAAAGATATGGTTCAAAAAGCGCAGTCTGGCGGAGGTTATACGATCTACAACTGGCCTTTGCCCAATTCTTCCAAGGAAGCGGAGAAAATCGCCTACTCCGCAGTCAGTCCGGATTGGGGTTGGGTCATTTCGGCCGGCTCCTATATGCAGGACTACACTTCGGGAGAAACGCACATTCTGAACTCGATTCTCATTACGTTAATCGTCTGCTGGGTGGTCGGCGGAGTCGTAATGACGCTGTTCGCGCTTCATATTTCGAGGCCGCTTACGCGTCTGGCGCGTCAGGCCGAGCGGATAGCCGATGGGGATTTGAGGCAGGCCGATTTTAAAGTCAAAAATAAAGACGAGATTGGCGAGCTCGCCGCTTCTTTTGAAGGGATGTACAATCACTTCCGGGAAATGGTCGCGGGCCTCTTGTCCAACTCCGACAAGCTGGCCGACTCGTCCCATGAGCTGAGCCAATCCATCGGAGAGACGTCCAAGGCCAGCAATCAAATTTCGGCATCCGTTCAGGAAATGGCTTCCAGCAACGAGGTTCAGGCACGCAGTGTGAATGAAAGCTCGACAGCGATGGAAGAAATGGCCGTCGGCATTCAGCGGATCGCGATGACGTCGGCAACGGCTTACGAAGCGTCCGAAATGACGCTGAAGGAAGCGGAGCAAGGCAATCTGCTCATTACCCAGTCTTCCGAGCAGATGAACGCCGTCAGCCAGACGGTCAATCATTTAGCGGAGATTGTCTCCAAGCTTACGGAGCGCTCCCAGTACATAGGCGATATCGTCAAGGTGATTACGGATATTTCGGCGCAGACGAATTTGCTCGCTCTGAATGCGTCGATTGAAGCGGCACGCGCCGGAGCGGAAGGCAAAGGGTTCGCCGTCGTTGCCGGCGAGGTGAAGAAGCTGGCGGAACGGTCGACGGCATCGGCCTCAGAGATCGCCGAGCTGATCGAGGCGATTCTCGAAGATGTCAGCCAGGCGGGTGCGGCGATGGATCAAGGCGAGCAGGAAGTGGCGGCCGGCGTTCAGGCGATCCGGCATACGGGCGAGGCTTTCGTCCGCATTCTGGACGCCACGCGGAGCGTCGTGAACCAGGTTCAGGAGGCTTCGGCCGCCGCCGAGCAAATGTCGGCCAGCTCGCAGGAAATTTCCGCCTCCTTGCAGGAGATCGAGCGGATGGCGAATCAGGCGAACAATTTGGCGCATGTGATTTCCTCTTCCACGGAAGAGCAGCTGGCGGCGATGGAGGAGCTGACTTCTTCGGGAGAATCGCTCAGCATCATGTCGTCCGAATTGCAAATGATGGCGCATCGGTTCAAAACGTAAGGGAACACCCAAGAGAAAACCCAAACGAAAACCCGAGCGAAAACCTATGCGGAATCTAAGCGAAACCTAAGCGAAACCTAAGCGAAACCTAAGCGAAAACCCAAACGAAAACCTAAGCGGAATCTAAGCGAAAACCCAAACGAAAACCCAAGCAAAAAAAACCAAGCCTCGGGCTCTCTGCCTGATGCTTGGTTTTTTTTGCCCGCGTGCGGTGGGGCTGCCGCATGACGGCGGTTAGGTCAACCACATGCTGCCAGGGTCGCTATCCCATGTCGTTTTGCAGCCGCTTCATGAAGTCTTCCGCTGCGCTGTAGCCTT
Organism: Paenibacillus sp. sgz302164; assembly: GCF_056120505.1. NCBI lineage: Bacteria > Bacillati > Bacillota > Bacilli > Caryophanales > Paenibacillaceae > Paenibacillus > Paenibacillus sp. sgz302164. Next base: position 21,176 of record NZ_JBVYOL010000031.1, on the reverse strand, counting down.
GCTGACGAAGGTACCAGTTGTTGGCGGCGGCTTCCACGAGACCGGCCACATCCCTGCCGGGCTGGAGCTGAATTTCGATATGGGGGATTTTGATATCCATATATTCCGTGAACTTTTCTTCCAACTCCAGGTCGTTGTTCAAGGTGTTGTCCTGCCATTTGGTCAGCTCGATATCGAGCACGATGCGGGTTTCGTCCTGAAACGCCTTTCTTCCGTAAAGGCGGGATACGTTGATCAGTCCGATGCTGCGCAGCGCAAGGAATTCCTTCGTCTTTCCGTTGTGGGTGCCGAGAATCGTCTCCGGGCTGATTTTTTTCAGCACAACGACGTCGTCGGCGACAAGCCGGTGCCCGCGGCGGATCAGCGTATGCGCGGTTTCGCTCTTGCCCACGCCTGATTTGCCGCGCAGCAAAATGCCGATGCCCGACACGTTGACGCAAACGCCGTGAATCGCGATTTCCTGCGCGAGCGATTTGCTTAAATAGATGTCAACCAGTTCCTGGAATTTGGATGTCGGGGCCGCCGTCCGCAGCAGAGGGATTTTTTCCTCCTCGCAGTATTTGGTTAAATATTTGAGACCTTCCTGATTCCTCGTCACGACAAAACAAGGCGGATGGTACTTGACGATATTGCCGATATGCAAATTGCGTTCCTGTTCGCTTAATGTATGCAAGTAGGTGATTTCTTTTCTGCCGAGAAGCTGCACATGCTCCTGTGGAAAGAAGTCGAAATAGCCGACAAACTCCAGACCGGGGCGGTGCGCCCGCGTTCTGACAATCGTCCGGTGCAGCTCCGAGTGCCCGGTGAGAATTTCCAGCGAAAAGCGATCGACCAAATCTTTAACGGTAACAGGCTTCAACATTCGTTCCTCCTATAGACGATAACTTCTACCTTCTAAATAATTCGCTCATTTGCAGAGCGAATCCTTTTTTTCGAAACCGCTTTACTTGTGGTCCTGCTGCCCGACTCGCCGGCTCGGGGGACTCGTCGCGACGTTCTGTTGGCGCAGCCGGAAACAAATTTCGGGGTGGGGAAGTCTTCCGCTCCGGTTGAGTTTTCGGTAAGCTTAAGATATGTAGACGAACATATTTTTTATAGCTGAGGAGATGTAGAATTGATGAAATTAAATAGTGATTTTTACAGCAGATTTAATGAAAAGTTTGTCACCAAGATAAAGAATACGCCTCAATTAATGAAAGAATTAATGGGAACTGATTTTCCGGATGAAGAGACGCCCATCGATCACTGGGGATCCGATTCATTAGGGGGAGCCGAATTTTTTGTCGATGATATGAATCAAATAGTTAGAATGATCAGCCTCGATTACGAGGATTCAGAGCGGTTTGGCGAAGATGATGAAGAATTGCTTAAGGATGAAGACAGACGCCGGGAACAATACGAAATGACGATAAAACAACATAAAGAGAGCAATTCTCAGTTTTTTGTTGATATTGTTGATTTGATAAAGGATGAACTGAAGTTTACCGAACCTCAATATATTGCAGGGGATGATAGACAAGTTTTTTGTGATTGTATGCCCGAACCTACCAGCCAAGATAATTCTATATTTGATGCAGCGGAATCCTTTTTTAGCAGTGATGCGAACATCAGTGCTTATTGGGTGCTTCGCGATCGAATCGCCTTTGTTCAATATGCGGAATCCGATGGGGACGGGGACATTCAGATTTATGTTACGATAGGCGTTATCCGCAAATTGTAAGGTACAGGATACCTAGGCTTGGCAGGGTGAAAAACTGCAAAAGTGCAGGAATTTTCCGTGAAAGGGGCTCGTTTTGGCAAAAAGCCTGCAAAAGTGCAGGAATTTCCGCTGAAAGTGAGTCTGAGCCCATGTATTCGCTGAAAAACCTGCACATTTGCAGGAATTCTTCGTGGCCAGCGATCAAGGACGTAAATTCATGTATTTTTGCAGGTTTTCTTCGTGCAGCTAGGCAGATTATGGTGGATTCGGCTCTGGCGTACGGGATTCTGGGTGGTCAGACGTTTGCAGGTTTTCTTCGCGCAGGCAGGCAAATTGTGGTGGATTCGGCTCTGGCGTACGGGATTCTGGGTGGTCTGACGTTTGCAGGTTTTCTTCGTACAGGCAGGCAAATTGTGGTGGATTCGGCTCTGGCGTATGGGTTTCAGGGTGGTCAGACTTTTGCAGGTTTTCTTCGTACAGGCAGGCAAATTGTGGTGGATTCGGCTCTAGCGTGCGGGTTTCAGGGTGGTCAGACTTTTGCAGGTTTTCTACGGCGCAGGTAGGCAAATTGTGATGGATTCGGCTCAGGCGTGCGGGTTTCAGGGTGGTCAGACTTTTGCAGGTATTTACCGCGCTGCCAAGCAGGTATGCCGATACCGGCAGGCGAGTTTTTCCACAGTCCGACTTCCGCAGCTTTCCGCGCAGGCCGGGCTAAACGGATCAGGGAACGGTCGGGCGATGATTTTGCGCAGATCGCGGTTTCTTTTTGTGAATTTTGCTCGGTTTTTGTCGTTTTTTCTTGTTCGGGTTCGCGAGGGATGCTAAGCTAAAAAGATAAAGAAACGGCATGTGGAGATTGAACGATGAGAGGATTCTTTTTGCTGACGGTTGCGCTTGGACTGTTCCTGTTTGCGTGTCCGGCAAGCGCCAAGGATGAGCCCGTCCGGTCGCCCGGCATGGTGGACCTGTCCGGCACAGACGTCGCTCGCATGAGCAATATGGCGCTTGAAGGCGACTGGAAGTTTTATTGGGAACGGCTTTTGAGCCCCAAAGATTTGCAAAGCGGCGACCGCCCGCAGCCCGTGTACGCCCATGTTCCGTCCCAATGGGGGGCTTACCGGATCGGGGGCAAGGTTTTGCCCAATCAAGGCTATGCGACTTACAGGCTGATCGTCAAAATGCCGGAGTCCGGGGAGCAACCATCGATGGGGCTGTACGTGCGCGGCGTTGCAACCGCCTACCGGCTGTGGATCAACGGGCATGAAGAAACGGGCAACGGTGTCGTCGGAACGTCTCGGGAATCGATGGTGCCCGTCAATTACCCGAAAGTCGTCTATTTTCAACCGAAACCCGGCGATAACGAGCTGGTGATCCAGGTGTCCAACTTTGTTCAGCGCAAGGGAGGCATTTGGGAATCGATCCGTCTCGGCAATGCGGACTCTATCGGCCGCGAGCGCACCACCCGGTTTTCTTCGGAACTGTTCGTTGTGGGCGGCCTCCTCGTGATGGGCCTTTACCATGTCAGCCTATACTTGTTCCGCAAAAAGGATTGGTCGCCGCTCTACTTTGCCGGGCTGTGCTTTGCCGTATCGGCCAGAATCGTGCTGCTGGGCGAAGCGACGGGGCTTTACCTGTTCCCCGGCATCGGCTGGGAGACCGCCGTGAAAGCCGAATATATTTCCGCATTTTGCGGGCTGCTGATGCTCGTCTTATTTATCCACAACGAATATGAGAGAGGCAAGCGTTCGTTTGCGGTAACGGCCTCGTATGTCGTGCAGGGGTTGTTCATCGCCCTTGTTTTGTTGACACCGGCCCGAGTTTATACGCTGCTGATGCTGCCGTATCATTTGTTGGTGGCGGTGCCCATCCTCGTTTATACATTGGTCATATACGTGCGGGCTTTTATGCAAAAGAAAGAAGGCTCCGCGTATAATTTGGTCGGATTTGCCGCATTCGGCCTGTCCGCCGGCCTTGATATTTTGTTTTTCAATCAGGTGACGGCGATCGGAGATTTTACACCGTACGGAATTTCGCTCTTCCTGTTTACGCAATCGCTCAATATTTCGTCCAAATTTTCAAGAACGTACCGTCATGCGGAATCGTTGACCGTACAGCTGCAATCGATCAACGAATCGCTGGAGCGGACGGTGGAAGCGCGGACATTGGATTTGCAGCTGACGAACCGCCACCTCGAAGAGGCGAACGAAGAGCTTTCCCGCATGGCCAAATTCAGGCAGCGTCTGCTATCTGACATCTCTCATGAGCTGGGGACGCCGCTTACGACCATCAGGGGGTACTCCAGCGCCATGCTGGACGGTGTGATTACGGACGATTATTTAAAATATATCCGGCGCATTTACGAGCGGACGTATCTCATGGAACGGCTGATCCATAACGTCACGGAATTGATGAAGCTGGAAACGCGGCAAGTCCGCTTCGATTTCCAGCAGATGGAGGCGGTGCCCTTTTTGCGCAAGCTGTATCATCTGTATGAATCGGAGCTGCCGGATCATGCGGTGCACGGGGAGTTCCGGGAATCCGGCGAAGCGGCCGATCAGGGGCTTGCGGCTGTCATCGCCGCCGATCCGATCCGTATCGAGCAGGTGATCGCCAATCTCCTGTCCAACGCGCGCAAGTATACGCCGGCCGGAGGGCGGATCACTTTTGAAGTCGAGGCTCATTATGCCGGCCGGCCGGAAGGGGAGGTCACAGTGCGGGTGATCGATACCGGGCCGGGTATTCCTGCGGAAGCGCAGGATCTTGTATTCGACCGGTTTTACCGCGTGAACGAAGGGAAGACGGCGGGATCGCGGGGGAGCGGCCTGGGGCTTTCCATCAGCAAGGAAATTATTTTATATCATAACGGCCAAATGGGGCTGGCACATGCGCCGGAAGGCGGGAGCATCTTTTATTTCACGCTTCCGGTGCAGTGGATGGATCAAGCGCAGGCTGACACGTTGAGAGGAGGCGCAGGAGATGGGAGATCAGGTTCTGTTCGTGGAGGATGACGCCGATATTCGGGAAATCGTAACGATGTATTTGCACAAAAACGGCCTTGCCGTGGATGTTGCGGGCGACGGCGCATCAGCTTTGCGGCTGTTTCATGAGAAATCGTACGATCTGCTGCTGACGGACATTTTGCTGCCCGACCTGCTTGGAACCGAGTTGGCGCAGCGCATTCGCAAGCAATCCAGCCTGCCGATCATTTTCATCAGCTGCAAGCAGGATCCGCAGGATGTCGTGGACGGGCTTGAGCTCGGAGCCGACGACTACATCACCAAGCCGTTCGAGCCGAATGTCGTCGTCGCCCGCGTGAAGGCGCAGCTGCGGCGATTCCGCGCCGGGATGCAGGAATCCGGTCAAAGAACGAGGCTGGCCTGGCAGGACCAATGGCTGCGGATCGATCCGGACAATTACGACATTTACGTGGACCGGCAGCGCATCACCCTGTTCGCCAAGGAGCGGCAGCTGCTGTTGTTTTTGGCCAACCGGCCCAATCAGGTGTTCAGCGTCGAGCATTTGTACGGGCAGATTTGGGGCTGGGACAAAGCCAGCGATTTGCGGACGGTCATGGTTCACATTCGGATGCTCCGCAAAAAAATCGAGCGGGACCCGGCGGATCCCCGGTACATTGTGACCGTACGGGGCTTCGGCTACAAATTCGTATGGGCAAATCCTTAATCGGAACGGGAGATGGGCGAATGGAGCGCCGGACTGGCGGGAGGCTATGCATCATGCTTTGCGGAGCCAAAAAAATATGGGATAAGGATGGCGCCGGTACAGGCCCCTACCCTGCGGAACAAGTGTACATCGGGGCTTTGCACAAGAAGTGCCAGGCGTACGCCAAGCTGTTTTTCCCGCAGTGGGTCATTCTTTCGGCGAAGCACGGCTTTCTTTTTCCGGAGGACCGGGTTCCCTCCAATTATGACACGGCGTTCGGCACGAAAAGTCCCGATCTTATTACTATGGCTGAGCTGCGGTCCCAGGCGGTGGAGAAGGGGCTAGATCAGTGTGGTGAAATTGTGATGCTGGGCGGCAAAAAGTTCACAAAAATCATTCCGGAAGTGTTCGGAACGAACACAACGGTCACCTATCCGCTCCTCGGCAGCAAAGGTATCGGCCATATGCTGCAAAAGCTCGATCAGGCCATTGCGGCCGGGCGGGAGTTGTAGCTTGTCTTGCGTTTTTGCCGTGCGCCCCGCCCCGGCCGTACGGCACAAATAACGCCCCGCGCGGTGCGCAGAGCGTTGGGCATTCTCCAGATATGTAGAGAAAGCTATTTGTGAACGCCGCATTTTTTTGCCAGCGTCGGCCAGGTCGAAACGAACATGTTTTCCCACTTGTCTTCGGGCAAAACTTTGATCCATCTTGCGATTTGATCCAAACCCATTTCGCACAGTGTGTCCATGACTTCCTGCTTCTCTTCGATTCCCCGTGTTGCCAACATGTTAAACCACCTCAATCGCATAGTTTCAAACAAATTATGTATATGCGGGATAGGATGCATATGTGACGAATTGCAGAAAAAATCCAACAAAATGATAAGTTTACCGCGCTGAAAAGCGGAGCGCTTTCCGTTATCGTAGTTAGTGAGAAAGGGAAGGGCTTTGGAGGCCTGACCCGCTAACAAAGGAGCGGAACGCGATGCAGCGGCATACGGAAACTTATGAACAAACTCTTGCGCATGTAAATACACACTCGGCGCCTTCGCAGCTGCGCATTACCGATATTCGCTTCGCCGATATCACAGATGCGCCCATGCACTGCAGTCTGATCAAGGTGTACACCAATCAGGGAATTGTCGGTTTCGGAGAGGTGCGCGACGGCGCGGACAAAGTGTATGCCCAGATGCTCAAAAGCAGGCTGCTCGGCGAGAACCCGTGCCAGATCGACAAGCTGTTCCGGCGCATCAAGCAGTTCGGCGGCCATGCCCGGCAGGGCGGAGGCGTGAGCGGCCTGGAAATTGCGCTGTGGGATATCGCCGGCAAAGCTTACGGCATCCCCGTGTACCAGATGCTGGGCGGCAAATTCCGCGACCGCATCCGTATGTACTGCGACACGGACGCAGGCGCCAAAGACAGCGGAACGGCAATGGGCCAAGCGCTGAAGCTGCGGATGGAGCGGGGCTTTACGTTCCTGAAAATGGACCTCGGCATCGGCCAGATCATCCACGAGCCAGGGACGCTCAGCGCTCCGCTGGGCTATTTGCAGGAGATGCAGGAAGCGGCGCGGGCTTATTACGCCGCCAGAAAAGCCGGCGGCGAGGCGGATGACGAGTACCGCAGGCTGCGCAGCCGGAATTACGATGCGTTCAACGTCGCGCATCCGTTTACGGGCATCCACGTCACGGAGAAAGGACTGGAGCTGCTGGAGCAGTACGTGGCCGAAGTCAGAGCCGTTATCGGGTACGAAGTGCCGCTGGCGATCGATCATTTCGGCCACATCGGCGTGGAGGACTGCATCAAGCTCGCCCGCCGGATCGAGAAGTACAATCTCGCCTGGCTCGAGGATATGATTCCGTGGCAGTATACGGATCAGTACGTGCGGCTGGCGCGCGAGAGCCGCATCCCGATTTGCACGGGCGAGGATATTTTTTTGAAAGAGAATTTCAGGCCGCTGCTGGAAGCGGGCGGAGTTTCCGTCATTCATCCCGACCTGCTTACGTCCGGCGGCATCCTTGAGAACAAAAAGATCGGCGATATGGCGCAGGAGTACGGCGTGGCGATGGCCGTGCATATGGCCGAAAGCCCTATCGCCTGCATGGCCGCCGTCCACAGCGTAGCGGCGACGGAAAATTTCCTCGCGCTCGAATATCACTCCGTCGACGTGCCCTGGTGGGACGACCTTGTGAACGGGATGCCCAAGCCGATAGTGAACCAGGGCTACATCGTCGTGCCGGACAGCCCGGGGCTCGGCATTGAATCGCTCAATGACGAGGTCATCCGCGAGCATCTGCACCCGCGCATCCCGGGCCTCTGGGAGCCGACCCCGGATTGGGACCACTACTGGGGGAACGACCGTTTGTGGAGCTGACGGGCTCCGCGGGGACGATGCGAAGGAATCGGAACGAGACGGGCCGTCTTGCAGGCGGCCTTTTTTTGCTATTCACTTTTGGAAGCCTCATGCCGATATACCATGTAAAGATATACCATTTTTATGATGTTAACTTGGAGGTACGCGTAGGATGAGGCTCAGACTCAGCAGATGGTTATTGATCGCACTTATTTTCATGGTGGCAAGCAATTCGTGGTTAACATGGACTGCAGAAGCCGCGGATAGTATTTCCAAACTGGTGCTCAGCAAAAACGAACTGACGCTGCAGGTCGGAGATACTGCGACTCTCACAGCGACTGCGGTGTATACCAGTGGAACGACGGAAACGGCAACGGTCAAAACGGACTGGAATTCCGGCTCTTCGGACATTGCTACCGTATACGCCGGCGTAGTGACCGCCAAGAGCGAAGGAAAGGCCGTCATTACCGCGACATATTTGGGCAAAACGGAAATCGTCAACGTTACGGTTACGAAAAAAGTAAAATCGCTCACCAAAGACAAGCAATCGCTGGATTTGCGGCTCGGCAAAAGCGAACAGCTGCTGATTACGGCGTATTACGACGACGGCACAACGGAAGATGTGACGAGCAAAGCCGACTATTCGATTAGCGAAAGTTCGATTGTCACCGTGACGAACGGTCTGGTGAAAGGGCAAAGCCCGGGCTCGACGCTGGTTACGATTAAATATGCGAACCAGACGTTGACCCTGCCGGTTGACGTTGAGATCGTAAAGCGCGTCGATGCGGAAAAATCGAACGTGTCCCTGCTTTTGAACGGCACCCAGAAAATCAAGCTGATGGCGACTTATCCGGACGGCACGGTTGCCGACGTATCGGCTGACGCCGAGTGGACCTCCGACAAAGAATCGGTTGCCGACGCCCTCAAAGGCACGATTACCGGCTATGGAGCCGGTACGGCGACGATTACGGCCAGCTACGGCACGAAGTCGACGACAATCAAGGTCGATGTCGATGCTACGCTGAAGCTGGATTTGGACAAACAGGACTTGCTGCTCAAGAAAGGTACGACAGGGAAGCTTAAATTGACCGCAACTTATGCGGACGGCACGATAAAAGACGTAACGGATATCGCGGAATGGACTTCGAGCAACAGCAACGTGTATGTGACCAAAGGTATTCTTAGCGCAAATAGCATAGGCGAAGCGGTGATCACCGCCAAATACGGGGACAAAAGTGTAACGGCCAACGTTGACGTCGAAGTTCCTCGCAGACTGGAAGTGAACCAGGATCAGGTGTCCATGCAGGCGGGCAAAACGCAGCAGTTGACTTTGACCGCAACTTTTGCCGACGGAACGACCAAGGATGTAACGAACGATGCTGCGTGGACGGTGGACAACGATTCCGTCGCTTATGTCAACAAAGGGAAAATCACCGCGTACAAAGCCGGATCGGCCAAAGTGACGGCTACATACAGCGGTAAGACGACAACCACGAAAGTGGAAGTGGACATCCCGAATCAAATCAAGCCGAGCAAAAAAATCGTCAACCTCCAGGCGGGCGGTTTCGAACAAATTACTTTGACCGCTGTGTACAAAGACGGAAGAGAAGAAGACGTCACTTCAAAAGCGGACTGGACCTCCAGTTCCGACACGATTGCGGAAGTTAGCGGCGGGTACATCACGGGGCTTGCTACAGGCTCGGCCACGGTAACGGCCAAATACGGCAGCCGGACCGCAACTGTTCAAGTATCTGTCGGAGTGTTGAAAACGCTGGTGGCCGACCAAGAGAAACTGATTTTGAAAAAAGGCAACACGGCCTCGGTTAAATTGACTGCCACCTACACGGACGAAACAACAAAAACCGTAACTTCGGATGCAATCTGGTCAACTTCGAACGCTAATATAGCTACCGTTTCATCCGGTACCATCAAAGCGATCGCTTCGGGCGAAACGACGATCACGGGTCAACTGGACAGCAAGACCGTTACAATTACGGTTCAAGTGGATATGGCTAGCGCGCTTGCGGCAAATCCGATGAACATTGTGATGGATCTCAATGAAACAAGATCGATCGTACTGACAGCAACGGATCTGGTCGGGGCCGATCGAGATGTGACTAGCGAAGCCGATTGGAAAACGAGCAACAGCGCAGTCGCGCAAGTGTCCAAAGGGAAAGTAACGCCCGTTGCCAGAGGCAAAGTGACGATTACAGCTACCTTCGGGGGCAAAAGCGTCAGCATTCCGGTCGAAATCGGCGTCATTTCAAATTTGGAGGCGGATCAGCGCTTCGTTGCCCTAAAACGCGGCGGGCAGGTGCAGCTTAAACTGACGGCAACTCTGTCGGACGGAACGCAGAAAGATGTGACCAATTCCGCAAGCTGGAAATCGCAAAATTATAAAGTTGCCGATGTGAAAAACGGATTGGTGTCGGCCATCGGTTCCGGTAAAACGCTGCTGACCGCTACCTTCGGCGGCAGGACGATCACGGTTCCCGTTGAGAACGACGTGCTGAAATATTTAAAAACGGATGTCGTCAAAGTCGAGCTTCAGGAAGGTAAAACCTATCAGGTAAGCGCCTTGGCTACGTACAACGACAGCTCCGAGGATGATGTTACCAAGCCTGCTTTATGGACCTCATCCAACATTATGGTCGCCGATGTCAAGGACGGGGTGATCAAAGCTACTGGTAAAGGCACGGCAAAAATTACCGTGACTTACTCCAATATGAAAACGACGGTTCTCGTGACCGTCACGAAATAAAAGATAAGGCTTCTTGGCCCTGAATGGGCTGGGAAGCCTTTTTTTGTCGCTGCATCGAGTCGGGGGAAGGTGGTTTTATGGGGCGGCGCAGCCGAGGGGGATGAGGTGGTTTATTGGAGGAAAAACCTGCGAAAGTGCAGGTTTTCTCTGTGGAAATGGTCCATTTTGGCGAAAAACCTGCAAAAGTGCAGGAATTTTCACTGAAAATGGATCAGAATCCATGTGTTCGGTAAAAAACCTGCACATTTGCAGGAATTCCCCAATGCAGGCGCATCAACGAGCAAAAAGATGTACTTTTGCAGGTTTTCTGCACGCCATGCTCACTGGCGCGTCTTTTTGCGCTGCCGTGAACTTATGTTTATTTTTTATAAAAAACAGTAGTTTCCGTGAAAAGACGGCCGTGGGTTTCCGTTTTATACTCGAACTACACCAAAATGGAGAGGGGTAGTTGAAGTGAAGAAGATTGTATCCGTATTCATCATGTTAGCGGTGGTGCTTGTGATGGCAGCCTGCGGCAATGGAAGTGGCAGCAGCGGCGGCAGCGGGGATGCCGGGAAGGCGACGGCAGCGCCCGAGTCCACGAAGGCGGCGGCCGAAACGAAGACCGCGGCTAAAGCGGAGGGCAAGGTGGGCATTTCGATGCCGACGAAATCGTCGGAGCGCTGGGTGAGCGACGGTGCGAATATGGTGAAGGAAGTCGAAAAGCTCGGCTACAAAGCCGATTTGCAGTACGCGGAGGACATCGTGGAAAACCAGGTGTCGCAGATCGAGAACATGATCACCAAAGGCGTGAACATTCTCGTCATCGCGCCGATCGACGGCGAATCGCTGACGGACGTGCTGAAAAAAGCGAACGCCGCCAAAATCAAGGTGATCGCATACGACCGCCTGATCAAAAAGAGCGAATTCGTCAGCTATTACGCGACTTTCGACAACTTCAAAGTAGGAGTGTTGCAAGCTTCCTACATTGAGCAAAAGCTCGGCCTCAAAGACGGTAAAGGTCCGTTCAACATCGAGTTGTTCGGGGGATCGCCCGACGATAACAACGCATACTTCTTTTTCGACGGGGCGATGTCCGTGCTGAAGCCATACATGGACAGCGGCAAGCTCGTTGTACGCAGCAAGCAAACGTCGATGGAGCAGGTGGCTACGCTTCGTTGGGACGGTTCCGTCGCTCAATCGCGAATGGATAACCTGCTCAGCAAAAACTATTCGTCCGAAAAAGTGCACGCTGTCCTGTCCCCTTACGATGGCATCAGCATCGGCATTATTTCTTCCCTGAAAGGCGTCGGCTACGGCGGTGCCGATAAACCGATGCCGGTCATTTCCGGCCAGGACGCGGAGCTCGCTTCCGTGAAATCGATCATCGCCGGCGAGCAAACACAAACCGTGTTCAAAGATACGCGCGAGCTCGCGAAAAAAGCGGTAGCTATGGCGGATGCTGTGCTTCAAGGAAAAGAAGCCGAAGTCAACGATACCAAAACGTATAACAACGGCGTGAAAGTCGTACCTGCATACCTTTTGGAGCCAGTATCTGTGGATAAGTCCAACTACGAGTCCATTCTCGTCGGCAGCGGCTACTACAAAAAAGAGCAGCTGCAAAAATAAGGGGCAGCGTCTTGACAGGATGCGGCGGCCGCCAGCTAAAGGTTGCCGTCGTGTCCGTTCAAGGGGCTCGCCCGTCCCGCAGCGTGAGCCTGCGCCCCCGCGCCCTTTGCGGCGGCACACGCTCTGACCGGGCCCCCGTCACCCGCACTCGATCTTCGCGCCCTTTTGGCCCGGGCCGAGACGGTCCCGCGGAACTATGTCACACGAAGAAAGTTTGGTGAAAAGCATGAGCAGGACGGATTCGATTTTGGAGATGCAAAACATAACGAAGACGTTTCCCGGCGTGAAGGCGCTGGAGAATGTCAATTTGCAGGTCAGGCACGGTGAAATTCACGCCCTGCTGGGAGAGAACGGCGCCGGCAAATCGACGCTGATGAAAGTACTCAGCGGCGTGTATCCGCACAGCTCCTATAGCGGGGATATTCGGTTCGACGGCAAGCTCGTGGCATGCAAGGACATCAAACAAAGCGAACAACTAGGGATTGTCATCATTCATCAGGAATTGGCGCTGATTCCCTATTTATCTATAGCGGAAAATATTTTTCTCGGCAATGAGCAGAGCCGGCGCGGCATTGTCGACTGGAACGAAACGATCGTCCGAACGCGGGAACTGCTGGACAAAGTCGGTCTGAACGAATCGCCGAATACGCTCATTTCGAGCATCGGTGTGGGCAAGCAGCAACTGGTCGAGATCGCCAAGGCGCTGTCGAAAAAAGTGAAGCTGCTCATCCTGGATGAGCCGACGGCTGCGCTCAATGAAGAGGACAGCGACAATCTGCTGAACCTGCTGCTGGAGTTCAAGAAGCAGGGCATCGCGTCGATACTCATTTCACACAAGCTGAATGAAATCTCCAAGGTGGCCGATTCGATCACCATTTTGCGGGACGGGCAAACGATAGAGACGCTGGACGCAAGGAGCAGCGAGGTGACGGAGGACCGCATCATCAAGGGCATGGTGGGGCGCGATTTGACGCACCGTTATCCCGTGCGGGAGCCGAGAATCGGAGAGCCTTTTTTTGAAGTGAAGGATTGGAATGTGTATCATCCGTCGCAGGAAGACCGCAAGGTGCTTGACCGCATCAATCTGCATATCCGGCGCGGCGAAATTGTCGGCATTGCGGGATTGATGGGCGCAGGGCGCACGGAGCTGGCGATGAGCATTTTCGGCAAGTCGTACGGCAAGAAGATCAGCGGGCACATTTACAAGGATGGGCAAAAAATAACCGTTAACACCATTAATCAAGCGATCGGGCACGGAATCGCCTATGTGACGGAAGACCGGAAAAATTACGGATTAATTTTGATCGAGGACATTAAACGCAACATTTCGCTCGCCAGCTTGAAGCAGCTGTCCAAAAGGCTGGTCGTGGACGAAAACCGGGAAATCGTGGAAGCGGAGAAATACCGTTCGCTTATGAACATCAAGACGCCAAGCATCACGCAAAAGACGGTGAATCTGAGCGGCGGGAACCAGCAGAAGGTCGTCCTGGGCAAATGGATTTTGGCCGGTCCGGATCTGCTCATTCTCGATGAGCCTACGCGCGGGATCGACGTCGGAGCCAAATATGAAATTTACACGATCATCAATCAGCTGGCGATGGAAGGCAAGGGCATTCTGCTCATTTCCTCCGAACTGCCGGAAATTCTTGGGATGTGCGACCGCATTTATGTGATGAGCGAAGGGCGTTTGACCGGCGAACTGCCCAGGGAAGAGGCGACACAGGAGAAATTGATGCGATATATGACCGGAGCGGGAGGAGAAGCGTAATGCAAACGCTGGGCAAATTGTTCAAAAGCAACATCCGGCAGTACGGGATGATACTTGCTTTACTTTTAATCACCTTATTGTTTCAAATTTTAACGGACGGCATTTTGTTAAAGCCGTTAAATGTTACGAATCTGATTTTGCAGAACAGCTATATTTTGGTGCTGGCCATCGGGATGCTGCTCGTGATCATAACGGGCAATATCGACCTTTCGGTAGGCTCGGTCGCCGCTTTTGTCGGAGCGGTTTCGGCCATTATGATGGTGGAGATGAAAATGCCGTTCGTGCTGGCACTCGTCATTTCGCTCTTGATCGGGGCGCTGGTGGGGGCCTGGCAAGGTTTTTGGGTCGCCTACGTGAAAATTCCATCGTTCATCGTAACGCTGGCAGGCATGCTGCTGTTCCGCGGCTTGACGATGATCGTCCTGAAGGGGCAGTCCATTGCGCCGTTTCCGCAAGCTTTTCAAAAAATCAGCTCCGGCTTCCTGCCCGATCTTCCCGGCACGAGCACAATTCACGTGCTGACGCTGATCATCGGCGCTGTGCTGTCGCTTGTTTTTGTGTGGAAGGAATGGAAGGCTCGCCGGACGCAAATCAAATACAGCTTTGAAGTTATGCACGGAGGGCTGTTCGCTGCGAAACTGATTGCGATCGTCGCCGTCATCAACGTGTTTACTTATGTGCTGGCTACGTACGAAGGCATTCCGAACATTCTTGTTCTGCTTTTTGTCCTCGTCGTCATATATACGTTTGTGATGAACCGCATGGTGATGGGCCGGCACATTTATGCGCTGGGAGGCAGCGAGAAGGCGGCGAAGCTGTCCGGCGTGAAAACGAAGCAAGTCACGTTCTGGGTATTCGTTAACATGGGCGTGCTGGCGGCGCTGTCAGGGCTTGTTTTTGCGGCAAGGCTGAATGCGGCCACGCCAAAAGCGGGCGTCAACTTCGAGCTGGATGCCATTGCGGCCTGCTTCATCGGCGGCGCTTCGGCGACCGGAGGGATCGGCAGCGTCATCGGAGCGATCATCGGCGGCCTGGTTATGGGCGTCATGAACAACGGCATGTCGCTTGTCGGCCTGGGCATTGACTGGCAGCAGGGCATCAAAGGGCTCGTCCTTTTGCTTGCCGTAGGCTTTGATATTTACAACAAGTCGAAAACCGCTTGACCGTCTGCGCAAAATTAGCCTGCGGGCGATGGTACCGCTTGCTATAATTGAGGCATAGAAGGATCAAGCGAGGTGGATACGTTGAAAAAGCTCTTGATGATCTATGCTGCGCTCATTGCAACGTTTTTGCTGTTTTTGTATGTGTACGATTTTCGCGAGGCTTCGCGGCGGTCGGCGGATTCGATGTACAGCGGGCTGCACGGCGATATCGGGGAAAAATACGTCATGGTCAATTTCCAGTCCGGCATCGATTACTGGAAAAGCTGTCTGAAGGGCTTTGAGGACGCGGCGAACGTGCTGAACGTATCCGTCGAGTACCGTGGTGCTACGCAGTACGACGTCAATGAAGAAAGAACGGTGCTGGAGCAGGTGATTGCCAAAAAGCCCGCAGGCATCGCCGTATCCGCGATCAATCCCGACGAGCTCATCGTCTCGATCAATAAAGCGGTGGAGGCCGGCATTCCGGTCGTGCTGTTCGATTCGGGGGCTCCAAAGAGCAAAGCTTACTCTTTTTTGGGCACGGACAATTATGACGCGGGCGTCAAGGCGGCGCATCAAATGGCGGCGTTGACAGGCGGCAGCGGCAAAGCCGCCGTCATCACGCTGCCCGGCCAGCTCAATCATCAGGAGCGGACGCGAGGTTTTCAGGATACGATTCGTACCGAGTATCCGGGCATGCAGATCGTTGCCGTGGAGGACGGCAAAGGCGATCAGTTGGTTTCCGGCGGCGCGGCCCGGGAACTGCTCGGCGAATATCCCGATTTGGCCGGGATATTCGCCACGGAAGCCAACGGCGGCGTAGGCGTCGGCGCTGCCGTCCGCAGCGCGAACCGGCTGCCACAGGTGAAAATCATCAGCTTCGACACCGACAAGGGGACGCTGGATATGGTCAAAAACGGCGTCATCTCGGCGACGCTGGCGCAGGGAACGTGGAACATGGGCTACTGGTCGCTTATGCAGCTTTTCCACCTGAAGCACGAGATCGTGCAGCCGATCGCCGACTGGCAGCATTCGGGCGTTCCGCTAGTGCCGACCTACGTCGACACCGGCATTTCGATCGTTACGCAGCAGAACGTGGACAACTACTATGCGAAATAACGGCGGACAGTCCCGAACCAATGTAAAGCGGTTGCAAACGGTGCGCTGGTTCCAGCTGAATAACTGGCCGATCCGGTATAAATTGATCATGCATTTTTTGCTGATCAGCATGCTGCCCGCCATTTGCCTGGGGGTGCTGATCGACTGGGCGACCGATACGATTATCGAAAAGCAGGTGAACGACCACACCTCCCAACTGATTGGTAATGTTAACAAGTCGCTGGAGTTTTACGCTGGCAATTTGCAAAATATGACCTATTTCATTTCGTTCAACCCGCAAATCAAGCGGTTTTTGTACAGCAGTGTCAAGCAGCCCGAATCGGAAATGTACGATATGCGGAAGTTTTTGCAGGGCTTTACGACGTTATATACCGAAGTCGCGGGTGTTTTGGTGGTGAACGCGAACGGCGAATACATCAGCAATGAAATGTATGCGCGTACAAGCCGCAGTTTGACGGAGGAGCAGTGGTACAAGGAAGCCGTTGAGGAAAAAGGGATTTTCAAGCTGCTCGGCCATCCGGCCGGCCGGAACGTTACAACGCATGTCAACTACAAAGACGAAGATGTTGTCTCAGTCGTCAGGGCGATCGTGGACCCGGAAACGCAAAATGTCCAGGGCGTCGTGCTGATCGACCTGAAGCTGCGCGTTATTGCCGAGACGGTCAAGGACGTCCACCTCGGCAAGTCGGGTTACCTGACGGTGATCGACGATCAGGGCGACAGCATCTACACGCCGCCGCACCCGATCGTCGGCCGGATCGATCTGAAATGGACGCAGGACAATCCGTCCGGTGTATTTTCCAAGGTGATCGACGGGCAGCGGGTGCAGTTTATTTTCCGCAAATCTCCTTTTACGAACTGGACGACCGTCGGCGTATTTTCAACGAAAGAAACCGTTATGGAAGTGCGGGAAATCCGGCTGTATCTGATCATTTTCATCTTTGTCGCCTGTCTGCTGGGCATCGCCGCTTCCTCCTACTTGTCGTACACCATATCGAAGCCGATTTGGCAGCTGATGTCTTTCATGCGGAGGGCGGAGGACGGGAATTTGTCGATCCGCTTCAAAGACGGGCGCCAGGACGAGGTCGGCATGCTGGGCCGCAGCTTTAATGCGATGCTTTTGCAAATTACGAAGCTCATCGGCATTGTGGAAGAGGAACAGCGGAAAAAGCGGGAGGCTGAGCTGCGCAGCTTGCAGGCGCATATTAAGCCGCATTTTTTGTACAACACGCTGGATACGATCCAGTGGCTCTCGCGCAAAAGCGGTGCGCACGAGGTGACGGAAGTCGTGGAATCGCTGTCCCGGCTTTTCCGCATCGGCCTCAGCAAAGGCAATGAAATGATCCCGCTGGCCGAGGAGATCGCGCACATCCAGAGCTATCTGACGATTCAAAAGACGAGATACCGGGATAAGCTGAACTACAGCATCGATATTGACCCGAGGCTTGACAACTTGTATGTGCTGAAAGTGATTTTGCAGCCGATCGTGGAGAACGCCATCTATCACGGCATCAAGGAGCGGCGGGGCCCCGGCAGCATTGCGATCCGCGCTTACCTGGAAGACGAGCGGGTGGTGATGGAAATTGCCGACAACGGCGCCGGCATGCCGGAGGAGACGCTTGTCAGATTGCGCCGATCGCTGGCTAGCTCGGCTAGCGAGACAGGTGAGCCCTCGCCGGGCGCCCCCGGGGGATTTGAGTCCCCATCGAACGCCGCCAGGGGAATTGGGCTTTCATCGGCGTCCGGCGAGGGATACGGGCTGCTCAACGTGCAGGAGCGGCTCCGGCTCGCATACGGTGAAGCCTACGGCGTTCACATGACGAGCGAGCGCGGGCAGGGAACGAAAGTGACGATCATTCATCCCGTCATTCGAAGGAGGGAGGCGATGTGAGCATGCAGCGAGCATGGAAAGTTCTCATTGCGGACGACGAACCGAACATCCGGGAGGGCATTCGCGACTGCGTCGACTGGCAGCGGCTGGGCCTGGAGGTTGCCGCCGAGGCGGAGGACGGGGAAGAGGCGCTGGAGCTCGCTTTGGCGCATCGGGCGGACATTTTGCTGGTCGATCTGAATATGCCCATTATGAACGGCATGACCTTAATCGGCCATATCAAGGAGCAGCTTCCCGCGTGCAAAATCATCATTATCACCGGGCACGACGAATTCGCCTACGCGCAGGAAGCGATCCGGCTTAACGTCGACGATTACATTCTGAAGCCCGTCAACCCGCAGCAGCTCTGCGAAGTGCTGGATAAAGCGGCGAAACGGCTGGAAACGTCGCTCAAAAACGAGGAACATCTGCTGATGGCCTCCAAACAGATTGAGCGCAACTTTTCGCTGCTCCGCGAGCGGTTTTGCCTGGAGTGGATCGAAGGCGAGCTCAGCGAGGGCGAAATCGTGGAGCAACTGACTTTCCTGAACATGCCGGCGGCCGCTCCGGCGATGATCGGCGTCATCCGCTGGCCGGGCGTTTCCAGAGGC
Source organism: Paenibacillus sp. sgz302164 (assembly GCF_056120505.1). NCBI lineage: Bacteria > Bacillati > Bacillota > Bacilli > Caryophanales > Paenibacillaceae > Paenibacillus > Paenibacillus sp. sgz302164. The sequence goes on along the minus strand of NZ_JBVYOL010000031.1, from coordinate 2,586 downwards.
AAGGAACTGCTGTCCGAAAAGGACCGCCAGCTGTACCTGTTCGCGATTGAAAATATCGTCGAGGAGATCTTGCAGCCGTACGACGGGATGGTAAAATTCCGCGATCACATGGGGATGCCGGTCGTGCTGCTGTGGCAAAAGGCCCCGGAGAGCGTCACGCTGCAAATCGATCAGGCCGTTTTCGCATATTTGAAAATAAGCACCGTCTCGGCCTTCCTTCCCGTAACCGGCGATGTGACCTCGCTCGCTGCCGCCTACCAGCAGGCGAGGGCCGAGGCCTACAAGGAAACCCGGCTATCCCCGTTCGTCCGCTCGGCCAAAGAGATCATCGGCAGGCAGTTCGCCAATCCCGACCTGACCCTCGAAGGAGTGGCGAGCGATTTGAAGGTATCGCCGGTGTACTTGAGCCGCGTCTTCAAGCAGGAGACCGGGATCTCGTTCATCAGCCTGCTCACTCAGACGCGCATCAAGCACGCCATCCACCTGCTCACTGCGACGGACAAGCCTATCGTTGCTATCGCCGAGCAAGTCGGCTACGAGTCCCAGCACTATTTCAGCACGGCGTTCAAAAAAGTCGTCGGCCTCCCGCCCAATCAATACCGCAAGGAGGGGGCGGGGGTTTAAAATGGGGGAGGCACAGCCGCCAGAGGGGCCGTGCCTGGCTTGGCGCGAAGAAAGCCTGCAAAAGTGCAGGCTTTTGCCCCTTCATGCGCCTGCCTTGCGCAATTCCTGCAATTGTGCAGGCTTTTCGCTGCGCGAAGGGGCTCAGGTCCCCTTTCGCCGAAAATTCCTGTACATTTGCAGGCTTTTCGGCAAAATGAGCCATTTTCGCGGAAAATTCCTGCACTTTCGCAGGTTTTCCCCATCGGCCCGACCTGCCAAGTCGAGACCCCGGACTTTCGCAGGCAGCATGGAAAAAGCACAGCTCATAGGCTGTGCTTTTTTGATTTTATTTTATCGAATGCGACAAACGTTCCTACTAATCGACATTTTTCGATAAAGCCAATCCAGCTTGAAAGTAGTATTCTTGTTGCTGTGGGTATTTTTGTCATAGAAAGGAGTATTTTCTGGAACTGAATCGTTCCTGGGTTGGAAATTGGAAATCATTCGAAGAAGGGATCGTGTTCAAAGTGCTAAAAAAACTTTCAATGTTTTGCCTTGCCCTCATTGTATCCGTTGTTCTGGTGCCGATGGGAAGCATTGAGGCTGCGCCACAAAAACCCGGTGGGGAGAAGCGCTATGTCGTAACATTCAAAAGTAAAGTAGATGCCAAGGTCATTCAAAAATCAAAAGGCAAGCTGAAAAGAGAACATAAACGCGTTCCGACCGCGGCTGTTACGCTGGATGCGGCAGAGGTCGAGAACCTGAAAAAAGACCCGTCCGTCGCATCGGTGGAGCCGGATATTTTGCTGCAATCAACGGCTCAAATCGCGGATTGGGGGATTACCGCGACTCAAGCGACTTATGCGTGGAACAACGGTTTTACCGGAAAAGGCGTTAAGGTAGCCGTGCTCGATTCCGGCATTTCGTTGAATCATGAGGATTTAACAGTTGCAGGCGGGGCGTCATTCGTTGATTATACAACCTCGTATGACGACGATTTCGGGCATGGTACGCATGTAGCGGGTATTATCGGCGCGAAAAACAACGATGTCGGAGTCGTCGGCATGGCGCCGGATGCATCGCTATACGCCGTAAAGGTGCTGAATTCACGCGGAGCGGGTTATTTATCGGATGTGATCGCCGGTATCGATTGGGCCATTGACAATAAAATGGATATCGTCAATCTCAGCTTTGCGACAAGCATTGATTCACCGGCGTTACACAATGCGGTTGATAAAGCATACTCCAGCGGATTGCTGGTGGTGGCATCGGCAGGCAACGCGGGGAATGCGGAAGGATCGGGAGATACGATTCAGTACCCGGCCAAATACAGCTCGGTAATATCGGTCGGGGCCGTCGATCAGAACAACCAGCGTGCGCCGTTTTCATCGACGGGCAGCGAGTTGGAAGTTGTTGCGCCAGGAGTCGGAATCACGAGTACGTATCTGAATAATGGATACACATCGCTTAGCGGTACGTCGATGGCTGCGGCTTTTGTGACGGGGGAAGCGGCGTTGTTGAAAGAAAATGATCCAAAACTAGTTAGTTCTACACTACGTGAGAAACTAGATAAAAACACAATTGATTTGGGGCCTTCTGGAAAAGACTTTTTAACCGGTTATGGTTTAGTTAATCCAGCAAACAATGGAACCTCATCTATTCCAGAAAGTTTAACGCAGAATCCATCTGTGACAAAGGGAGTATACGATAGTGTCTATGGAAATGTATATCTTTACAATGCATCACTATCACCATTAATAGTAAAAAAATATACTGATTACGATTATAATACCGAAAACAATGTCTCTCGAACAGTTGATGTTACCGGAGTATGGCCAAATTTACAAAATGCAAAGTCTATCAGCTATAATCAAAACGAAGGAGGATACCCGGAATATTATGTACTATATAGCGATAATACAGTAAAGAAAAAATATACTGATTACGATTATAATACCGAAAACAATGTCTCTCGAACAGTTG
>NZ_JBVYOL010000030.1:295-82375 GCF_056120505.1 Paenibacillus sp. sgz302164 | reverse complement strand
TAAGCACACGAGATAAGGTCGCTTTTCCGTTTTTTTCACGCGCTATCATCCGTTTCTATCATTTACCTCTACTATACCAAAATCTACTAACCTGACAACATTGGGCTCGCCCGCCCCCCGATGGCTGTGGTGTTTGGGCAATACCGCAGAAAAGCCTCCAACAGATGGAGGCTTGTGGTTAAGGCTCTATTTGGTCCGGGCGTTCCGCATCGCATTGACGAGTTGAGTCTTGCCGTCCGAAGCTTCGGCGAACTTTTGATACGCTTCGGATTCCATTGCATGGAGGGCGATTTTTCCCTCTCTGTTGTAATGGATTCCCCAACCGTATTTTTTGGCCAAAGTGGACGTCCGCAGGCAGGGATGCGGCTTTTGAAACAATTCCGCGCGAATTTCGTCGCCCCGGGCTTCCAACTGCTCCGGCGAAATGTTTTTGTGGCGGATATGAATTTCAAAAATCAAATCGTTTTGGGTGTATTCATACGGATGCTGCGAAAGAAGCTCGTATTGAATGACGTGAATCGGTTTGTTTTCCTTGGCGCTTACAGGAATTTCGCTGTGTTCGGCGGCGCTGTCGGGTGAAACCAAAACAAACGTATCGAGGTAGCTCATATCAGTTCGGCCTTCACCTGCTCGATTCCGTCCCACATGTTGCCTTCCCGGTCAAAAATGATGGAAATGGGAGCGCTGCAGTTCTTTTCCCGCAAAATCGCCAGCATACGGCCGAACTCTTCCCGGTCCAGTTCCCCGCCCGGGCCATAAACCGGCTTGGCGTGAATCGAGTGAGCGATGGGCGCGCCGTAGGCAATTCCGCGTTCTTTCTCCTCGGCGGCCAAATTTCCGAAATCGACGATTGTCGTAAATCCGCTGCCTAAATCCGTCATCAGTTGGGACCAGCTATCAACCGTGGAGGTCAGCTCCCGGAAATTTTCCGTTACGACGGCGACACCCCGGGCAGCGGCATACGCTTGCAAAATCCGCAAGCCCTCTGCGCTTCGGGCGTGAGCTTCACTGTCGCCGGGAGGCTGTTCGCCAGCGACGATGCGGATGGCAGCAGCGCCCGCCGTGGAAGCCGCATCGATCCATTGCTGCAAATAAGCGATGTCCGCCTCTCTGCGAACGGCATCCGGCGATGAAATATCGCCGTAGTCCACGAGCAAAGTATGGAATTTAACGTCCGCTGCGGCCAAAGCCGCCTTCAGCCGCTCTAAATAGTCCCTTTCCCTGGTAGGAAAATGGAAATGGCAAATTTCCACGAACCGGAATCCGCGGGCGGCCAGTTCCTTGGGTAGATCGAGCAGCTCCAATTCGGTCGGCTGGCTCTGCTCCGCAACGGCCGGCTGTTTCAACGCATCGTCCCAAACCGTCCAGCGCAAAGGCCCCAAACAGCGATGCAGACTCCAAGTGCTTATCGAAAGCTTATTTTCAAACATCATCCACGCTCCTCATCTCAAAATAATGCTGCACAAAAAAAATATTCCACATTTATCCAAAAATTCCTTCTGCCTTGTCCGTCGGATATTTAAACCTGATGGGCATTCGACAATAACCGTCAAATTCTCCCCATTTACAGCGGGAAGACGTTTGTTCATAATGAAAGTGGATTCCCATCTTTTTTCCAAGGAGTGATAGGATGTCGAACAAAATTTTAATTTTAACCGGCGACGCCGCTGAAGTGCTGGAAGTTTATTATCCTTTTTTTCGTCTTCAAGAAGCCGGCTATGATGCCGTTATCGCATCGCCTGCAAAAAAAGTGCTGCGCACCGTCGTCCACGATTTCGTAGAAGGCTGGGAAACGTACACCGAGAAGCCCGGACACCTGCTGCCTTCCCATATCGCCTTCGCAGACGTGGAACCTACTGAATACGACGGCCTGATCATTCCCGGCGGACGAGCTCCGGAGTACATTCGCTCCGATGAAAACGTGCCGCGGATTTTGCGTCATTTTTTTGAAGCTGACAAGCCGATCGGCGCCATCTGCCATGCCGCCCAAATATTTACGGCTTTAAAGGACAACAGCCTTTTCGAAGGCCGTACCATCGCCGCATATACCGCCTGCCGCCTGGACGTAGAGCAGCTCGGGGCCAAATATGCGGAAAATCCGCTTCACGTGGACGGCAAGCTGGTCAGCGGTCATGCCTGGCCGGATTTGCCCGGCTTCATGCGCGAGTTTCTGAAGCTGCTCTCCTAAGCTAAGGCACAAACGGCGGGCTGCCGATCGGCGGCCCCTTTGCCGGGCAGCAGCGTTCAGACGTCGCCTCCCCGCAAATCCCTTACCTGTCCATTAACGGCGTAGCCGGCTCCAGCCAGTTCCATTCATTGTTTTGCACGAACATGCTGACCGCCTGCGACATACTGATTCCGCAGTCGTAAAACACCGACATCATGTCCAAATACGCCTTCAATTTTCCCCGGGTCGGCTCCTTGAGCAAATCGTTCGTCTTCTGCACAAACTGCTCCGGCTTCGTCTCCGCCGCCTCGACCGCCCGCATGAGCGATTTGTGGCACGGAAACAGCTGCCGATTGTAAGCGAGTACAATTCGCCCCGCCGAAAGCGCCACCTGGCTGAGCGATTGCGTCAACAAATACGCATTGTCCTGCTCCCAGGCTTTCACAGCAAAATAGTTGCCGTAAAGCAGCAGCTGTGCGTAAAAATCTTTCAAATTCGCCTCACGGCGCTCTTCCGGAAAAACCGGAATCCGGTCCAGCAGTTGCTGAAGATCGGGAATTGTCGAATACGCCGCATAAGCCCCCTGAAAAGACGCCCGGGTCGGCTCGCTGCCTTTCTCCGCAGCTTTGACCAGAAAATCGTAACAAATGATTTTGCCGTCGATGTAGCCGCCGGGGTAATCGCATACATCCTGATTAAAATAAGACAAGTTCTGCTCAGCGCTCCTGCGCTCGAACTCTTTGTCGGTAACGACCAGATACGCGTCGATATCCGAATCGTCCCTCGCGATTCCTTTTGCTACGGAACCCGCAATAATAATCGCGCGAAAGTTCGTGTCCTGCTGCAAGAAACGAACGAAATTGTTGATCGACCTCTGATGGTGCTCTTTCACGGCCCGCCCCCCATTTTCTCTGTTAAATCGAAACTTGAACGATTTTTTTCGGAGCTATCGGATTGTCCCTCGGGTAACCCAGCGAAGCATTGACGAACCTGCATTGATGCAGCACATAATCCATTCTCCGGTGAATGTGGCCAAAACACCACGTTTTATCGGCAATCCGGTCGAAGTAAGGAGCGCCGTCGAAATAATAAAAGCTTGTCGACAAATCAAGCTCCCTGCCATCGGGCACCCGGCTCCAATCGGGTGATATGTGGGTGACGACGACCTGCGCGCCCGCTACGACCTCGTCCAGCTTCGCTTTTTCCCTCTCGAACATGTCGAGCGTATGGCGCGGCTTGCCGCGAATGAGCGCATAGTCGTTGGAAACGGACTGCCATTCGATAAACAACCGGTTGGAATCCGCCTGCAAAATCTGCATGCCATACTGCAAATCGTACCACATCCCGCAGCCGCCAAACGCAATTCCGTCCAGCTCAACAATTTGGCCGTCCAAATATACTACACCGGGCAGTTGGCTTGCGAGCAGCATCATTTCATTTGCCCGATCCATGGAGTCGTAGCGCCCGCTGCTTGCCAGCATCGCCTTTTCCAAATAATAATCGTGATTTCCCATAACGAGCGCAATGTTCGGATAATGCTCTTTCATGAGCTTCAAAAAAATGTAGTTCTGTTTGTTGCTGTGACCGAGGTCGCCTGCGATAACCAACGTGTTGGAACACGTTTCAGGAAGGAGCTGCAGGACCAGTTTCTTAATCGCATTCCGCAATTTCCAGACGCTTCCGGTCTCTTTGATCCAAAAGTCCAGATGAATATCAGAAATAAGATCGAAGCGCTTCATCATGTCCTACCTGCCTTTCAGTCCAGAAGCTCTTTCTTTTTCTATTATAATGCAATTAGCCGTCAGCAGGCTCGAAGAAAAATTCAAAAATCCCACGGGCGTACCGCAACGAATCCGCAGGTTATTTCTTCCAATCAGCCGCCAGCATGCCATAGACTGCATGGTCGATGTAACGATCCTCGATCAGCTCCGCCTGCCGGATGGTGCCTTCGCACATAAAACCGAGCCTCTCCGGAATGGCTCTGCTTTTATCATTCATCACTCCCGCCCTGATCTCGACGCGGTTCAATTGCAATTCGCGCAAAGCATAGTCAACCAGCGACGAGCATGCTCTCGTCATAATGCCGCGACCCTGATATTCTCCGCCTAGCCAATAACCGATGGAAGTATGCCTGTTTTTCCAATCGATTTTATTTAGCCCGATACATCCCGCGATTGTACCCTTGTAAAAAATCCCGCAATGGAAGCCGTTGTTTTCGGCAAACTGCTGCAAAGCTTGAGAAATAAATTGTTTGATAGGCTCGGGATTATCCGTCTCCTTTACCCAAGGCAGCCATTTGCCCAGGTAAGCCCGATTTCGGTCAAGCAGTGCATACAGATCGTCCGCATATCTCATTTCCAGTATTTTCAGCTCGGTATCTTCCGCTACTTTATAACTAAACATCAAGACGCTCCTCCCTTACTTTAATTTTCTTGGACTGCACCCTATTACCATAATATGGTACGAGCGCCATTTCAGCAATCAAAAAAAGACAGCCCGGCCTTCTCGAATGGCTGCTGTCCTCTTCATCGTTTTTTACTGGGCTGCGCTTCTTATTTCCGCCAATCTGGCCGCACGCTGCTCCTTGCTCAACTTCGGGCACGTATAGCAATAAATTTCTTTCCCTGTGCGGTAATACAAACAACACGCGGTTTTAAGCGGCATCTGCTTTTGCGGATCCGTCGAATGCTCGACCATCTTGTCGGTCACATTAAACGGATTGCGCTTGCGTCCGAATACGGCGGGCTCCAAACCTTTTTGCAAAAATTCGAGATCTTCGTGCACGCGTTCCCGAATCGAGCTATCTTCCACTTCGCTCAACATATGGTCCAAAAAGTAAGCGCGCCCGTTCGACAGTTGACCCCATAACTGTGCGATAGGGACGGAAACCGTATCCGCCATTTGCTCCATAATCGGTCTCAGCGTCGTTCCGTACAAAGCGGTCAGCACTTCTTTTCTCCAGATGTGGCGTTCTTCAAGGTTCACGGGTCCGTCTTGTACGACCCATTGTTTCAGTCGGAAACCGAAGAAATGATAGCCGTTTTTGTACAAAAGCTGAATTTGCAAGTTGCCGGGAGACAAATCCAGAGATTGATTGCAAATTGAAATGGCCGATTGCTGGGCAAAAATCAAGTACCGCAGCGCACCGCCGGTATACGTTGCGGCAGCAGCCGGCTCCAGCGCCTGAATGAGCGGCGCATATGTTTGCATCAGCCGTTCCATAGACTCTTTTTGCGCAAGCTCGTCTGATTGGAAGGACAGTACTTCTTGCTCCGCATCTGTTACATGAAAATGAAAACGCTGTGTCAGCTTATATAAGTCCAATTGTGCAGCCTGCATAGTTCCTCCCTTTGCATCCGGTTGCATTAGATGCCAGGTTAATGATAATGATAATCATTATAAGGATTTGCAAAGCCGCTGTCAATCTTTAGTAGTTGACAGCGCGCATATCGCAAGCGGCTCAATCCGGTATTGCCGCATTTGCATAAAATAGTGTAAGATCATGAATGGAACTCCTTACATAAATAGAAAGTATGTGAACGCTCGGCATGAACAGCATGAACTTGAATGTCAAAATCGTAATCAGCAGTCTTTTTTTAATGGCGGTTTATTTGATCTCCGCGAAATTTTCCATCCTGCATATGCTCTTCTATCCTACGCTGGGCGCATTCAGCTTCTTGTTTTCTTCGCGCAAGCTCACGCGCAAAGAGGCGCTCTCCATGCTCGCAGGCGCCACAGCCGCCTCCGCAATCGGCGTCGGGATGTACGAAATTTACGACGGCCCCGTAACGATATTCATTGCCGCTCTGCTGGTGATGAGGATGATTTTGTTTTTCAAGCTTAACGCACCACCGATTATCGCGATCAGCTTGATTCCTTTTTTCAGCCATCCGTCCAATCCCTGGATTTCGCCGGTTTTTACGCTAGTTTCGCTAAGCGGCCTTTTCCTTACGCTAGGCATTTCGGACCGGATCGTGCAGTACGCAAGCGCTCACCCACTATTCGTTACATTGTGGAGCAAACTTAAATTCTCGACTGAATCGCAAAGCGAATCCGCTTGAAAAACAAAAACCCGCACCTCTGCCGAATGCAGAAATGCGGGTTTCTTTTGTTTACCAGAGCGCCGGTTTGGCGACCATAAACCACATCATCGTTAAAGTAATGATGACGTACACGATCAGCGACCGCCGCAGCTTGGATACCAGAGCGGTCCGGTTCTCGTGCGGAGCTTTCAGCTGCCGGATGATCGGCGAGAACGCCCGGGCTATAAAATACAGGGAAGCTACCATAATAAGCACCGTCATCACGATCCACGACGTATTCCAGGTCCAGGACGTAATCCAGGTCAGCAGAATGCCGCTGCCGACAAGCGCATGACCCGCATGCTTGGTCAATCGAACGGTAATGCGGAAAGGCTCCAGAAAGTCGTCCAGCCTCTCAAACGGCGCTTTTTCGATTTTTGCCAATAGCGGAAACAGTACAAAGTAAGGGCCGATGCTCAAAATGGCGCTGAAAATATGTACATATAACAGTAACACATACCAGGACATCAGCCATCATCCAATCCAAGTGATATCCGGCAAGTTATTGCGCGGCTTGAAATTCATGTACCCAAACCTTCATATGCGGCAGCCAAGGCATCCCCGGGTGAATGGAAAGAATGCTTTCTTTATAGGCATCGACGGTCGGATACCCTTCCGCTTGCGCATCCGTGTCCGTCAGCTCGCCGAGCGATTGCCGGTATACGCCCGTCACGACAAAAGTTTTCCCCTGCAGCTCCATCTCTTCGCCGATATCCGCATAGCGTCCGTTCCGTCTGCACGCTGTTTTTTCTCCGGCCAACACTTTGGCGACTTCCTCTTCTTTGGTAACCAGACGGTCGACTGAGCATGTTTTTGGCGGTAAAGTTTCGTTCATTGCTGTTTGCTCCTTTTTGATCGATTATTCCTTACTTTCTGCGCTGCGCCGCGCTTCGCTTCTATTCCCGCAGCGCTTCCTTCAATTTCGTCGACATGCTGTCCATGGACCCGGCCTGGGTCCGCTTGCCGCTGCGCAGTCTGGCAGCCTCTTGTTTCAGCTTGGTGTGCTCATCCATCAACTGCCGGATATCCTCGATCAGCGCACGTCTCATCGGCTCATCCAGCTCCGCTCCGTCATGCAGCAGGCTCATCGCGGTCCGAAGACGGCCGTACAGGGTTAATGCCGGCTCCGTCATGCCGTACCGATGCAGTACAGGCGGCCCGATTCTTCCCAAATTTCGCCAGGCTGCAACGAAACGAGTCCGATCTGCTCCGCAGGCAGCTTCACATTAGGTGCATTTACAAGGTTCATTTGCGGCTCTGGACAGAAAAAGCCTTCCGTCGCTCCGTTGTTCCAAATCATCCACTGCTTGTAGGTCGTGCCGACATCGTAAACAAGCTTCACGTTAGCGCGGTGATCCGTCAGCTCCATACGGTTGCTGCCATTTTGGGCTTCCGTCGTGTAGTGATTGTCCATAGGCGCGTAAAATGGCGATAGGCCGCCCTGCTTCATCCGTTCTTCCTCGGCCGTCAAGGCCTGGAATTCGCCGGTAGGCAGCATTCTTTCGTTCAACTGCCAGCGTTTGCCGATCGTCAGCTTGAACGTGTAGTCCGCTGCGCTGCTGTCCGGCGCAAAAGGCGCATTGATCGCCGTATGAAAAGCGAGCAAGCAAGGCATCGCATCGTTGCCGTCGTTGCGCACCATGACGTGCTGATGAAGCCCGTTTTCACCCAGCGTATAAGTAAGCCGGATTGTAAATTCATGAGGCAAATAACGGTATACGAAATGCCCTTCTCTGACTTTTAAGAACAGCGTAACGCGGCTTTCATTATGATCTGCCGCATATTTTTCGACTTCCCATGGAATGTAGTGCACGAACCCGTGCAAATGATTGCCTGTCGCCGCTTCGTTGACCGGGAACTCGTACACTTTGCCATTCCAGGGAAACTTGCCGTCTTCGTAGCGGTTCGGCGGAAACAGCACCGGAATGCCGTGAATGCCTGGTCTTGCCTTAAAAGCTTCCATTTCCTCCAAAGCCGGCTCATGCAAAAAACGGTACTGCTTTTCCGTATCTCTAAAAGCAATCAGATTGGCTCCGATTTGCGGCAGCACCGCCGCCTCGTAACGTCCCGCTTTTAACCAGATAGCCTGTTCGCCTTGATAAGTCCCTTCGTAAGCTTGCGGTTGGATATTCATATTCTCCTCCTGACTAGTACTGACTCTTAAACTAATATAAGTTTACCGATTTCATTATGCAAGTCAATGTTAAAGTGGAAGAAAAGCCCAAAGTGCTTCTGCATCTCTGGGCTTTCGTTCTTATTTATGCTTCCACGCGATGTCGTTCCAGCGCAGTTCGTTGCGGAATGTTAGAGGCGACGTGTTTTTGTTGATGATCACGACCTCGATTCCGGCCATTTCCGCCCAATCCACAAGCTGCTCGGTCGTTACCGTGTAGGAGAACACGGTATGATGCGCTCCGCCTGCGTAAATCCATGCTTCCGCCGATTCGCTTAGCGAAGGCTGCGGTTTCCAGAGCACGCGGGCTACAGGAAGCTTCGGCATCGATTTCGTCACATTCACCGCGTCCACTTCGTTGATCAGCAGGCGGAATCGGTTACCCATGTCGATGATCGAGGCATTCAGCGCAGCTCCGCTTCTGCCGTTAAAAACGAGACGCGCCGGATCGGCTTTGCCGCCGATGCCGAGCGGATGCACTTGGATCGAAGGACGATTATCCGCGATCGTCGGACAAATCTCCAACATGTGAGCGCCAAGCACAAGCTCATTGCCCGGTTCCATATGGTAGGTGTAGTCTTCCATGAAGGAAGTGCCTTTGTTGTCGGCGATGATTTTCATAATGCGCGTCAAAGCGGACGTCTTCCAGTCGCCCTCGCCGCCGAAGCCATAGCCCTGCTCCATCAGGCGCTGTACGGCAAGTCCTGGCAGCTGCTTCAGACCGTGCAGGTCTTCGAAGCTGGTCGTAAACGCGCCGAAGCCGCCCTCTTGCAAAAATGCTTTCATCCCCAGCTCGATCCGTGCCTGCTCGCGAATCGCGTCGCGCACAGGTCCGGCGGAGCGGCCTTCCGGCGTAATGTCGTACAGCTCGTTGTACTCATCCATCAGCCGATCGATTTCAGCCTCGGAAATGTCATTGACGCGCTGCACGAGATCTCCGACGCCGTATCCGTTAATCGACCAGCCGAACTTGATTTGCGCTTCCACCTTGTCGCCTTCGGTTACAGCCACTTCACGCATGTTGTCGCCGAAGCGGGCCACTTTCAGGTTGCGGCCTGCGATGAAAGCCGCAGCCGTACGCATCCATCCGGCAATCCGGCTGATGACGGCCGGGTCTTCCCAGTAGCCGACAACGACTTTGCGGGCAATGCCGAGCCGCGCGCCGATAAATCCGTACTCACGGTCGCCGTGGGCCGCCTGGTTCAGGTTCATGAAGTCCATGTCGATCGTTTCCCAAGGAATGTCGCGGTTAAATTGGGTATGCAGGTGAAGCAGCGGTTTGCGCAGCTCCGTTAGGCCCGCGATCCACATTTTAGCCGGGGAAAACGTATGCATCCAGGTAATGATCCCCGCGCATGTATCGTCCGAATTCGCTTCGATGCAAAGTCTGCGGATCGCATCGGGAGTCGTCAGCACAGGCTTGAAAACGAGCTTGTTAGGAATAGAAGGATTTTGATCGATGCCTTGAGTAATTTGTTGAGAATGAGCATCTACTTCTTTTAACGTTTCCGTCCCGTACAAATGTTGACTGCCTGTCACAAACCAGAACACTTTTTCCGAAACTTGCAGCATAGTTACGCCTCCTAAATGGTTATAAAAGTGTATGAAAAATTAACTGCGGGCTTCTTCCCGGATGGCGCGCAGACGCTTCATCACGTCGTTCTCGCCACGGCCGAAATAGTCGTGAAGCTGGCTGTACTCCTGATACAGCCGCTCATAGACAGCTACGTTCTCCGGAATCGGCTTGAACGTTTCCTTGCGCACGCGGGCCATCTTTTGCGCTGCGTCGACGATGCTGTCGTAGCCGCCTTTGGCGGAGCCCGCCGCTACGGCGCCGAACATCGCTGCGCCCAGTGCAGGCGTTTGCTTGGAGTCGGCGATTTTGATCTCGCGGTTCGTCACGTCCGCATAAATTTGCATAAGCAGACGGTTTTTTTGCGGCAGACCGCCGCAGGCGTACAGCTCTTGAACTTCGACGCCGTTATTATGGAAAGCGTCGACGATTTTGCGCGTGCCGAAAGCGGTTGCCTCGAGCAGCGTGCGGTAAATCTCCTCCGGCTTCGTCAGCAGCGTATAGCCCAGGATCAGACCGTTGAGCTCCGTGTCGACGAGCACCGAACGGTTGCCGTTCCACCAGTCCAGCGCCAGCAGCCCGGTCTCGCCCGGCTTGTAAGCGGATGCACGGCGCTCCAGCCATTCGTGTACGTTGATGCCTTCCCCGTTGGCCGCCTCCTGTACGTAAGCGGGCACACCCTGTTCCACGTACCAGGCAAAAATGTCGCCTACCGCCGATTGGCCGGCCTCATACCCGAGATAGCCCGGAATGATACCGTCTTCCACGACGCCGCACATGCCTTCGACCTGCTTCTCTTCCGTGCCGAGCAGCATATGGCAGATCGAAGTGCCCATCGCCATGACCAGTTTGCCCGGCGTCACTACGCCCACGCCCGGAACGGCCGCATGCGCGTCCACGTTGCCGACCGCGATCGCGGTTCCCGGCTTCAGCCCCATCAGCACGGCCATCGTTTCCGTAAGCTCTCCGGCTTTCGTGCCCAGCGCCACCACATCGCCGCGCAGCTTCGTTTCGGTCACATTTTCCAAACGGGGGTCCAGCGCTTTAAAAAATTCTTTGCTCGGATATCCTTCCTGTTTGTGCCAAATGGATTTGTAACCGGCCGTGCAGCTGTTGCGCATAATTTGGCCTGTCATCTGGGAGACGACCCAATCGGTAGCTTCCAGGAAGCGGTCGGTCTGTTCGTAAATGTCGGGGGCTTCGTTAAGAATTTGCCATACTTTGGCAATCATCCACTCGGATGAAATTTTACCGCCGTAGCGCGGAAGAAAAGCCTCTCCCCTGGCTTCGGCAATTTCGTTGATCAAATTGGCTTCATCCTGTGCAGCGTGATGCTTCCACAGCTTCACCCATGCATGCGGATTGTTCTTCAGCTCCGGCTTCAAGCAAAGCGGAACTCCCTGCTCGTCAACAGGCAGCATCGTGCATGCCGTAAAATCGATGCCAAGACCGATCACGTCGGCAGGATCGACGCCGGACGCTTTCATCACGGCCGGAACGGACCGCTTGAGCACTTCAATATAGTCCGCCGGATGCTGCAGCGCCCAATCGTACTCCAGCTTGACGCCGGACTCCGGAAGCTGCTCGTCGATCACATTGTGCGGATAAGGCGTTACATGGTCCGCAACCTCGGTTCCGTCGGACAGATTGACCAGCACAGCGCGGCCTGACTCCGTACCGTAGTCGACACCGATTGCATACTTCGTAGACATGGTTAGATCCTCCTTAGCGTACATGTTCATACAAGCTAAATTTTTCTATATTCAGTATAGCACTTGTACGTACAAGTTGACTAGATGCAAAATCAAATTTTTGCCGTCGACTCTCTGACGATGAGCTCCGGCTTATAAATTTTGCCCGGAGTTCTGCCTCTTTCCTGCTTATGCTCGATCATGCCGATCAGCAGCTCCGCCGCGTCGGTGCCCAGGTCCGTTTTGGGATGTGTGAGCGTCGTAAGCTTGACTTCGGTAGCGGTAGCCAGCGTCGAATCGTCAAAACCGACCAGGGAAATGTCCTGCGGAACTTGAAACCCGGATGTACGTACAGCTTCAAGCAAATGCACGGCCAGCTCATCGTTATAGCATACAAAAGCCGTCGGCTTCCCTTCCCCCTGAGCCAGCATCGCGACCGCCTGCTCGTAAGGCTTGTGCTTCTTCTCTTCGGTCGTGTAGTGCACGACCAGATCCGGCGAAAGCGCGAGGCCGTAGCTGTTGTGGGCGCGTATGAACCCCTTCAGCCGGTTGGCTCCTTGCAAATCGTCGGTTTTGAAAAAACCGGCGATACGCCGGTGCCCCAGCTCGATCAAATGCTGCGCGGCCAGGAAGCCGCCCTCTTCATCGTCCACCTTCATGCACGGGCAGTTCATTTCGGCGTACCGCTCGTTGATCATCAAATACGGAATTTCATGATAATCGAGAGACAAATAATAGCTCAGGTTCGGATTGCCTTCCGCGCTCTTCGTCGGCTCTATGATCAGCCCGCTGAGCGGCTGGCTCATCATCATGTTCAAGCTCTCTTTTTCCTTCTCCTTGTCGTTATCCGTGCTGGACAGCAGCAGCCTGTACCCTTTGCTGCGCAAAGCGGCTTCGGCTCCGCGCACGATGTGCGGAAAAATGTAGTCGGATATATATGTCGTCACGATGCCGATCGTCTGCACATCGCGGCCCTTTTGCGTTTGCGGAGTGGAAACGAATGTGCCCTTTCCCTGCACGCGGTACAGCCAGCCCTCCTGCTCCAGTACGCCGAATGTTTGCCGCACCGTCTGCCTGCTCATTTGAAATTGCTCGGCAATTTCATTCTCGGAAGGCATCTGGTCGTTCGGTTTGAGCTTGCCGGCATGCAGCCAGGACAAAATCTCCTGCTTCAGCTGCAAATACTTGGGCATCTGTTTTTCTTTCATGTTTCACCTCGGGAGTATCGTTCTGAACGTATTATAGCATTCGCCCAACTTGTATGTACATATTCTTGGCAAAAGAGCCCCTTAAGCCGCTGTGCATTATCGGGATGGATGGAAAATCATGTCCGCGGCCACTTTATCCGGGCATCGTCCCAAGGAGAGTACCGAGAGCCGTGAGCTCCAATGCCCGCTGGAAAAAATGCAGGTTTTTCCGCCAAGCGGGCCGTTTCCATCGAAAAAGCCTGCACTTTCGCAGGCTTTTGCCAGCGTCCGCCAAACCGCTTGCACCCACGCAGGCTCATGGCGGTGAAGTGCACCCGCTCCACTCGGCGCAGCAAATCCCAAGAACGCAAGCGCCTCGCTGGCACGGCGAGCGAAAAAGCCTGCGAAAATGCAGGTTTTTGCTCGCCGCTACCGCCTGCAGCGAAATATTCCTGCAAATGTGCAGGCTTTTCTGCCGATACGCAGGGCACAGGCCGTTTTGAGCCGAAATTCCTGCACAATNGCGAAAAAGCCTGCGAAAATGCAGGTTTTTGCTCGCCGCTACCGCCTGCAGCGAAATATTCCTGCAAATGTGCAGGCTTTTCTGCCGATACGCAGGGCACAGGCCGTTTTGAGCCGAAATTCCTGCACAATCGCAGGTTTTTCCGCCAAGCGGGCCGTTTCCATCGAAAAAGCCTGCGCTTTCGCAGGCTTTTTCCAGCGTCCGCCAAACCGATTGCACCCACGCTGGTTCAAGGCGGCGAAACCACCCGCTCCACTCGGCGCAGCAAATCCCAAGAACGCAAGCGCTTCGCTGGCACGGCGAGCGAAAAGCCCGCAAAAACGCAGCTTTTTGCTCGTCGATACGCCTGTACAACTAGGTTTTCTTCGTGGCCAGCGATCAAGGACGCGAATTCATGCATTTTTGCAGGTTTTCTTCGTGCAGCCAGACAGATTGGGGTTATCGCCTCTGACGCGGGGGGTGGGTTTTCAACAGCCTTTTCCATCGAAACGGCTCGTTAACAGCAACAGCCATAGTCGGAAAAAGCCTCAGACTGTCGGCAGCCCTTCATTATTCAAACTTCCTTCGATAATGCGATAAAGCAAGCAGTGGAAATATATACCGGTAACTATGGTAATGGATATAAAACGTTCCTCCCATACCTTGGCCTTTTGGATAGTCGGTGCTCCAATCCTCTTTCTTAAGGGAATCCAGCAGATATGCTATTCCTTTGTGGATGGCTGCAGTGGGCCGGTCAGCAATTGTTATCAAGGCATCCAGTGCCCAAGCCGTATCCGTCAGCGTGCTTGTCTTTAACGGAACGTAGGTCGTTTGAATGTCGCTTTGGCACGACTCGCCCCATCCGCCGTCCGAATTCTGAATACTCGTCAGCCATGCCGCCGCTTTTTGCATGCTTGGATGGTTTTTCGATATGCCCACCGCTTTTAAACCTGTAAGCGCACCCCATGTACCGTATATATAACAAATTCCCCAGCGCCCGTACCACGAACCATCCTTCCGCTGATTGTTGAACAGCCAATTTACAGCATTCCGGATAATTCGATGGTTGGCGGGATGGTTCGTATAGTTCCCGAAAAATTCAAGCGTCCTTCCGGTCAAATCCGCACAAGAGGGATCCGCCAGCAAAAACCGGCCCTTTTCAAGCGGGAGAAATTCCAGCAGCTTGGAATCGGTATTTTTTTCAAAAGCAGGCCATCCGCCATTATCGTTTTGCATCGACAACAGCCAGCGGACGCCTCTTTCCCAGGCAGTTGGATTTTGCTGCGAAATTCTGTTTATGGACCTTAGCGAGGCAGTCGTGTCATCCACATCCGGATTCATCGTATTCACATCGGAAAAACCCCAGCCGCCCGGCAAGCTGTTGGGATTATGTACGGCCCAGTCGCCAAAACGGGTCTGCTGGCGGCTTAGTAAATAGTTGTTTGCCCTCGTCACCATAGGGTCTTTGTACGAAACTCCCGCTGCCTGAAGCGTATAACCGATTAACGAAGTATTCCACACATTAGCCGTTGTATATTGCATATGAGGATGGCCCTTAATTTCGCATTTCATTGCCCGAATCCCCCGGACGGCCTTGGTAATGACCGGATCCGTTCTTTTATACCCCATGGAAAGCAGGGCAAAAATCATCAGAAAGGTACTGCTGTAATAACTATAAAAAGTTCCGTCACTTTCCAAATGGTCCAGCATATATGTTTTGGCTCGCTCAAGGGCTAACTGATGCAGTTCACTCGGGATGCCGAGCAATCTTTTGACTCCGTCCTGAATAAAGTTGAGCAGCGAACGCCATTCGCTTGAGCGAATCCATTGGTCCTCATCATCCCGAATCAATTTCAAATCAGACAGGTCGGGAGCATTTGCTGTTTGAACGGAAAATTTACGATCAGCCAGGATCATAATCGGAGTCAGATTGGCCCTGCCGAAAACAGACAAAGAAAAGAAATTGATCGGGAAGCTGAGCGGGAGCAAAATCATTTCAATTGGCAGAGGGGTAGCGGACGGCCATTTATATTGCCCGGTCAGCGCCAGCATTATTTTCGTAAACATACTCACTTCCGATAAACCGCCATTGGCGAGAATAAACTTTCTGGCAGCGCTAAGACGCTCGTCATCTTTGCTGTAGAATCCGGAAAAAAGCAGCGCATAATAGGCCTCTACAGTGGTGGTTACATTCCCTTCTCCCTCATCATAAAAAAGCTTCCATGCCCCATTTTTCTGATGTTTACTTAAAATCCTTTGGCAAAGCCCTGCAATTAATTCATTATCATTAATCTCTAAAGTCCGCAATAAAATAATCGTAAAAGCATCGGTAGAAATCCCCGTGTCAAACGGATAAGCCCACGAACCATCGGGAGATTGGTCTTTTCGAAGTGTTTGAATAATCCACTCCATCCCTTTCACAGTATCCATCATTCCAGCCCTCCTTCCTCCCGTAAAAGCATCTTTAGGCTATACATATTCGGTTCTGCTCTAGAGAATTCGTAAGGGAGGGAAGCTGCTTTCTTTTTCACAAGAAACCGCCCCAAAACACCTCTTGAAACGATTCGCGAGGAATTAAAGAAAAGAGAGAAACATTCCCATGCCATTTCAAATGAGTTATCGCTTTCAGAGAACAAACTTTTGAACAATGTTAGATTGATTACCCAAAGCCACAACCTTAATAATGTGACTAGAACAAAAGCCTATCTCGAGTTTTATCTCCGGCATCCTGAAATCCATTGGGCATTTTTAGGCCATATGGTATCACGGAACGGCGGATGGAATATGACCGATCTCAAGGGAGAATATTTAACCAAATTGCTCACAAAAAAGGAGCAGGAATCGTTTTTCCATTTTTTAGAACGCGGCAACTGGCTGATTTTCCAAGATGTATACCCGCAATTTCTACTTTACGATGAAAGTTTAAAGCAAAATAAACCATTGTTTTATCTGCTGCCTCAACTGAATGTTTCTATTTTTATGGAAACGATTTGGAACTATTTTTGGAGAGCCCGAGATACGTATATTGTTTGTATAGCGTTAGTTATCAATGAACAAAGCTACTTGGAACAGAGGGTCATTCAAAATCCCTATTATCAAAATGAAATATTAGACAAAATCAAATTTCATCTTCAGGATTGGCTGTCATTTAATCAAATTCTGTTTCCTTCGGAAGGTGGGAATGTAAAGGGGCGGACACTTCACCATTTCCAGTCTCTTCATGAGCGAATTTTGCTTGGGAAAAGGCTATATGCCGTTTTGTTTGCAAATAAGGATTTTAATAGGCAGGCCCTGGATTGGGCGAAACGGCATCCGCATACCGGATCAAGGAAGGATTACTGGCCGCATTTATTCAATGATGTAAATGAAGGCGCACCGGGAATTACTTATCCATTTAGGTTAAAATCGTGCCGTCTCCGCGAGGGAGCAAGGAGAATATACAGTCCAAGACTTGAGTATGCCTGGAAAAATGTCAGCCAGCCGGAAGCGGAACCGGGGGATTGGTTTCAAGATATAGGCGTGGCGGATTATTTAAAGGATGATATTGAAATGACGGACGGAGAGATTAAGGGTGAATACTGTAAAACATTGGAACGGCTTGAAGTTGCTGCGCTCGCCAAAAAGACGATTAGCTTTTTGGAATCAAGATAGTTTAACATGTGCAATGCTCGCATCACTGCTTGGTACGTACTCCGATCTCTATTTTGTCGGCAAAGGGATGTATCAGTTTCCTCACAGGCTGCTGCCGGAAATTTTTTCGATTAATATCATCTTCACTCTAATCGGATTGCCTATATGGACGATGGTTTTTTTGTACTGTCTTTCCCAAATGGATCGATGGACGAGGGCAGGTATAGTCCTGTTGGTCAGCTTGTTAATGCCATTTTTGGAAATGCTAGCAGAGCGGCTAGGGGTGTTTCTCCATTCGGATAAGTGGATGCATGTATACAGCTTCTTCGGTTATTTACTGTTTCTAACGTTAATTTCAGGGGTTTATTTTGGGTTAAAAAAGGAAGCGGATAAGCGCGGATAGCAAGCAGATTGAAGCACCCGACGCAAAAGGACCTCAAATTCCACTGCCAAGCGGAGAACGAGGTCCTTTCTTCAGGTAAAAATCCGGGCAAAGCGGGGCAGAAAATCAATTGACTTGTGGGGCAGCCCCTTTTTTCCTGGCTAAAATGGATTGGTAATCGAGTTTCATGTCATCCCCCATGGACAGCACTCGAAACCGGACAATGTCGAAAACTTCGCGTACTTTCTTTTGAATATGCTCATCCTCATAAAAAGCAAAAAAGCGCTGCGGCCGGTAGCTGTCCTCTTCCCAAATGCCTTCGCTTTCGCAGCCTCCGTACAAGCCCATGTACAAAATACCGTCCGGTTTCAACACCCGTTCGATATTCCTCAGCACTTCAACCAGACTCGCCTTCGGCACATGCAGCAGGGCGTTCATCGTCCAAACCGCATCGAACGAAGCGGCAGGCAGATCAAGCCGGTAAAAATCCATCGCATACGCTTCGAGCTCTTTTTCCCGGCAAATGCGCACCATTTCCTCCGATAAATCGACGCAAACGACCTCACAGCCCCGCTCGCGCAAATAAACCGCCTGCTGCCCGGGACCGCTCCCCAAATCCAGCAGCTTCATACCGCGGCCTTCCGTCCGGAGTGTGGCGGCAAACTCGTCCATCTCCTCCGTTTTCCAAGCCTGCATGTCATTCGTATCCCTGTACCTGGCGTTATTGTCGTAAGTTTCTTTCAGTAGCTGTTTGACTTCCAAATCCACGGCCCGCAGCTCCCTTTAGTTTGAATTGAATCAATTGAAATAAAACCCGTTTCTCGTTATCGCTCAAATGCTCAACCAATCTGGCCGCGGCGGCAGGCAAAATCCACGCTTCAATCTCCTCCATGCTCCGTCCGGACAGCTTGAGATATTCGTGAATGTACGAAGCATAAAACCGCTTCTGAATAAACGCGATCAATGCGGCCATCGGCTTCGAGACGCCCTCGGGCACTTGGCCCGTGCGCAAAATGAGAGCCGTCCGCGCGGCGTCCGCCATCGTGTTTCCGCTCATTCCGGTCATCCAGTCCATCACCCATGTGCGCGTTCCGATCATGACATTGTCGGGATGCAGGTCGCCGTGGCACAGTCCTTCCCCGCCGCCAAGCGCATGCAGCCGCTCCACGATTTCCGATTTATCCGCGTCGTTCAACAAAGGCGCATGGCGAATCCGATGCTCCCACACTTCGCTCAGTTTGGGAAAATCCGCAGCTTGATGCCGATGAATCTCAACATGCAGCGAAGCTAAGCGGCGCGCCAGTTTGGAGCAGTTCCACGGCGTGCGGCCGATCGTTTCCAGCATCGTTCTCCCGGAGGCGCGCTCATAGCGGATGCCCTGCCGCCCATCTACATGTACCCGCTCCAGCGGTTCCGGGACAGGCAGCCCGAGCCGGAATACACGCAAGCTTGCCTCATACTCGCTTTCAACCAGATCAGGGGACTGATTCGGATAAAAAAGCTTTAGCACCGTCCGCTCGCTCTCTTCAAACACTTCCGCCGTTCTGCCAACGCCTAAGCGTTTACGTGTTTCTCCCGCCATAGCTGCCGACAGTCCTCTCTTCAAGTAGTCGCGATTCCATGCTAAGAAGATGCATTGGCAGCGTCAACAAGCTGATCGAACCACTCATCGTCTTCGAGCATTTCTTCCACAGCCGAAATATGTTCTTCACTGCCGGATTCGCCCTGAAAATGCAGCCCGTAGCCCCATTCTTTTCGATTGGTGCTGTACAGTGTAATCTCGTAAGGCAGCGGATGGCCTTCCACCCGAAAGGCAACTTGGCCGACGTACCCTTCCTCCTTGCTGTGACGCATACTTGCCCGCAAAATTTCAAACATGGACAACATCCTTTCCTCTATGTAAATTGATGCGGATATGTTTCGCAAAGCCATGACCAAATCGTGTGTGCCGTCTGCTGCAAATTGCTTTCCCCGTCCAGGACGAAAAGCGGATGGTCGCGAAAATAATCGGCATGACCGCCGGCAAGCCGAAGCGGCTTGACGAAAGCCGGCGCGTGCTTCCGGGGAGCCCAGCGCCAGCCGATGGCGCGGGCCGGGACCCACCCGCCCCACGTGCCGATCCGGGTCACCGGATCGGCGGCCCGGCCAGCCGTGCGGTCGCCGGCCGCGTATATATAAAGAACGCGCTGCCGCAAGTCCGCGGGGACGGCGCATTTGGGCGATCCGATCTGGATCACCCCGGCTATGCTCCGGCCCGCCCGCTCCAGGCGGGAGGCGGCGTGAACGGAGGCGACCCCGCCGCCGCTGTGTCCGATCAGAAGCAGCGGCTCATCGGGCGCCGAGTGCTCGCTTACGAAATCGCTCAAGCTTTTGCCTCCGTAAGCGGCGCTTTTTTGCCGGGCGCCATTCCAAAGATCGCTGGCGATTTCGTGCAGCTGCAGACGCCCTTTGCGGGACCAGTCCCCGTAAGGAAAAAAGACGCGCACCCGGCAGCTCCAACCCGACTGATGAAAACGGCCGGCAAGCTCCTCGGCGCATCCATGCAGGAAGTCCGGAGCGGTCGCATAACCGGCCGACAAATAAATCGAGATCCGTTTTGTCGCAGACCGGAATATCATGAGCGGGGTTTCGCCCTGTTCGTCGGCTGCGCGGCAAGCGGGTCGTCCGGCCAATAATGCTTCGGATAGCGTCCTTTCAAATCTTTTTTCACTTCAAAATAAGCGTTTTTCCAGAAGCTGGACAAATCCTTAGTCACCTGCACGGGCCGCTGCGCCGGCGAAAGCAGATGCAGCGTCAGCGCCACTTGCCCGCGGGCAATGCGCGGCGACTTCTCCAGTCCGAACAGCTCCTGGAGCCTGACCGACAAGGACGGCGCGCCGAGGTCGCTATAATCGACCGGAATACGGGAGCCGCTGGGTACCGTAATATGCGTAGGCGCCCATTCGTCAAGCTGCCTGCGCTGTTCCCAGGACAACATATCCTCCCAGATGGAGATAAGCTGCAGGCGCTGAAGATCGCTGCGACTTTTCAGCCCGTACAGATGCGGGCCGAGCCAGTCTTCCAGCGATTCCATCAGTGCGGGGTTGCTCAGATCGGGCCACGCGGCGTCAAACCGCTGCAAAAACATGACGCGCTGCTGAAACTGCCTCGCTGCGCGGGTCCAGGGAAGCATGTCCGTTTTTTCGCTTCTGATGCCGTGAAGCAGCGCTTTGAGCCGCTGTTCCGGTTCCGGCTCGTGGACAGGAGCTTCTTTGATCGTCAGCGCGCCGAGCCGGATGCGCTGCCTGGCTTTGACAGACTGGGAAGCGGAGTCCCAGAACACTTCCTGTTCCTTCTCCAACCGGTCGGCGAATGCGCCGGTCAACTCCTCTTCCGCCAGCGGAGCCGCCATATAGATGCGGCTCTCCGCGCCCTGATCGTCAAGCTCCGCGCAGGCGAGATAGCGCTCGTTCGAGAGCGCTTGAAGCTCGGTCAGCACGGCCCCGCGGCCGCTGCTGAGCAAAAAGCGCCCGGTCGACCGGAGCTGCGCGATCCGGTCGGGATAGGCGAATGCGAGCAGCAGCCCGCTCGCATCGGCCCTTTCCGCGCCGCTCGGGCGGATGCCGAGCTGGCGCTGCAGCGCCCTGGCCTCCGCCAGGATGCGGCGGGCCAGGGCCAAATCGAAGCCGCTTGCTTCGGCTTCGGCGTCCGTGCGCTGCTCCCTCCGGGCAGCGCTCCAAAGCGCCTCGATGCGGGTGCGCACATCCGCATCGCCGCCGCCGGCGCCGCGCAGGAAATCGCGCTCGCCGAGGATGGCCGCGAGCTCGCACGCCATTGCGCCGAGCCCGAGCGGCACGGCTTGCAGCACCATGTGCGCAAGCCTGGGGTGCAGCCCCAGCTCCGCGAGGCGTCGGCCGTGCGGCGTCAGGCTGCCGCCCTCGTGCAGCGCGCCCAGCTGCGCGAGCAGTTCCCGCGCCTGCCGGTACGCGGCGGCGGGAGGCGGGTCGAGCCAGCGCAGCTCGGCCGGCTCGGGCGCGCCCCAGGCCGCCAGCTCGAGCGCCAGCGGCGCGAGGTCCGCTTCGCGGATCTCGGGCGTGCCGCTCGGAGGCAGCTGGCGCTGCTCGTGCTCGGTCCACAGGCGGTAGCACACGCCCGGACCGAGCCTGCCTGCGCGGCCTCTGCGCTGGTCCGCCGAGGCTTGCGACACCGGCACCGTCACGAGCCGGGTCATGCCGGTGCGCGGCGAGAAGCGCGGCACGCGCATGAGGCCGGAGTCGATCACGACGGCGACGCCCTCGACCGTCAAGCTGGTCTCCGCGATCGCGGTCGCCAGCACCACTTTTCTGCGGCCCGGCCGGCACGGGGCGAGCGCCTTATCCTGCGCCTCCAAGGGCATATTGCCGTAAAGCGGCGCAATGTCTACGGTTTTGTCCGCCATTTGCGCGGCCAGCCCCGCTTGCACGCGGCGTATTTCCGCCGCTCCCGGCAAAAACACAAGGATGCTTCCTTCATGAGCCTGCAAAGCATGGATGACGCAGCGAACGACGTGCGGTTCGATGCTGCCTCCGACTTTGCCGCTTGCATAATGGGTTTCCACGGGAAACGCCCTGCCCTCGCTGTGAATGATGGGCGCATGATCCAGCATATCCGCCACAGGCTCGGCCTCGAGCGTCGCAGACATGACCAGGATGCGCAAATCTTCGCGCAGCAAGCTTTGCGACTGCCGGCTCAGCGCGAGTCCCAAATCCGCATGCAGGCTTCGTTCGTGGAACTCGTCGAAAATGACCGCTCCGATCCCTTCCAGCGCCGGATCGGCTTGCAGCATCCGCGTAAGCACGCCTTCCGTGATGACTTCAATGCGGGTCTGCGGCCCTACTTTCGTTTCCATTTTTACGCGGAATCCGACGGTTTGTCCGACTTGTTCGCCCAACTTGCCGGCCATATACCGGGCTGCCGCCCGCGCGGCGAGCCGGCGCGGCTCCAGCATGACGATTTTTTGCTCTCCGAGCCAAGGCTCGTTCAGAAGGGCGATAGGGACTTGCGTAGTCTTCCCGGCTCCCGGGGCCGCGATCAGCACGGCGCATGAGGAGGAGCGCAGCGCTTGTCTTAATTCCGGCAGTGCCGATTCGATGGGTAACGCTTGCATTCGTTTCACTCCGCTTTACTTAAGTTCGTACTTGTCGCCTTATTTTTACCGCTTTCACCGTTTTCATTGTTCCATGCGCCGGTCATCGTGTATACTGGATTAGACATATCCGTTCGTTAAAGGAGAAACAGAACATGAGTGTACATGAAGCGATAACCAGACATTCCACGAAACAGCATATGCATTTGGTCCAATTCGCCGCATTGGACGAGCAGCGCGAGCAGGCTATCGACGAGTGCGTCAAGCTGTGCAGGAACGGGCTCCCTTTTACGGTAGATCGCATCAACGCCATTACGGCGGCCATCGCTGCGCACGCCAAGCAGGGCATTTCCCCTCTGCGCTCATATGTAACCGAGCAAATGGTGCGCGATTACGCGAGCAAACTGTAAGGAGGAATTTTCGGGTGGGCGTACTAACTTTTATTTCCATGATTATTATCGGATCTGTGTTCAGCGCCGGACTGCTGCTGATGTTCAAACAAAAGAAAGCTGCCGGAGCTGCCGTCATGCTGCTTTCCGTCGTATGCTATGTCGCTTATGTTTACATCGCGCATGCTTACTTTGTCTAGGGACGACTCTCCGTCATCCACAAAGAACCGACTGCCGTTTGCGAGAGACGCAATCAACGGCGCGCCGAACCGATTCGGCCGCTTGTTTTCCGCGTCATATCGCCCGGCTGCTCCGGTTCTTTTTTTGCTCTATCCGGCCAGATTCATTTCCTTGATCGCGCGAAAAACCATCTCATAGTACGCCGCCGGATGCGGCACCAGAAGCTCGCGCTCGACGGTACGGCTGACCGGCTTCAGCTCGCCGCTCTCCGCCGGCACTACGCCTCTGGCAGCAATGGAATCGGACCGGCGATGAATCAGCGCTTCAAGCTCCGCGATGGAAACCGCGAACAGGCCGCTTACTTCCTCCGGCTGCAGCGTGTAGCTGTTCAAAGGCCGGTCGCACCTGTGAACGAACACATGGCAAAACTCCCGATCCGTCAGCTTTTCGGAAATATGATCTTCCTCGGCAAAAATACCGCAGGCGAGCAGCTCGTCAAATTCGGCCCGCAGCCCCAATTCTTCCTCCAGCTCCCGGATTCCGTCCTGCACCGTTTCTCCTGCGGCCAAATGCCCTGCGCACGAAATGTCCAGCAGATCCGGGAACAAGTCTTTATCCGGATGGCGAAGCTGCAGCAGCAGCTCCGGCGTATCCGTCTCGCAGCTGACGATCCAGCATTGAAATGTGCGGTGCCACAATCCTTTGGCATGCGCCTCGGAGCGCGGCGCAACGCCGAGCCAATTCATTTTTTCATCGTAGATGTCGAATAGTTCCTCTGCTTTGCCCACGGTTAGGTACGTCTCCCCTCTCCTGTATGTTACAGCTCCGACAGCAATTCCGGCAGTTCTTCATAGTGGCTGAAACATGCATCCCACGTGCGAGCGGACGGCTCCGGCTCATGCCCATTTCGTTTCCAGACCGCTTTCATGCCGGCACGACGGCTGGCCGCTACATCGTTCTCCAGATGATCGCCGACAAAATAGGCTTCCTCCGGCGACACGCCGAGCCGGCCGAGCGCTCTGGCAAATATGTCAACATCCGGCTTGCGGACGCCCTCGGATTCTGAAATCAATATAACATCCATCAGACGGTCGAGTCCAAGCGCGCGGATACCCCGGCTTTGCAGCAGTTCCTTGCCGTTGGTGACGATGCCCAGTTTGATGCCCTGCTCCTTGAATCGGTGCAAAACTTCCAGCGCTCCCTCATACGGTCTGGCGTGGAGGCTGAAATGATCCAAATAATCTTGAAGCAGCGCTTCCCAGCCGATGCCTCCGATGGCGAAGCGCGCTATGAGCTTTTGATACACCGTATCTTTCCACACGTAGCCGTGTTCGTCCAGTTCGATAAATGCATCCGCAAACGGATCTTTGGGGACATGAGGCATTTGCGGCCGCCAACGGTCATACTGATCGCTGACGAAATACCGCAAAGAGGTATCGCGATCGAGCAGCGTTCCGTCCAGATCGAACAGCACCGCTTTGATTCCCGCCGGTACCCTCATGTTCAGCTTCTGCGCTGCGGCGAAGCTTTGCGCATCGCGTAAAGCTCGTCTTCCAGCGAAGCCATTTTTTCCAGCAGCGTTTTTCTTGCGTCTTCCAATGCCAGATTATAAACCGGCACGGCAAGCTGCTGCAGCATCGTATCCACCAATTGTTCGGAGCCCATTCGGCCGAGAGTGATGCCATGATCCATCTCCAGGTGAGCTTGCAGGGCATCGATAAGAACTTCTTTTTCTTCTTTTGGCAGCTTGATCGGTATCATAATGGATATGGATTCTCCCTCCGCTATTTCATAATTTATAGTATACCATGATTATCCACGCGCACCTCACCTTGTTTTTGACGAAAAAAAACGGGCTGCCCCCAAGCAGCATGTACTGCCTGGGAATCAGCCCTTTTCAGGGAAGATCCGCGAGGTTTATGCGATCGACGTCGGAGCCCCGAAAGGCGAAGCGTAGTCGGGAATCGCACTCAAAATTTGCTCAGCCTCGCCGGAGCTCATCGCCCGGTCCGAATCGAAGCGTTCGACGGCTGCGACGATTTTGGGGAACAGGTGGATATCTCCTGCGCTCGCGAAACCTGCAATCGCCGAAAAAGAAAGGACGAAATGCACGCACGCATCGATAATTTCCTGCTGATCGAAAGGTTCGTACCAAGTCGAATAGGAGCGGCTCTGCTCTTCGGCCCACGGACCTTTGGCTATCGCCTTGATCGCTCTGACCGCAGCGCCGGACGCATTCGCTTGTTCCAGAAACTGCTCAAAATCGTCCCTGTACGCCTCGCGGGAATACAAATGATAGTTGAGCGGAAGCAGCACCGTATCGAACGGAAAGCGCTTAAGCGCTTCGGTATGCGTCGCAGGCGCCTGATGACCGTGGCCGGTAATGCCGATCGCTTTGACGATCCCGGCTTCTTTGGCTTCGATGAGCGCTTCCAGCGCGCCGCCCTTTTGCGTGCAGGCATCCAGCTCTTTCAAATCGCCGACCGCGTGCAGTTGGATCAAATCTATCGTATCCGTCTGCAATCTTTCCAGTGAGCGGTAAATTTCCGCTTTCGCCTTCTCTTTCGTCCGTTCGCCGGTTTTTGTGGCCAGAAAAATATCGCCGCGAATGCGGGGCATCCAGGGGCCCAGACGCAGCTCCGCATCCCCGTAGCTCGCCGCCGTATCGAAATGATTCACCCCATGCTCCAGCGCATGCGAGATCGACGAATCCGCTTCTTCCTGCGTCACTTGACCGAGTTTCGCTGCCCCGAACATCAATACGGAGCTTTCGATTCCGAGCCGTCCGATAGTTCGATTGAGCATCGCGCCCCACTCCTCAACCGTTTAATTTTTCGTAATATTGGAAATCGATTTCCTGAAAACGGCTAACTTCCTTCAGCCAGCGTTCCGCCACATAAGTTTGATGCACAGGGTGGACATTATAGGCGTCATATGCGGCCTGATCGGCGAATACCATCGAAAATCCGTAGTCGTAATCGTTTTTTGCGCTCACCTGGCGGAAAACTTCGAACTGCTCCACTCCCGGAATCGGCGCCAACTGCGCTGCGCTCTCTTTGAGGAACGCTTCGGCTTCAGGGTTGTCTTTGCCCGCATGCAAACTAAAAGTCACCATATGTTTAATGCTCGTACGGCTCATGCTACATCTTCTCCTTCCAAAATTCACGATATTGTTTATTATAGCGCATACCCGAATCGTACATAAGAGCTATAAAAAGCTTCATTAACTTACCCGGAGGTAACTGCCCCGGTTAATTTGCGATCAATTCCTCATACCGCCTGACAGCTTCGGCCAACGCGCTCTCGGTTTTTAGGCGCTCCCGCTCCAATGCGCGCAAAATGCCGTTGACCGCATCCAGCTTCTCCTCTACCTGCGATAACGTGTCCTGAATTTTGTCTTGAACGAGCCAGTCGCTTACAAGGCCGTCGAAAAAGTAATCGGCAAACCGCAGAAATCCGCTGATCCCGATATCTATGTCGAGCGATAGCTCTACGTCCTTCAGTTCTTTCGCCAAATTGCCCAAGCTCGTCCGGGCACTTTGAATGTGCTCCATCGCCTCGTCGATTTTTTCGTTTTTAATATGCGTGGTTAGAAGCCCTCCGCCGATCATGTCAAATACGCCCCAACTTTTTGCCGAGCGGAGCGTTTCCAGCGCGTTTTGTAAATGTCCGGCAACGATACTTCCGGCTCCTTCGGCTTCTTTGAGCTCCCCGGAACGATGCCTGAGCTGGGCTTGTTGTTCGGTCAGAAGGCGAAGCTTATTACTTTTATGCGAATCCGTCAAAAAAATGTGCCGCTCGATATCCTTTGTGAGCTTTTCCACCTCCAAATCCCAAAATCTTACCGCGTCCAGCTTGAGCTTAAGCTCGTCGATATGCTGTTGAATGAGATCTCGCTCGCGTACGGCCTCGTCGTACTTCAGCTTCGCTTCCAATCTCTTTTGTTGTTCCGCCGTCGGCTGCGCTTCTTTTTTATGAAACACCCTGTACAAAAAGCCGATAAAAGAGTGCTTTTTCAGCTTGTCGACACCGTCCTGCTCTTTTCTCAGCCACTCTTCCCATGTGCAAACCCGGTATATTTCCTCTGCAAGCTGCCGTTCCAGGGCAGCCATTCGTTCTTGCCAAATGCGCTGCATGCGGCCTTTTTCTTTTGCAGCGGTTAATTGACCGGTGAGCTCTTGGATCATGGCGGACCATCCTCCCGTACTTCGCTATATCTTTTTAGACGGTGGCAGCCCGGCGAAGTTTCATCCTTTTGCATAAAATTCGGCTTCCCGGCGCACGTTAATTTTGTACCATATTTTGCATGGAAAGGAAATTCGATCATGGAAAACAAAATACATACGGGCAACTACACCGGCACAGCGAACATGAAGGCGGAAAATCAGGATCTGGAATTCGTCAACGACACTTTGGAAAACGCCAAAAACACGACGCCGGTCAATATCGCCAAAGACGATATCAGCGAAGAGCGGGAAGACAGGACCTTAAACCAGTCCTGATTTCGGCCCGGAGGCCGTGCGATTGCGAATCAACCTTGGCATCTTTCCTCTACTTGCGGTAGTATGAGAAGAGAAAATGAACCAAGGAGGATTTTGTCGTGGAACAAGTTATTGTCATCGGAGCGGGTCCGTGCGGGTTGTCGGCAGCTGTTGCCTTACAGCGCGCAGGCCTCTCTCCATTACTCATAGAAAAAAGTTCGATCGTGCACTCCATTTATTTATACCCGACCTATTTGCAATTTTTCAGCACTCCCGAGCTGCTCGAGATCGGCGGCTATCCGTTTGTCACGCCTCACGAGAAGCCTTACCGCCAGGAAGCTCTCGTCTATTACAGGGAAGTCGCCCGGCGCGAGCAGCTGCGCATCCGGTCCTATGAAGAGGTCGTCTCCATCGAACGGTCGGAGAGCGGATTCAGCGTACATACGGAAAACCGCGCAGGCCAAAAATCGTCCTACACGGCCCGCTTCGTCGTTGTCGCGACAGGCTACTTCGACGCTCCGAACATGCTTGGCATCCCCGGCGAGGAGCTTTGGAAAGTGACGCATTACTACAAAGAAGCGCACCCCTATACGGGGACAAAAGTGGCTATCATCGGCGGGAACAACTCCGCCGTGGACGCGGCCATGGACCTGCTGCGCGTCGGAGCGGAAGTAACCGTCGTTTACCGCGGAAGCCAGTTTTCGGCCAACATTAAGCCGTGGGTCAGACCGATTTTCGAAAGCATGGTGAATAAAGGGCGCGTCAAAATGTGGTTCGATTCCCAGGTAGAGCGGATTGAGGAACAGCTCGTTCATGTCCGGCGCGGCGGCGAGCTCGTCCAACTGGACAACGACTTCGTTCTGGCGCTGACCGGCTTCCGTCCGGACCGTAAGCTTCTCACCGGACTTGGCGTCCGTTTCCATGAAGAAACGGGCGCCCCGCTGATCGACCCGGAAACGATGCAGACGAACATCCAAGGCTTATACGTAGCCGGGGTCGTCGCTTCCTCCAAGTACGATGCCAACGAAATCTTCATTGAAACCGGCAGAATGCACGGAATTGCCATTACCGAACACATCAAGTCGCAGCCGGTTTGATGCCCGCCAAAGAACAAGCAAGCCCCGCCCGGAGCTTGCTTGTTCTTTTGTTTTATTTGGATTTCTTTTTTGCCGCCGATCTGCCCTGCTTCCCGTTTTGCCCTGAAACAGCCTCCGCCTCTTGCGTGCCGTCAGCTTTTTTATTGGCCATAGTGCGCTTCCCTCCCGCTTTCATTGTGCCCGCGAAAATAGTATGAATTTTTATTAAAATTTTCATGCAAAACTCTTCCATTACGAACGAATGTTTGGTATATTATAGATATACAAACAAATGTTCTATTTGAGTGAAGGAGGTTGTTTACACGATGAATACAAGTCACAATTTCCGTTTTATTGAGCGAGACTATTGGTACCATAAGGCATTGTGTAACAGCGATAGCCTTCTGCCCGCTCAAATCGATGAAATGCTGGACGAAGACAGCCATTACTACTGCGACTACACGTTCAAGTTTTATGATGACGGCTCCGTTACGATCATTGACAACGATACGAACACATTGGTCAAGCCGCGCGAATTAACCGGAGCGGTGTACGATTTTTATATCCGCAAACGAATCCATCTCATCAAAGCCAACCTTTTGGAAAAACAGCTCCAGTATGCATAATACAACAAAAGCGTGCTGCCCATTGACGAATGTCAGATGGAAGCAGCACGCTTCTGTCATGCCCGATTGCCGTTGTACCGGAAACAAGCTCTCGTATGATCGTTAACCATTCCTGTCGCTTGCATGAATGCATAGCAAATCGTGGAGCCTACGAATTTGAAGCCTCGCTTTTTCAAATCCTTGCTCATGGCATCGGATTGAGCCGTCGAGGCAGGAACGCTGCGCAGGTCGTCCCAGTGATGGATGACCGGTTCTCCGCCTACGAACCCCCATATGTAGCGGTCGAAGCTTCCGAACTCCTGCTGCACCTTCAGGAACGATTTCGCATTCTGCACCACCGCCGCAATTTTCAGCCGATTGCGCACGATTCCGGCGTTCTGCATCAGCGATTCGAGCTTTGCGTCGTCATACCCGGCAATGCGTTCCGCATCGAATTGATCGAAAGCTTCGAGGTAATGCCCGCGCTTTTTCAAAATCGTATACCAGCTTAACCCGGCCTGAGCGCCTTCCAGATTCAACATTTCGAACAGCTTGCGATCGTCATGAACAGGGACTCCCCACTCGTGATCGTGGTAATCGATATACAACGGATCTTCATTTACCCAACCGCATCTTATCACCATCGCTGCCGCCAGCTCCCTTTTCAAAAAAATACGAACATTAGTTCTTAAACCATTATATCGGCAGCTTGGCAAAAAGTCCAGTTTGGCTCCGTTTATATTTTTATTTTTCCGATTCGATCCAAGCCTTGATCCGTCCGCTTTCTCTTTGGGCATCCGTGTAGCCCAGCTCGTAGAGTTCTTCCAGCTTGCCTGCATCTTTCTCCATGCGGCCAACCCGGACAGTTGAAGATGGGCGAATCACGATGGCATGTCCCTCCCGCTCCAAGCGTTCGATCGTATCCAGGGTGCGGTTATAAATCTCGCTTCGGTTCACGAGGACGTCTATGAGACCGCGGTAGCGCGGATAGAAGCTTTTGGCGAGCCATTTTTGCTTGAACGGACTTTTGCGGTAACCCTGCTCCTTCGTTAAAACGATAATATGCTTGCTGTTGCCATCGGCCAGCGACTTTTGAATCGGGATCGGATCGACAAGCCCGCCGTCAAACAAAACTTTCCCGTTATAATGAATCGGCGTGGACACGAAGGGGAGACTGCTGGATGCTTGAACGATAGGCATCGTATCCTTCATCAGCTCATGCTTCGTATAATACACGGGCTTGCCCGTATGTGCGTCCGTCGTCCCGATGACCAGCTGCTGCGGCGACGCGTAGAACGCATCGTAATCGAACGGCTCCAAACGGTTAGGCAATTCTTTGAAAATAAAATCCATGCCGAATATGCTTTTATGCCGGAATAAATTGCGGTAACTCAAATATCGGGGATCGGCGATATATCCGATCGTCACTTTTTTATTGCGACCGCGCTGTCGGGAGATGTATGAAACGGCGTTGCATGCGCCCGCCGATACGCCTGCAATGTATGGGAAATACCAATCTTGCTTCATAAAATATTCCAAGACCCCCGCGGTGTAGACACCTCTCATCCCGCCGCCTTCCAGTACGAGTCCGATTCCTTCCAAAACGGCACCTTCTTTCAATCCCTTTTTAAAAATGCCCCCTGATCTTCGCTAAGATCAAGGGGCGCATTGTGCGGGACTTATTGTTCGTTCTTGCTGATGTTATTCAAGCTCGGCACATAATCGTCCGCCTTTTTTGCCGTCAAGTTCGTCATTTCTTCCGTGAAATTAGCTTTATTTTGCTGATTTTCCTTTTTATCCGCCCGTTTGGACACCCTGCTCACCTCCCGCACGTTTTGCTTAGTATGGGGGTTCGCGCCGCTTTTTATGCCCGGTCGGGCTCCTTCAGGCTTATGCGTAAGACTCCTTGATCGCCAAAAACTCATCGAGATTGTCCAAAAACAAATCTACAATAACCGGATCAAAATGCCTGCCGCGCTCCTGCTGCAGCAGCTCCAGCACCCGGTCGAGCTCCCACGCTTTCTTGTACACGCGGTCGCTGCACAAAGCGTCAAATACGTCGGCCAGCGCGGTAATCCTGCCGTAAATATGGATCTCTTCCCCCCGCAATCCCTGCGGATAGCCCGTTCCGTCGTACTTCTCGTGATGCTCTTTGGCGATGACCGCAGCCGCATGCAGCACCTGCTTGTTCGAATGCTTGAGCATTTCGTACCCGAGGTCGGAGTGCGTTTTCATGACGCCGAACTCTTCCTCTGTTAAGCGGCCCGGCTTATTCAAAATCGCATCGGGAATCCCGACCTTCCCGACGTCGTGCATGGGCGAAGCGAGACGGATGATTTCGGCTTCCTGCTCGGAAAGCCCGTACTTCAGCGCCAGCAGGTGCGAATATTCGGCAACGCGCTTCACATGATAGCCTGTTTCCTGCGACCGCGTTTCCGTAATCTCGCCCATCGTGTAAATGATTTCCTGCTGCGTGCTCTCCAATTCCTCGTTCAAATATATATTTTCAAAGGCGACCGAAACATTCGCGCAGTAAATATCGATCAGGTAATGTTCCCATTCGCTGAGCGACTTGAATCCGTTCATAAAAATAACGTTTTCCATCCCCATCTTGCTTTGAAAGTAAATGACGAAATGTTCGGGGGCAAACCGGCTTTTTTTCGAGCGAAACGCCTCTTCGATTTCCCGCATCACATCGGCCGGAACGACGTCCCTGGCTCTCTTGTCGCTGCTGGATGCGTAATCTCCGCTGGCAGCCAAAACATAAATGTCCTCGACGCCCCTCGTCACGGCGAAGCTGCAGTGAATCGCATTTTTATGCAAATTGACGATGGAAGTCAATTGAGTCAGCACGCCGGAGGCGAACTTTTTCATCGATTGCAGCTCGAACAGCGTAGAGGCGGATTTGATAATTTCCTCCAGGCCATTTCGGCTTTTTTCAATCGTTTTAATATCGCGGTAGGAACGCAGCGAGGCTATGACCGTCGTGAACAGCTTTTGTGCCGTAAGTTCCGTTTTCTCCTTGTAATCATTGATGTCGTATTCCGTAATGACGGTTTTTTCCGGCGCCTGGCCCGGCTGCCCCGTCCGTAAAATAATGCGGATCGAGCTGTTCTTGAGCTCCTCGCGAATAAATTTGACGATTTGCAGTCCGGCTTCGTCATGTTCCATGACCACATCCAATAAAATCAATGCGGCGTTCGGCTGTTCGCGCAGAAGCTGCCTGGCCTCGGAACCCGAGTAGGCGCAGTGGAATTCCAGCTTTTTGCCGTCAAACTCAAAATCCTGCAGCACCATCTTGGTGACCTGGTGAATTTGCTGCTCGTCATCGACGATCAGGACGACCCACGCTTCTTTGTCGTGGTTTTCTTTCGTATTGGAATCCATGTCTTCTTCCGCTGCGAATAAGAGCTGGTCGTCTTGATCGTCCGCAAACAGCGCTTCATCCGTCTGAATAATTGGATCTTTCGGCTTCATTATAGGGATTCCTCCTCTTTCGGAATTTCGATATGGAACAAGCTTCCTTGTCCCAGCGTACTGGAACAGCTCATCGTTCCGCCTAACGTTTGGGTAACCAAATTATACACAATGTTCATGCCGAGGCCTGTCCCGCCCTTCCCGCGGCTCGTCGTAAAAAACGGATCGAAAATATGCGCAAGCACCTCCTGCGTCATGCCTTTGCCATCGTCCGTATAAACCAGATGGACGCTATCTTCGCTCGTCATAACGCGAAAATGCAAGTTGCCTTCCTCCTCCGGGGCAAACGCGTGGTTCAAAGAATTCATGACCAGATTGGTCATAATTTGCGACAAAGCTCCGGGATAGCTGTACAGGACAAGCTGTTCGTCACACTCGATATGGACGCGCAGCCGCGTTTTTTTCAAAGAAGGCTTCAGGCTGACTACGACACCCTCCAAATACTCGCGAAGATGGAACGAACGTTTGACTTCCACGCTTTGATCCACGGATATTTGCTTGAAACTCCGAATCAGCGCAGACGCGCGCTCCAGATTGGACTGCACCATACCGTTCGTTTCTTCGACAACCGTCAAAAATTGTTCGAGATCCGATTTCTTCATTTTGCCTGTTTGATACAACTGCTGAAAATGCTTCGTTTTTTCATCCAAATAGGAGACCGCCGTCACCCCTATGCCGATCGGCGTGTTGATTTCATGGGAAACGCCGGCAACGAGGCCGCCGAGAGCGCTCATTTTTTCCGATTGAACGAGCTTATCCTGTGTCTGTTTGAGTCTGTGGAGCGCTTGCTGCAGCTCCTGATACCGCTCATCGAGAATGTTCACCATCTCATTGAACGCGTCCGAGACATCCTCGATTTCGGGAGAAGCCTGAAACTCCAGCTTCGGCAGCTTGCCCCCCTGCTTGACCCAGTTGGCGGCTTCGCGCAGCTTGATGAGCGGGATAATAACCATTTTCCGTAAAATCAGCCATAAAATCACCGAAAGCAGCAAGGCGATGCTGGCGCCGACAACCAAAATAAGCCTTGTACGGGTATTCAGCAGCGCAGTTTCTTCCGTCGAATCGAAAATAACTTCCACGGCGCCGACCATCGTCCCGCCTTCCTCCAAGGGAGCTGTCAACCGTACGACGGGCTTATCGTTCTCTTCCATAGGCGCGCGGTCGATAATCGAATGGCTCAGCGGATACTTCATTTGGGAAGGTGAAAATTGTTTGCCGATTTCTTCGTGCTGGGAAGAGGCCAAAATAAGGCCTTCCATGTTGTAAAGCTTCAGCTCCAAAACGCGATTGTTCTTGATCTGTATGTAATCAATCATTTGCTGGACATCGCCGATCGAACGCCCTTCTTCATACCTCGCGTTGATTGCAATGGCGATTCCGTTAATTTGGCTGACGTAAGCCTCCCTGATCGATTTGTTCAGGCTGACGGTGTCGACGGCCATCATTAACGAAAGCATGACTACCGTGACTCCAGTAAGCATGAACACAATTCTTTTCTGCAGGCTGAGCCGTTTTTTTTCTGTCGACATCGTTCAGACTCCTCTGTTTTCGCTTGCCACAAAATACCATTCTCAAAGAGCGCATGCCTCTAGCTTATAAAACTAGCAATCCGTTTGTCTACTTTTATTTACCGCGCATGTAAAGGAAAAACAGTTGAATAATTTTTCTGTTCGGAATTTTCAGACAAATGATGTCGAAAAAGTAGAAGTGCTATCATTTTTTGCGCTTGCCCAGGAAATAAAAACAATTTCCTCGTACGGGAATGATTTCCCGGGGTTTGGAGCAATGTAGTAATGGGAGTTTTTGCAAAACGACAATTCAATGCGTACATGTGAGGAGGCTTATACCGGTGACCAACACCAATCATCAGCAGGAACCGATTCGCCACGCCCAGGAGGCCGCGGAAAAAGCGATTCTGCTCGCCCAAAAAGCGGAGTACAATCTGCATACCGCTATCCTGCAGGCCGATCCGCAGGCGATCCAGTCCGCTCAGGCGGCGGTCGTTCAAGCCAGACAGCAGGTCGTGGACGCCCAGGGGCAGCTGCGAGCGTTTGACAACGAGCAGTTTGGCCCGCAAATTCAACAGACGCTGGAGCAGCTCCATCAGGCGGGTCAAGACCTGGAAGCGAACCAGGAGAAGTCCCACACGCCGCGGCAAGTCAGATAAATACGTGCGAGACGGACAAAGTGATCGGCTAACGATCGCTTTTTTCCTGTGCATCGGTTTTGCCAATATAGGGTGACTTTCTTTTTCAAAATGCAATCATTATGTTAAACTATTCGCAGAAGAGCTTAAGTCACTTGGGGAGGCAATACATTTCATGCTGGT
Organism: Paenibacillus sp. sgz302164; assembly: GCF_056120505.1. Taxonomy (NCBI): domain Bacteria; kingdom Bacillati; phylum Bacillota; class Bacilli; order Caryophanales; family Paenibacillaceae; genus Paenibacillus; species Paenibacillus sp. sgz302164. The sequence goes on along the minus strand of NZ_JBVYOL010000030.1, from coordinate 47,347 downwards.
TATCGGAATTGCCGGAGGCACCGGGTCGGGAAAAACGACGGTTGCCCGTTCGATTATGAACAAATTAGGCGGCGCAAACGTTGCGCTTATCTCGCAGGATAATTATTATCGTCATTATAGCGATCTTACTTTTGCAGAGCGCGAACGGTTGAACTACGATCATCCGAACGCTTTCGAGAACCGCTTGCTGCTCCAGCATCTTGGTGAGCTTAAAAGCGGTCATGCGGTCGATATTCCGGTGTACGATTTTACGGAGCATAACAGAAGCGGGCAGACGCTCCACATTGAAGCGAAACCGATCGTATTGATCGAAGGCATTCATGTCCTGACGGACGAGGAGCTGCGGGGGGCTCTGGATATTAAAGTATTCGTCGATACCGACCCCGATGTCCGCATTTTGAGGCGGTTATCCCGCGACATTAACGAAAGAGGCCGGACGCTGCAGTCCGTATTCGATCAATATTTAACGACCGTGAAGCCGATACACGACGCTTTCATCGAGCCTTCCAAAAAATACGCGGATATCATCATTCCGGAGGGCGGCGAGAACGAGATCGGTATTCATATGCTGACGATTTTGACGGAGCGGTACATGACGGATCATTCGCGAGCAGCGCAATCATTCAACTAAGCAGGTGATGAGCGGCCGCGTTTATCGCCAATAAAAAAACACTGGAGCCGCAGCATCGTTGTTGCGGTTCGAGTGTCTTTTTGCCTGTCTGCGAGTCTATCGAGTCTATTTATCCGGCGAAGCGGACAAATTCCTCGGGTCACTCCACCGCTTCCCATCTTGAGGCGTACTGCTCCAGCTTCCCGTTCAAGGGAACGCGATACTTAAGCTGGACGACGAGCCGCACCTTCTTGATCCATTCCGCAAAAGACGCATAGGTGACAAACACATTGGCGTACCGGTCGCTCATCGCGACGAAAAAGGGGCCCACATATTTATCCGTTAAAAAGTGAAGCGATGTGTCGATCGGCGTATACTTCTTCCTCTTCCCTTCCCAGCGGTCCACCTCCGCCCGGATGTTCGCCGGCACATGCTCAAGCAGCGCCTCCAGCTGTTTGACCCTGGCGAAATACGGCACCTCGCATGGAATGCCCATTCTGCGAAGCGTTTCTTCATGCTGCGGATATAAAATAACTCTGGCAAACTTCCGCTCCTCCGCCCACGCGGTAATGGACCGCATATCCTCCTCGAGCCAATCCTCGAAAGTTTCCATAACGAGCACTGTGCCTCTTCGCGTTTGAACCGGCGGCTCATAGCCGTACGGCACTTTGATCTGTTCTCTCGCCATGCTGCTTTTGCTCCCTCCCTATTCGCGAAGCTCCCCTAAGCATCCTGCAAGCTTCCTTATATTGTAGCATACCCAGACACTTTGCAATAAATATCCAATGGTCAATTCGCATCCTTCGCAGGAATAAGGTATAATTTGAGAAAACGCAATTGAACCAGAGGAGAGTTTTCGTATGAGAGATCCGAGACTGCAAACTTTTGCCAAAAACATTATTCGTTATTCGGTAGACCTTCAGCCAGGAGAGAACATTTTGATCGAAATGATCGGTGTCAAAGACCCCGAATTGGCAAAATGCTTAATTGAGGAAGTGTACGCCGCAGGCGGAAAACCGTTTATCGAGCTGCGCGATCCCGCCGTCACGCGGAGTCTGCAAATGCAAGGAACCGCCGAGCAGTTCGGGCAGTGGTCGGAATTCGAGCTCGTCCGGATGCGGGCCATGGACGCTTACGTTGCCGTCCGCAGCGGGGACAACATCACCGAATCGTCAGATGTGCCGGAAGAGCAAATGAAGCTGTATTTAAAACATTTTCAGCGTCCGATCTTCGATGAACGCATCAACAACACGAAGTGGTGCGTGATGCGCTACCCGAACGCGTCGATGGCGCAGCTCGCGAGCACGAGCACGGAAGCGTTCGAAGATTTCTACTTCAAGGTGTGCAATCTGGACTACGGCAAAATGGCCGATGCCATGGAATCGCTCGTTGAACTGATGAACCGCACGGATCGGGTGAGGCTCGTTTCTCCGGGCACGGATCTTTCGTTCTCGATCAAGGATATCCCCGCCGTTCCCTGCTCGGGCCGTAGAAACATTCCGGACGGAGAAGTGTACACGGCGCCTGTGAAGGATTCGGTTAACGGCGTTATCAGCTACAACACGCCGACGATTTATTCCGGGTCCTCGTTCGAAAACATTGTGCTCCGTTTCAAGAACGGCCGGATCGTCGAAGCGACGAGCAACAACACGAAGAGGCTGAACGAAATCTTGGATACCGACGACGGCGCGCGCTATATCGGCGAATTCGCAATCGGCGTCAACCCGCATATTCAGCATCCGATGAAAGATATTTTGTTCGACGAAAAAATCGACGGCAGCATCCATTTTACCCCCGGCCAAGCCTATGAACAAGCTGATAACACGAACCGTTCTTCCGTGCATTGGGACATGGTGCTCATCCAGCGTGCGGAATACGGCGGCGGCGAAATTTATTTCGATGACGTACTTATCCGCAAAGACGGCCGGTTCGTCATTCCGGAACTGGAGAAGCTTAATCCGGAAAATTTAATATAGTAAACTAAAAAGCAGCCGGATGCCCTTTGCAGTTTTCATGCTAAGGACGTCGGCTGCTTTACTTTTCTTGCCTGTTAATTATTCAGGCATCATGCCTGTCGCAATCGCCAAACGATTCCAACTATTAATGACATTAATGGCCATCAAAATCGCAGTAAACTGCTTGCCGTCAAAATGCTTTCTCGCTTCATCGTAAACCGCCTGCGGCACGCCGGCTTCGGAAATTCGGGTGACAGCCTCGGTCAATGCCAGAGCCGCCCTTTCGGATGCCGTATAATACGGCGCTTCCCTCCAGGCGTTCAGCAAATAAATGCGCTGCTCGGTCTCCCCGTATGCTCTTGCATCTTTGGCGTGCATGTTCAGGCAAAAGGCGCAGCCGTTGATCTGCGAAGCCCGCAGCTTGATCAATTCCAGCAGCAATGGGTCCAGACCGCTCTTCCTGACGAACTGCTCCAGCCCGAGCATAGCTTGAAACGCTTCCGGATACTCTTCTTTGTAGTCCATTCTTTCCTTCATCCGCGATTCCTCCTGTACGGAAATATTCGATTTCATTTACAAGACGAAGCCGCTCTTTCTTTTGTGACAAAAAAGGGTTACGACGGGTACGCGCTAGCCCAGCCAATGAAAAACGATATGCTCGGGCGTTTCATCCGGCCGGGTCAATTCCGTTGGAACAAGCGAAGCGGGGTCGACGGTATTCCGGGCGCCGCCGCCGGATCGTTCGGCGCTTGATTTTGCCGTTATGCGCACCTCGGTTCCTTTCGGCACAAAATTATATATTTGCACCATATCCCCGTTGGACAGCCGGACACAGCCTAACGATTTATCGCTGCCGATCGAGCTTTCGTCATAAGTGCCGTGCAAAGCGATTTGACCGAGCCCGAGGCCCGCTGCGCCGTAAACATGCTGTTTCGTTCCAAGCGGCTCCAGCACGCGATCCTTCACCCGAAAGCTGCCTTCCGGCGTACTGCCGCCCGCTCCCAGGCCGATGGCAGTGTCCCATAGCAGCACTGCTCCGCTTAACAGCCTGAGACGGTGATCGTCCTTGCTGACTTCGATAAGCATCGGTTCGTAAGGAACAGTTCTGCCGGCAGGTACATTCGCAAAAAACATAGCTTCCGCCTGCTCTGCCGAAGGATCGTACACCCAGCCTCCATGCCCGTCATACGTTCCTTGGACTGCATTGCTTCCTGAATACGTTTCCAACGGAATAAAGCTCAAATAATTATTCGGATAATCCTGCAGCAGCCGGGCGACCGTGTCAGGGCTTTTGCCGTAATCCGCCTTATAATTTTGCAAAGCCGTCCGAACTAAATTAGCACCAATCGCGCTGAGCGGCTGGTGCTTTTCATATTCCGCATTCAGAAACCGGATTTTGACCGATTGATCCGTTGCAGGGTGGTATTCCGCTATGACGAAGGCGCTTTTGGCGAGCTCGCCGTTCGACAGGAGGCGTGTCTTTCCGAGATCGTTCGCATCGGATGAGGCAATTCCGTAAAGAAGCACGTTTTGATTAGGATGTTCGCTGCCGAGTTTCAACGCTTTTTTGTGCAAAATCGTTTCAATCTCCTTGAGGTCGGTTGCCGGAGCAAGATAAATCACATAAGGAACGTCAACCGTCTCATACGTAACTTCGCTGCCGACGCCCCAATGCATCATCGCGGATACGGTTTTGGTGACCGGGCGGTCCCCGAAAAATAAAGCGATAAGCAGCAAATTCAGCACAAGCAGCACGATCAGAAGCGTTTTCATAAAGGAAGGCAAGAACGACATACCGCGTTTGGGCGTCTCCTCCCCTACATCTTCCGCTGCAAGACGGGCGGGCTGCGCTTGATCCAGCTCATGCAGAGCCCGGTTGGCGGCTGAGTAAAACGGCGACGGATACGTTCTCAACACTTGTTTGTAATGGAAAATCGCCCTCCTCCGGTTCCCGTTGATTTGGAACTTCTGTCCCAGCTTGTAATGAGCTTCCGGCGAATTGGCGTCCAGGTAGCGGATAACTTTCTCATAATAGAGCGGATCCGACGGACTGATGTACAAATTTTTGTGGAGGTGAACAAGATTATCATCGAGATGGTTGCGAAATCGTTGGCTTCGGCGGATCATTCGGCTCCTCCCCGTTCTCCTATTGTAGGCATGTCCAAACTGTGATGCGCGTTACGATACATTTTGTACCATTGATACATAATGTATCATATCGTATGCCGGGTTGACAACAGTTTTGTGCAAAGTCCTGCATGAATCGCTGGCCATTTGCAAAACCTGTACCATTGGAGGTGATAAACGATGAGCGGAAGAAACAATTCGCCAAAAAACAACGGCCCTGCAAGCAGCCCTTCCCGGCTGGATCAATTCGGCGAAAAAGCCGCGCAAGACGCCAAGCAAGCAACGAAGCAGCGCAAAAATAACGAAGGCGGCTGCTAAGTCGAAGGAGCCGCCACCCGCGCGAGTTGGCCCGAGTGGTGCGAAAAGACGCCTCCGCCCGCTTTCTTTTGCAAGCGGGGAGGCGTCTTTTTGACGCGGCGGTTGAGGGCTGCGGAACGATGCGCGAGGGACCGCGGGCCTAGCGTGCTCGCCCGGGCCGGAGCCGGCGCTGTGCGCCGCGGGGGCCGCGCACAACGCGCTGCGGGGAGACGGCTTGTGCACAGCCAATACGCTGCGGGGAGGCGGCACCCTCACGCCAGGGGTCTGGCGGGCGGAGCTGCTTTTTTGCTCACCGGAATCATCGGGTTGCCAATACCGGAAAAGCCCGAAAGTCGAGCAAAACGACTTCAAATTCCACTACCAAGTGGAGGATGAAGCCCTCTCTTTTGATGAAATTTCAAGTGGGGAATAGAAAATCATCAATTGACTTTCGGGACAGCCCCATCTCGCATACACATACATTCTGCTGAGTTCATCGGAAAGACTCCAAGAAAGCATCACATCTACTTGGCAGCGTTGGGGGAAAACCTGCAAAAATACAGTTTTTTGCTCGTTAGCACGCTTGCCACGAAAAATTCCTGCAAATCTGCAGGTTTTTTGCTGAAATTTGAGGCATAGCCCCCTCCACAGCGGAAATTCCTGCACGATCGCAGGCTTTTCCCCAAAACGAGCCGTTTCCATCAAAAAAGCCTGTATTTTCGCAGGCTTTTTGGGTGGAAACGGGCGGACGCGAGGATTTCCCGCAGATCTCGGGCGGGCTGCCCCCCGCGCCACGCCGATGCGGGGCCGCCTCCAAACACGATGCGCGGCCCCTTGCCAGGGGAGGGCGTGTCAATCCGTCTGGGGCGGATGGATAATGGTTGCCGTCTCATCGTGGCGTTTACTCATGATTTTGCGTTTTTTCCGCACTTCTTTGGATTCAAAGACGATATCCATGTCGTAGTCGGCCGGATACAGCTGTTCTTTTTCGATATAAAGCGACAATCGTTTCACATTGATTTTCACCTTCTCTTTTTGTATCATCACCACGACGTTTCCTCTTTCATCAGGCAGTTCGCATACGATGCCCGTGCGCTTCAACGAACGGATCCAGACGCAGTCCCCGATTTCGAACGGGGACACCCCAGGCTTGCCGGCATGCTTATGCTTTCCCGGCGCTGAACCGCTTGCCGGGCTCTGCCGGCCGCTCCGTTCAGCGCCGCTTTGATCGGCGGCACTCCGCTGCAGCGCGGCTTCCAGCGATATGAGCCCCGTCCCGCTCCCCTTTCCGCCGCTGTATGTGATGGCAGCCGATCGGTCGATAATCGCTTGCGGCATGCCGAGCTTCGCGGCGATCTGAAAAGCGTAGCTGTGCCCCGCCTCGCCGATTTTCAACCGATATAACGGCTGCAGCGTGTCCAGGTCGAATTCCATTCTGGCATTTTCAAAGCCGTCCGCAGCTTCCGCATACTGCTTGATTTCGTTAAAATGCGTCGTGGCCACGATCGTGGCGCCTTTGCGGTGCAGCTCCTCAAGCACGGCAATGGATAGGCCGATGCCTTCCCCGGGGTCCGTCCCGGTCGCCAGCTCATCGAGCAGGATCAGCGTGGAAGGACCCGCTTCCCGCAAAATGCGGATCAAGTTCTTGACGTGCGACGAGAACGTGCTCAGCGATTGCTCCAGGCTCTGCCCGTCGCCGATATCGGCCAACACGCGATCAAAAATCGGGAAACAGCTGCCTTCAGCCGCAGGCGCCGGCAATCCCGATTGCACCATCATCGCAAGCAGTCCGACGGTTTTGAGCGCAACCGTCTTTCCGCCTGTATTGGGCCCGGTAATGATCAAGGATCGGTACGCCGTACCGATCTCGAAGTCCAGGGGCACCGACCGCTTCCCCAGCAAAGGGTGACGACCTTGGCAAATCCGGACATAACCGTCTTCATTCAAGCCGACGGAACGCGCATCCGTCACCAAGGCGTACCGCGCTTTGGCGAACAAAAAATCATAATGACCGATCGTCTCCAGGTTGATTCCCAGCTCGTAGCTGCGGCTCTCGACCAAGTCCGTCAGGGAGCCGAGAATTTTCATTTCCTCCCGGCTCTCCTCGGCGCGGAGCGCGCTGAGATCGAATGTCAGCGCAGCGACGTCGGCAGGCTCCACGAAGACGGTTTGCCCGCTGGCCGATTCGTCCAGGACAGAGCCGGGAACCAGCTTCCGGTGCTCCTTTTTGACCGGAAGGACATATTTGTCGCCGCGCATGCTGACGACATGCTCCTGCAGACTGGCGCGATAGCGCTGCAGAGCACCCTCCAGCTTTTTCTTCAACCGCTGCTCGGCGATGACGATTTTTTTACGGACTTTGGCCAGCTCAGGACTCGCTTGATCAAGCAGTTGGCCGTGGCGGATGCAGCGCTCAAGCTCTTCGCGCACTTCCCGCAGCTCGTGCAAGGAAAGCGCATAAGAAGCGACATTCGGCGCAATTTCCGTTTTCCTGCTCATAAACCGTTTGAGCTGGTCGGTGCTTTCGAGCAATCTGCCGATCAGGCTGAGCTCGCCGACCGACAGCAGGAACCCTTTACCGAACCCGTCAGCGATCGATTCGATGCCCTCAAGCGACGGGAGCGGAACGCTGGCCCCGTGCTCGATCAGCTTGAGCGCTTCCTCCGCTTCACTAAGCAGCCTGCGGATGACGGCTATGTCCGTGAGCGGCCGCAGCCTGCTTATGTGTCCGCGTCCCAAATAAGTGCGGGCATATTCCGCCAAATGCTCCTTCACTTTTTCGTATTCAAGCCGGTTCGTTGCATCAAAATTCATATTTCCGTTTGCCTCCTTCTAGGATTCTCTCCGACACAGTTACTTTTGCGCATGCCCAATCCGTGGTTTATCGGATAGACCCCTTGGTTTCGGGGGTATGCACAAAAACAGGTACAAAAAAAGAGCGGAAAATGAACGAATCGCGTTCATCTTCCGCTCCCGGTTCGGAACTTTTTACGCACGGCCTCCGAAAAGAGTCCTTCCGCCAAGGCGAAAAAAAACGTGCTCACAAGAGCACGGTCCGTTTCGGCGCAAAAAGCTTTTGCAGACGATATGATCCCGATGTTCTTAACTAGTTTCAAGAGGGCGATGGTTGACGCTTCGCACTTTCACACTGCCAAAATGGGCAGACGGGTAGCGCGGCAGGGCCAAACGCATGGTGCCTCCTATGAAATTGATTAGTTAAGAACAACCTTCGACATACAATCACGTCTCCCAAGCTTCATCATATCAATCTGCGTAACCTGAATTTGTACTACGACCATCATAGTCAACTCACTCCAAAAAATCAAAGGAAAGAATCATTATAACCATATTTTACCACATAAAAATGTTTAAGTTCTTTACAGCGCTAAAGCGTGAAGAACTGCATTCTTATTGGCGAATAAACCTACCTCTAAACGCGGTCGCTCATCTTCGAAAGACCTCGATAGAGGTTTATCTCACAAAATACGTTCGCCGAACAAAGAGGCGATGAGCGAGACCGCCAATTGGGCCGTCTGGTTCCGGTGGTCCAAAATGGGATTCACCTCCACGAACTCGGCGCTGACGAGCACCCCGGCGTCCGACAGCAGCTCCATCGCCAAAAAGCTTTCGCGCACAGTAATGCCTCCCGGCACGGGAGTACCGACTCCCGGAGCATAGCCCGGATCGAGTCCGTCCAGATCGAGGCTGAGGTGCACGCCGGTCGTCCCCCGCGACACATGCTCGATTGCCTGTTCCATGACGCGGGACATGCCCAGCCGGTCGATTTCATGCATCGTGTACACCAGAATACCGTGCTGCCGCAAAAAAGCGCGCTCGCCCGGATCGAGCGATCTGGCGCCGACGATGGCGACGTGCTCGGGCTTTGCTTTCGGGAAGGAACCGCCGATAGAGACCAGTTTGGAATGTCCGAATCCGAGCGCAACGGCTAGCGACATCCCGTGAATGTTGCCCGAAGGAGAAGTCGCTGCGGTGTTCACATCGCCATGGGAATCGAACCAGATGACGCCGATCTCCTCATGATGCCGCCTGACGCCGGCCAGCGTGCCGATGGCAATGCTGTGATCCCCGCCAAGAACGAGCGGGAACTTACCCTGCCCGATCACATCCGCTACGAGCCGATGCAGCTCATCATTCACTCTCGCAATCTCATCCAAATATTTGAGATTGCCCGGACCAGGACCAGGGCCGGGGCCTGCTCCCGCAGCCGCAACGGCCGGTTGCGCCGCAGCGTGCCTCCGTACGATAAGATCCCCGCAATCTTGCATCTGATAGCCGATGCTTGCCAATTTCGCTTCGAGTCCCGCGCAGCGGATCGCGCTCGGTCCCATATCGACCCCTCTGCGGTCCGCGCCCAAATCCATCGGGACGCCGATGATCGCAACATTCGGGTGCAATCCCGGATTCATGGAGCAGCACCTCCGCTATTTTCTGAGCATTCCTTTCAGCACAAACCACAGGTTGGCCGGTCGTTCCGCTATGCGCCGGGTAAAATACGGGTACCATTGACCGCCGTAAGGGGTATACACTCTTACTTTGTATCCCTCTCCGGCAAGCCGGCGCTGCAGCCCCGGGCATATGCCGTAAAGCATTTGAAATTCGAATTGATCTTTCTCTATGCCCTCGGCGGCGGCAAAAGCTTTGAGCGGCTCAATCATCCGTTCGTCGTGCGTGGCAATGGCCGTGTAGCAGCCGTTAAGCATATGCTTTTTGGTCAATCGCAAATAGTTGGCATCGACGTCTTTTTTACGGGGAAAAGCGAGCCCGGGAGGCTCTTTGTAGGCGCCCTTCACGATCCGCAGATTGGCGCCCATTTTGCCCAGCTCCCTCACGTCGGCTTCGGAACGGTACAAATACGCCTGAATGACCAGACCGACCGCTTTGCAGCCGAATTCCGCGGCAAGTTCCCGGAACAGGTCGACGGTCGTTTGGGTAAGCGTCGAATCTTCCATGTCGATCCGCACGAAAATGCCGTATTGCTGCGCCTGCCGGCAAATGGCGCGCATATGATTCAGGCAGGTGCCGTAATCCATGCCAATGCCGAGTTGCGAAAGTTTAACGGAAATATGGGATTGCAGCCTCTCCGTGTTTATGGCTTGCAGCGTCGACAAAATGCCCGCCGCGGCTTCCTCCGCAAGGCGTGCGTCATAGACGCTTTCTCCGAGCAGATCCAGCGTGGCGCACAACCCCGCTTCGTTCAGCCTTTTCACCTGCCCCACAGTCGCCTCCAGCGTTTCTCCGGCGACGAATCGGCTTACGCCGTAGGAAAGCCCATACTTTCGGAACCACGAGCGGACGAAACGGTTGTTGGCGATGCCGAGCACGCTGCGGCGAAGGAAAGCGTCCATGACCATGCGCAGCCCTCCTTTCCCCGCCGGTCAGAGCAACTCGGAAACGAGCTTAAGCTGCGTGAAAAGCAGCAAATAATCCGGACCGCCGGCCTTGGAATCCGTACCCGACATATTAAAGCCGCCAAAAGGGTGCACCCCTACCGCAGCGCCGGTGCATTTGCGGTTAATATATAAATTGCCCACATGAAACTCGGCTTTCGCTCTTTCAATAGATGCTCTGTTCCGCGCATAAATGCTGCCGGTCAGCCCGTATTCCGTGCTGTTGGCGATGCGCAGCGCCTCGGTCAAATTCTCCGCCCTGGCAAAAGCGAGCACGGGCCCGAATATTTCCTCCTGCATGATCCTCGCTTCGGGAAGCACATCGGCGACAATCGTCGGTTCGACAAAAAAACCGTCCCCCGCAATGACCGAGCCGCCGGACACGATCCTCCCCTCCTGCTTCGCGATGTCGAGATACTGCGCGATTTTGCGCTGGCTACGTTCATCGATAACCGGACCGGTAAAATGAGCCGCGCTGCGCACGTCTCCAACCGCCAGCTGCCGGGTCAGGGCGACGCATTTTTCCAGCACCTCGTCGTATACGTCTTTGTGCACGATGGCACGGGAGCAAGCCGAGCATTTTTGCCCGGAAAAGCCGAACGCCGAGCTGACGATGCCTGCGGCCGCGAGCTGCAAATCGGCATCCGCATCGACGATGATCGCGTCTTTTCCGCCCATTTCAGCCGCGTAGCGCTTGATCCATTTTTGCCCGGGCGTCACTTTGGCGGCCAGTTCCGTTATCCGCAGGCCGACCTCCTTGGAGCCGGTGAAGGAAATAAAGCGCGTCAGCGGATGCAAAACGAGGAAATCGCCGATTTCCTCGCCGCTACCGGGCAAATAGTTCACGACGCCGTCGGGAATCCCGGCTTCCTCAAGCAGTTCCGCGAACTTGTAAGCGACGATCGGCGTCAGGCTGGACGGTTTGACGACGACCGTGTTGCCTGCAGCAATCGCGGCTGTTGTCATGCCCGCCAATATGGCGAGCGGGAAATTCCACGGAGACAAAATAACTCCGACGCCGAGCGGAACGTATGTCAGCCGGTTGATCTCGCCCGGCGCCGATACGAGTTCCCCGGCGGCCCGCTGCTCCAGCTTCTCTACTTGCCTTGCATAGTATTCGATAAAATCAATCGCTTCGGCGGTATCCGCGTCCGCTTCCGCACGGCTCTTGCCGGCTTCGAGCAGCAGCCAAGCCGAAAATTCGTGCTTGCGCCGCCTGAGCAGCGCCGCGGCTTTGAGCAGCGCGGCCGCTCTTGCCTCCGGCGTCACCCGCGACCATGACGCAAAAGCATCCGCGGCCGCGCGGATCGCCCGGTCGGCCAACGGCTCATCCGCCTGCGCGGCCAAACCGACCGTTTCCCGCCGGTCGGAAGGGTTGATCGAGCGGATTTGCCGCTGCGTCGCGATCCGCTCGCCGCCGATAATGAGCGGAACCTCGAGCCCCAGCTCCCCGCTCACTTGATCCATAACAAGCTGAAACGCCTGCTCGCTGGAGCTGTCCTGAAAATTCGTCAATGGCTCCGGACGATATGGAATCATTGCCGCACCGCCTCCTCCTAATTCGCATTCAACACTTGCGCGACGCGTTCGACGCCCCAATCGATTTCATCCTGCGTAATGATGAGCGGCGGCGCCAGCCGCAGCGTATTTACGTGCGTATCCTTGGTCAGGATGCCGGCGTCAAGCAGCTTTTCGCAATAGGGCCGCGCTTCCTCGGATAATTCGATCCCGATAAAAAGCCCTTTGCCGCGTATTTCGCGGATGCGCGAATGCGCCAGCTTTTTGTGCAGCTGCTCCTGCAAATAATCGCCCAATTGCAGCGATCTTTCGGGCAGCTTCTCGTCCATGATAACGTTCATCGCGGCGATGGACACCGCGCAAGCGAGCGGATTGCCGCCGAAAGTGGAACCGTGCGAGCCCGGATCGAGCACATCGAGAACGGCCGCATCTCCGCATACCGCGGAAATCGGCAATACCCCTCCGCCCAGCGCTTTTCCGAACATATACATGTCCGGCTGCACATTTTCCCACTCGCAGGCGAACAGTTTGCCCGTCCGGCCGAATCCGGTTTGGATTTCGTCCGCCAGCAGCAGCACATTGTGCTGCCTGCACAGCTCCGCCGCCTGCCGCAAATAACCTGCCGGCGGTATGCGAATGCCCGCTTCGCCCTGAATCGGCTCAACCAAAAAAGCGGCCGTATTCGGGGTAATAGCCCCGGCCAGCGCAGCCGCATCTCCGTAAGGAACGACGCGGAAACCCGGTGTAAAAGGACCGAAACCCCGCATATACTCGGCAGTCGTGGAAAAAGAAGTCACAGATAGCGTACGCCCGTGAAAATTGCCCTCGCACACGATTATTTCCGCCTGGTCGAGCGGTACTCCCTTGACGTCGTAGGCCCACCTGCGGGCGATTTTCACCGCGGTTTCGACAGCTTCCGCGCCCGTGTTCATCGGAAGTACCCGCTCTTTGCCAGACAAAGAAGCCAAATGTTCGAGCCAATCTGCCAGCACCTCGCTATGGAATGCTCTGGAAGTAAGGGTTAACTTGTCGGCTTGATCCTTCAGCGCCTGTATGACCGCCGGATGGCGGTGGCCTTGATTGTGAGCCGAATAGGCGCTCAGCATATCCAAATATTTGCGGCCGGTTACATCCTCCACCCACACGCCAAAAGCCGATGCGACGGCAATGGGAAGAGGCCGATAATTACGCGCGCCAAAGCGCTCTGACAAACTGATGACTTCGTCGGTACGCTTCATCATAGATCACCCCGCTGATATATAGTACGATTGCAGGCGGTGATCTATGTTACGTTCGAGGCAAAAGCACGAAAAAGATCGCCCGCCGGACGCAGACTTCCCTTCAACTCCCATTACCCAAACCGCGCTTCCCGTTGTACCATGAATATGGGTGAGGATACTATGTTCATTTCTCCGATGTTGGTTGAAACCGCTGTTCATCGTGAACCGCTGGGCAGTAATTACCATATTGCGGAAGCGATGCTGGACGGGATTCGCTGCATCGTTTCGCGCGTCGACGGACTCCGGGTGTACACGAAGACAGGCATCAATATTACGCATAAGTTCCCCGAACTACATAATTGCCCGATTCCCGAGGGAACTGTGCTTGACGGCGAGCTGATTATGAAAGATCATCAGGGCAAGCCTGACTACGAAGCGATGTCCGCCCGGCTCTTATCGCGAAAAGACCGCACTCCGGCTATCTTTTACGCGTTCGATGTGCTCCGGTACAACGGAGTCGACGTCACTCCGCTTTCTTTGCTGAAGCGCAAGGAGCTGTTGGAAAAGTCTTTTACCGACAACGAAGCTTATAAAAAAGTTCAATATCACGAAGGGAATGCGGCGGAATACTTCGAGCAAATTAAAAACAGCGGCCTTGAAGGCATCGTCATCAAATCGAAAAGAACGAAATATACGGCAGGCAAACGATCGAAAGCGTGGCAAAAGGTCATTAACTGGACGTATGCCGACGTCTATATAACGGGGGTCCGCAAAGGGGATTTTGCTTTGCAGGCATCCATAGACACTGCCTCCGGCTATCCGACGCCCGTCGGCTTGATCGAGACCGGACTCGCTCCGGAACAAAAGAAGGCGCTCGACAGTTTGAAAAAGCGGTTCGCTTACAAAGAGGATCAGCATTTCGCTTATATGGAACCGGTCCTGATGGCCAGCATCAAAACGCGCGGCTGGACGAGGAGGGGCAAATTGCGGTCCCCGGAATTTATCGGATTCGTCCGTTAGAACACGGGACTGATGCCGCGCGCTTCCGCTGCAAATACAAAAAAAGACTGAAATCACCTCGGACGGTGATTCAGTCTTTTTTGTATTGCTTTCAGACGTCTAGCGTCTGAAGCTCGATAATTGCTGTTCGGCGATTTGAACAAGCCGGCGGGTAATGTGTCCGCCGATTGCGCCAGTATCGCGCGAAGCCATGTATCCATAGTACCCGTCTTGAGGAATTTGGATACCCAGCTCTTGTGCGACTTCATACTTCAGTTGTTCCAATGCCGCTTTTGCTTGTTGAACGACCAGTGTGTTGCTGTTGCTCGCCATTAAATATCACTCCTTCTAGGTGAATAACTTTAATTTGCCGAGCAAATGGAATCTTTATGCATGAGCAGATCAATTTTAATGCGCAACCTGATTGTAGGTCATGATCCAGATCGAACCGGCAACGACCGTTAACAGAATGATGACGCCGAACAGGAGCGCCATTATATTCCAGCGCGCATTCTCGCCTTCTTTAATGTGCATAAAGAAGTACAGCTGAACCACGAACTGAAGCACGCCCATCGCCATAATAAGCGCCACGGTGGCGGATTTGGAAAGCATGTGATTCATCACGACGACGAGCGGAATGATGGTCAACACGATGGAAAGAATAAAACCTGTAGTATACGATTTTATGGACCCATGGGATGCATGATGATCGTGCGAACCTGCTTTTTGACTCATCCTACATCACCCCCATCAAGTAAACGACCGTGAATACGAAAATCCACACGACGTCGAGAAAGTGCCAGTACAAGCTGATAACTTCGACCTTACGCTTGGTGACAGACGTAATGCCTCTTTTGCTCAATTGAATCATCAACCCGATCATCCAGATCAAACCGACCGAAACGTGTAGACCGTGCGTACCGACGAGTACGAAAAAGCCAGATAAAAATGCGCTCGTCTTGATCGTAGCGCCCTCGCCCACCATTTTCACGAACTCGGTAAGCTCCAGCCCGATAAACGAAGCCCCTAGCAGCACAGTTACGGCAAGCCAGCCGATCAACTGCTTGGTGTTGCCTTTATGCATCGCCAGAACGGCGAGGCCGCTCGTGAAGCTGCTTGTAAGCAGGATGAACGTTTCGGCGATAACGCCCGGCATTTCGAACAGCTCTTTGGCTGTCGGTCCGCCGTTGGTGTTAGCGTGCAAAACTACGTACGTTGCAAATAAAGATCCGAACAAAATACAGTCCGTAATCAGAAAGATCCAGAATCCGAACGTCTTCAGCGATTCATGATCGTGATGCTCGTGGTCATGACCGTGACCGTGTGCGGAATGCGCAGCTGTCTGTGCCATTAAACGTTCGCTCCTTTCAACGCGGCTTCCGTACGTTTTACTTCGTCAGCCGGAATGTAATAATCGGTGTCATAAGAGAACGAGCGCGCTATCATACAAATGGCGATGCCGATCAAGGCCGGAATGGACAGCCACATCCAATCCCATACGAAACCGAAGCCGGCAAAAAACCAAAGCGCCGATTTGATAAAAGGAATGCCCGAATTTTTCGGCATATGAATCGGTTCGTAATGCGCGGCCACAGTGCGCTTTATAGTGCCGCCCGCTTTTTGCTTGCGTTCCCACCAATCGTCCACGTGATGAACTTGCGGCAGCTCTGCAAAGTTATAGAGAGGCGCAGGCGAAGGAATCGACCATTCCAACGTCCGTCCATCCCAAGGATCGCCTGTCGTGTCGCGTTCCTGGAATTTGATACTGTGCGCGATTTGCCATACTTGGAACAGGAAGCCCATCCCCATCAGGAAGCCGCCGACGGTCGAAACCAGATTCAGCGGTCCCCAGCCCATATCGAAATCGTACGTATACGTACGGCGTGTCATGCCGTCCAAACCTAAGAAGTACTGCGGCATAAAACAAACATAGAAGCCGATATTCCACAGCCAGACCGCCCATTTGCCAAGGCGCTCGTTAAGCTTGAAGCCGAACATTTTAGGCCACCAGTAGGACAGCCCTGCAAAATAACCGAAAGCTACGCCGCCGATAAGAACCTGGTGAAAGTGAGCGATCAGAAAGTAGCTGTTGTGGAACTGGAAGTCTGCGGGAGCTACGGACAGCAGCACCCCGGTCATCCCACCGATCACGAAACATGGAATAAATGAGATCGTCCACATCATCGGCGTTGTAAAGCGAATGCGGCCGCGGAACATCGTAAACAGCCAGTTGAATACTTTGACCCCGGTCGGTATGGCGATCGCCATCGTCGTTATGGCGAAGAAGGCATTGACATCTGCGCCCGAGCCCATCGTAAAGAAGTGATGCGCCCAAGTAAAGAAGGAAAGCAAGCTGATCACCAACATCGCGAAAACCATGGACAAATATCCGAACAGCTTTTTCTTGGCGAAAGTCGCCACGACATCGGAGAATATACCGAAAGCCGGCAAGACGACGATATAAACTTCGGGGTGTCCCCACATCCAGATCAAGTTGATATACATCATCGGGTTGCCCCCGCCGTCCAGCGTAAAGAAATGCGCGCCAAGGAAGCGGTCCAGGAACAACAGCGCAAGCGTCACCGTCAAAATCGGGAAGGCGAAGATGATCGTGATACAGCTTGAAAACACAGACCAAGTAAACATCGGCATTTTCATAAGGCCCATGCCCGGCGCACGCATTTTGATGATGGTAACGATAAAGTTGATCCCCGTCGCCAAACTGCCGATACCGGAAATCTGGATGCCCCAGATGTAGAAGTTCTCCCCTACGCCGGGACTGTGCGACATTTCGGACAACGGCGGATAAGACAGCCATCCGGCATCCGGCGAACCGCCGATGACGAACGATACGTTGAAGAGCATGGCGCCCCAGAAAAACATCCAGAAGCTGAGCGAGTTCAGGAACGGATAAGCAACGTCGCGCGCGCCGATTTGCAGCGGCACTACGATGTTGAACAAACCGAACATGAGCGGCATGGCCATGAACAAAATCATGATGACGCCGTGCGTCGTAAAAATCTGGTTGTAGTGCTCAGCCTGGAGGAACTGATTGTTCGGCATCGCCAACTGGAGACGCATCAGAAGGGCGTCGACGCCGCCGCGGAACAACATCATAATCGAGCAGATCACGTACATGATCCCGATTTTTTTATGATCGACGCTCGTCAGCCATTCTTTCCATAGCCAGACCCATTTTTTGAAATACGTGAGCACGAAGACGATGGCCACCATCGCCAGCGCGATGCTGACCTGCGCCCCGAGAATCATGGGGTCGCCGGTCACGAAAAACGTTGAGGCAAACTGTTTGATATTATCCAGCATGTGCAGACTTCCTTTCGTTTAAGTCAACTTTAATGACCCGTATGGCCCTTATGTTCGGATTGATCGTTGTGCATCTCGTAATCAGCCTTTTGAGGCTTTTTCACTTCGTCGACAACTTTATCCTTCGCTGCATTGGAAGCCTCCGAACCCCCGTGCATGCTGTGTCCACCCTCACCGTTAGGCGTATATTTCGTTACGATGTACTGGAACAAACCGTCCGGGAACGAAGAGAAGAATTGCTGCGTCGATTTTGCCGGCTTGGCCAGCGCCTCGTATTGTTCCTTCGAAAGACCCGGGTTCGTTTTCTTGACTTCCGCCACCCAAGTGTCGAAATCCTGCTGGGAGGTTGCATTCACATCGAAAGTCATATCCGCAAAATGCTCGCCGCTGAAGTTGGCCCCTGTGCCGAAATAATGGCCGGGCTCGTCAGCCTGCAGGTACAGCGTCATCGCCATGCCTGACATCGTATAGATTTGTCCGCCCAACTGCGGAATCCAGAACGAGTTCATGGGCGCATCGGAAGTAAGCTCGAATTTGACCGGCGTTCCTTCCGGAATTTGCAAGTAATTGACTGTCGCGATGCCTTGCTCCGGATACATGAACAGCCATTTCCAGTCTAACGAAGTCACCTGAACCGTAATCGGCTTTTTGGCGGATGCTAACGGTTTAGACGGCTCAAGCGCATGCGTGTATTTGACAGTGACTACGCCCAACGCCAAAATAATGACGATCGGAATGGACCACCATATCGTCTCCAGCGCAGTACTATGCGACCAGTTCGGTTGGTATGCGGCTTTGTTCCCCTCTTTGTCGCGGTACCGCCACACGATCCATGCCGTCAACACGAGCACCGGCACCAATATGATGGCGCAGAGCAAGGTCGAGATATAGATCAAATCTCTTTGGTTCGCGCCGACCGGCCCTTTCGGATCCAGCACCATCGCTTGACTGCTGCAGCCTGTCAGCAAGACAATCATCAATATGATTGCAAGCGGCAATGCTGTCCTTATCCATTTTTTCGTTTTTTCCATTCGTGATCCTCCCTATCCGCATGTCCGAAAGCAATGAAATAATATGCCCTTTCTTCACTTTTACTATTCCAAAGATATCAAATTACAACATAAAGTACATCCTACTTAACAAATACGTCAAAGGATAGACGTTTTAATGTAAAACAAATGTCACAAAACGTTCGTTGACTTTATTAAAGTGATTATGAATTTAAAACGGCCTCTTCAGACTTCATATTTAAACTTAGGATTTGTTGAATTATTGAGGAGTATTACAATGTAGACCAGGGAGGTCAAGAACAACGACGATTTGCGGAGTTGGAGTGGGCCGCGCCTCTCCTACACGGTTGTGGAGCTGGAGTGGACCACGCCCTCTCCTGCACGGTCGCGAAACTGGAGTGGGCCACGCCCTCTCCTACACGGTTGCGAAACTGAAGTGGGTGGGACAAGGCGGCCCAGCAGGTGAAAACCTGCAAAAGTGCAGGTTTTCTCTGTGGAATTGGTCTATTTTGATGAAAAACCTGCGATTGTGCAGGAATTTCCTCTGAAAGTGAAGCTGCGTCCATGATCGCGGCGAAAAGCCTGAACAATTGCAGGAATTCTTCGAGGCAAGCGTCTCAAGGGTATAAATTCATGTACTTTTGCAGGTTTTCTTCATGCAACCAGGCAGTTTGTGGCCATCGATAGTTACCCGGTTTTCGAACAGCCTGGATTAATATAGTTTTTTCTGCGAAAAGAGGTGGCCGGAGTATCAATGAGTAAAAAGATGTATGTTTGCAGGCTTTCCCTGCCCGGCCAGTCAGATCGTATTAACGGTTCGGGCTTGTGAGGGTTCTCAACAGCCTGACTATTGCAGGTTGCCTGCACGCCAGTACCTAGGTTTTGCAACCAAGAGTTCAACCGGTGCATTGCTTTTGCCGGGGTACTAATTGGGAGCGCAGCCGCCCTTTCCCAATCAAGCTCTCTTCCGGCGCATTTGTTGCGCCACACGACGGGGGACCGCCCCTGTTGCCGCGCCTTGACCGCCTGTCGACCGATTGCTTGTCTTTCACCGAGCACCGGGTCGTCCCCCTTTATCAACAGCCCGACCGAATTGATGAACAATCAATTCGGTACCGTTCCAACCAATTCACTAATTGGATAATTCGTTCCTCCATCGCCATCGTCCGACACAAACGAGATTTTATAATCTCTTTGATTCTACGGACTAAACGTTTTTTCCAACAAGAAGTTGTTCTCTTTGCCGGTGTGGTCTTCGCTTACAACCTGGCTATTAAAGTATATTTTGAATTGTATACCTTTTTTGTTTTATCTGAGAACGAGTAACGGATTTGCTATGATCATGATTTGAATAATTAAATTCATAATGAGTCTCGCCCTTATATTTACCGCGCGCAGAAACTATCATCACTTTCTTTCGCACAGCTTCCTCCCAAAATGTGGAATCAAATCAAAGAGAAAGTACCACCTGCACGAAAATGTGTCAATTTAATGATATAAAAACGGAAAAGGCCCTTTAAGTTTTCACCTAAAGGGCTTTAAATATGCCGGAAACTTGACTATGATTCCGTCTCATTCCGATTGGGAAGTTCTTTGCGAATGAACCAAATGAATAGCCGTACGAATCACATAAACAAATACGCTGCCGACCATGAACCCGATGCCGACCATCAGTGGGGTGTTGAAATCATTGAATTGATTGAGACTGAAAAGGCTAAGCAGTACCCCGATGCCAAGCAGTACCCAAGAGGCTACGGTCATCAATCTCACCAGGCGCGCTACGTCTTTATCCATACTTTCAGTTGCTGTTCTTGTCGTCATTATAATCACTCCAAACGAGAAATGTAAGTGCTTTATATTTATAGTATACCACAACTTTTTGATTTTGTTCATTATTTATTCACAGTTTTATCAAAAAATAGACAAGTTTTTTATTGGAAATTCACAAAACGTAAAAAATATAGCTATATATTGAACGAACGGTCGCCCAGCTATCGAGACTGAGTTAGAAAATAAGCAAAAAAGAGCCGTCCTTGAGTCATAGCGATTCAAAGACGGCTCTTCTATTCAATTCGTATGTATGTCCTCGCAAACGGCTTCCGGCTATTTTAGCAATGTAAACGAACCGATGAGCGGAAGCGGCTTGACCTGCCCCTGCGCTGCGGCCACAATTCCTAATATCGCCAGAGCGACAACGATCAAATTGGCGATTGGCAGCAAGAACCAGCCAATGATCGGGATAAAACCCAGCACAATGTTCGATGCGGCAGCGGCCAGAAATAAAGTCAGCCCCTGATTGGCATGATACATCGCAAACCGCGATTCTTTGGCGGCCAGCAGCGGTATGAAAAACAAAATGTAGGCCACAATCGCCATGCCTTTGTTATTTTGAATGTCCGATGATTCGTACATGCGCAGCACCTCTTCGATTCATATTTATTACTTCTATTATATTCGAAACCGCCCGGCTATTCTGTATGTTTTCTCATAAATTAAATATTTTAATTTTGTACAAATTTGTCCGTACCTGGATCACTCCTACAAGTCGTTTACCCGACATCCTCCGAGCGTGTCCGAAATCTCGCATTAAAGCTCATAGCCAAGCAGCCAGTCGAGCTGGCGCATCTGCACGCGGGCGGGCATCGTCCGCAGCAGCAAATTGCGCATGTACAGCGCAGCCCGGTTTTCCAGCTGCACGAGCCGCCCCATTCGGCGCGACTGCCGAACGACCCGGGCCGTTCGCGGAATGCGCAGCCTTTCATAGGCGATGAGCGCCTTCGCGGCGTCCGTGGGTTCCGCCCGCAGGCACTGCGCCAGCACCCAGGCGTCCTCCATCGCCTGCGCGCCGCCCTGCCCCAAATTGGGCAGCATCGGATGCGCGGCGTCCCCTAGCAAAGTTGCGCGGCCGCGGCTCCACCGTTTCAATGGCTTGCGGTCAAAAATATCGTGCGCGAGGATGGCCGTCTCGTCCGTTGCCGCTATGACCGCTTCAATCGGACCGTACCATCCTTTCATATGCTGCAGGACGGCGTCTCTTCGCTCACCGGAGGGCACGCGGCTGCCCGGCGCCGAATTAATCGCGGCGAACCAAAAAATGCGGCCGTCGCCCAGATGGGAATACCCGAACCGCTTGCCCCGGCCCCAAGCTTCAAAACCGCCGCCTCGCTCCATCTCGTATCGCGGGTCGCCGAAAGCGGCAATGCCTCTAAACGCGGTGTATCCCGAATATCGAAGATCGGATGCGCCGAAGAGCTGCTGTCTGACGGAAGAATAAAGCCCGTCTGCCCCTATGAGTACATCCCCGGTTTCTTCGCTCCCATCCGCGAACCGGGCTGTCACATAATCCGCTCCCTGCCCGAGCGCGACAAGCTTTTTGTTCGCCCATACCACACCTTCCCGCACCGCCTGCTGATACAAAATGGACTGAAGCCGCGCCCGGTGAATGAGATAGCTGTACGTTCCGTACGCTTCAGCTTGCTTCGACACGGGCAGCTCCGTCAAAAGCTTGCCGTCCCATGTCCGGATCTCGGCCTTCCCGACCTTCGCCCCCTCCGATCGAACCTGCCCGTCCAGGCCGAGCTTTTGAAAACGTTCATCGCGTTCGCGCCCAAAACAATCCCCGCGCCCATTTCGGACAAAGCTTCCTGCCGGTCAAAAACCGCCGCCGCAAAGCCTGCTCTCCGCAAACAGATAGCTGCGCACAGGCCGCCGATCCCCGATCCGATAATGACCGCTTTCCTTAACGCTTTCCCTTCATTCCCCATGATGCTCCTCCTAAACGGCTGCACGGCTTGCATATCGAGTGTACTGTTTACACTGTAGCATAGTGCCGCCATGACAAAAACCCCCTGGCCCGCGCGGGTGGCGTTCAGGAGGTTCAACGATTACTCTCGTTCAAGGTATGCGACCACTGCACTGTTCTTATTTGGATGCGGACGCGAGTTCCTGTTTTACTTCTATAATTTCGAGGTTGGAAAAAGAACGGCTCCACTTCATCAACTTCTCGGCTGCTTCTAACTTGGATATCGGTGAGCACAGAGGTTTACCTTTATAGCAAACAATGTACAGCATAATCGATCACCCTATTCTTTGTGTTATCTTCAGCCGCCGATTGCGACTGATACATAATGTATCATAAATCATTTCGCTCGCAATTGCAACAAAAAAAGAGGTTTCCAGTCATAAAACGATAGCGGGCCGCATTTTGTTGCAGGACTTTATAACTAGACGAATTTAGTCGCCGGCTCCTACTATTTTCGCATCATTTTTCTAATTATTCTGAATATATTTAACCATAGACTTTTTGTAAGTGCTTTCATACTATATAGGTAATAGTTTTTCGAAGGGTGATGATAAAATGAACGATTATCCGAACACAGCTTGGGGTTTAATAAACGGTCTCATGATCAGTTCATTTTTATGGCTTGCCTTGTTTACACTCAGCTGGTTTTTCTACTTTATATAAATAAAGCGTTTTACCGCATTGCTTCCTGCACCTTATCGGATACACTCCAATCATGAGAAAGGGCTGCCCTCGCCGGCAGCCCTGATTGCTTTTATTCAATGCCCAATTCCTTGAGCTTCTCTTTTACATCCGCTACCAGCTTCGCAGCGTCTTCCGGACGGTTGACGACATCGAATCTATCCATATCGACCGTCAGCACGTCGGAGGCTTTGTAGTAGTTCATCACCCAATCGTCATATCCGGACCACAGCAGACGGTAATAATCCACCAGCGACTGATCCTGTTCGAAGCTTCTGCCGCGCAGCCCGATCCGGTGTATGACCGTTTCGAAGGATGCCTTCAGGTAGACCATCAGATCCGGAGCTTTTTTCGGAAGCTCGGCCAATTCCATCATCATGTTGTCGGCCAAGTCTTCATAAATATCAAACTCCAACTGGCTGATCCGCCCCAGATCATGGTTAACTTTTGCAAAATACCAGTCCTCGTATATGCTTCGGTCAATTACGTTCCGGTTGTGTACAAGCGCCGCTTTGATCGCTCTGAATCGCGTATTCAAAAAATGCAGCTGCAGCAGAAACGGATACCGTTTCCGCTCGATTTCTTCCGGCAAAGATGTATAAAACAGCGGTAAAATCGGATTGTCGTCCACACTTTCGAAAAAAACGTCCGAATTCAATTCTTTTCCGAGCAAAGTGGCTACCGACGTTTTGCCCAGCCCGATCATTCCCCCAACCACAATCACTGACATTGTCCCCTTTCCCCTTTTGCCAAACTTTAATTTACCAAATGTTAATAAGAGCTTTTCAATTATAGCAAGGAGAACAGCTACTGTGAACAGTGAAAAACCGATGTTGTAATTTCGTCACTCATTGTGTAATAAAAATTAACTTTTTCATCACACTAACCTGACTCCTACACATATATTATAGCAACCACATATGACGGGAGGAGAATCGCCATGGGAAACAAACCGCGCAAAGTCGCGATTGTCGGAACAGGCTATGTAGGCTCAAGCTGCGCCTACTCCTTGATCCATCAATCGGTCTGCGACGAAATCATGCTGATCGGCCGCACGCCTGACCGCGCCTACGCCCAGGCGCTCGATTTGTCGCACTGTATGGACTTTACCCATACGCGCACGAAAGTTTATACCGGCGCCTATGAGCAGTGCGCGGACAGCGATATTATCGTGCTGTGCGCCGGCTCCAATCCCCCGAACAGCCGCAACCGTCTGGATCATCTGGATACGGCGGCCGAAATTCACGAGCCCATGATTCGCCAAATTATGGCAAGCGGGTTTAACGGCATTTTTGTCGCGGCTTCCAATCCGGTAGATCTCGTGACCTACTTGGTGTGGAAGCTGTCGGGGCTCCCGCGCAGCCGGGTGCTCGGCACAGGGACTTCCATCGATTCGGCACGTCTGAAAACGCTGCTGTCGGAGTATTTGCCCGTCGACCCCCGCAGCGTTCACGGCTATGTGCTCGGCGAGCACGGCGAGTCCCAATTTCCCTGCTGGTCGCACGTCACCGTCGGCGGCAAACCGATTCTGGACATTATCGCCCAGCATCCCGGCCGGTTCGGGCATATGGATTTGGAAGAGATCGCCCTGCGGACGAAAAATGCCGGCTGGGAAATCTTCAACCGCAAAGGCTCGACGCACTACGGCATCGGCAGCGCCATCGCCTATATCGTCCGGTCCGTATTTAATGACGATCATAAAATCATTGCCGTCTCCGCCATTCTCGATGGCGAGTACGGGCAGTCGGGCGTATGCGCAGGCGTGCCGGCCATCGTCACCCGGCAAGGAATCAAGGAAATTTTGGAGCTAAACCTATCGGCAAAAGAAAAAGAGCAGTTCGATTACTCCTGCTCCATCATTCGTCAACATATCGGACAGCTGGCAGCTCCGTAAAACGGGAAGCTTACCGTTCATCCTCTTCCCGGGTTATTCGCTCGATCGCCTCATGAAGATCGTCGGGCTTCAGCTGCCTTCACCTGAATATGATCAAGCTTGATGCGCATTTCGAGATCAGGCTTTTGTTCGACCCAATAAGACGCCGCTTCCATGACCTGGACGGGCGTCCATTTTTCCTGAAGCTCCCTTTTTTCGCCGGCGGCCCAAAGCTCGATGTCTATCTCCTCGCGCCTCCCGCTCCTCGGGCAAATGCTCGTCCTGGCTCTCCAACTGCTGCCGAACAAGCCCCATCACTTGAACATGCAAAATTTCCGGCATCGATTGCTCATATTCTACATATTTTAGGAAATCCTCAAAATAGCGGGCGTGCGAAGCCTGGTGAATTTTCAGCTCCGCCTCCTCCAGCATCCCTTCCTCCGGCATGAACGGATACTGAATGGACTTCATGTTTTTGGCGTTAATCGCCATTTCGACTTGATTCAGCAAACTTTTCTCGTCTGTAATCCGGGCGATACGAAAAATGAGATGAACAGGATAGTAAATTTCATGCTGCCGTTCCTTACCGATTCGTAGATGACACGTCCGCTTAACCATAGGCACAACTATGATTGTACTTCACCTGAGCGGGTTGTAAAGATATTTTTCGTTTGCGCGTGATGATTGCCTTTCTCGCACTGTCTTACAAAATGAGCCTTTCTTCTAAAATAAACGACAGAGGTGCGTTAGATGATTTACGGAACTAAGCTGATCGATACAGATACCGAACTATTCGCCGCCGCGCTGACTCAGACGCCTATCCTGGTCTGGTCCATGGATCACTTGGGCGTATTTTACCAGGTGGATTCAGGAATTATTGTGAAGTATACGCCCGACGAAGTCCGGGTGCGCAGTTACGGAAACGAGCAGCGGACGATCCGGTATTCGCGGGAAACGAATGAATTCAGCATCAAACCATGAGATAAACCTTTACCTTGAAGAACTAAACATTTCGATTCGACAAGGAGAAAACCGCCGTTCTGCCTCCTTTGCGGAAGTGAGCAGGACGGCGGTTTTCTGTTTTGGCGGCGCCCGCCGGATTTCTAGGCAAGCTCCAGCGGCCCGCTGTCGTCGAGCCGTGTCGGCAAAATGACGTCGATGGTCGTACCTTTGCCGATCGTGCTGCGCACATGCATCGTGCCTTTGTGGGCTTCTACGATTTTGAAGCACATCATCAGCCCGAGCCCGGTGCCTTTTTCCTTCGTCGTATAAAAAGGCTCTCCCAGCTTTTTGAGCCGTTCCTCCGGGATGCCGCAGCCGTTGTCCTGCGTGCGCACCCGAATGTGGCCGGGGTCCGGCATAGACACGTTGATGCGGATCAAGCCTTCCTTGGGGATCGCTTCGATCGCATTTTTCACCAAATTAATAAAAAGCTGCTTCAAATGCATCTCCGAGCAAACGATTTCCGTTAATTCGGATTCAAATTCCAGCACGAGCTGCACGCTGCGCAGCACCGCCTGCGTGTCCAGCAGCGCCTGGACCCTGAGCAATATTTCCTTTAAATCGCCTCTTTTGTATTGAATCGCTTCCGGCTTGGCAATGACGAGAAATTCGCTGACGATGAAATTGATGCGGTCAAGCTCCGACAGCATAATGTCGAAATAGTGCTGCTTCCCTTTCATGTCGCTCTGCAGCAGCTGCAAAAACCCCCGCAAGGAAGTAAGCGGATTGCGGATTTCATGCGCCAGACCGGCGGCCAGCTGGCCCGCGACAGAGAGCTTGTCGGACTTGCGCAGCAGCTCCTCCGTTCTTTTCCGCTCCGTGATGTCCCTCGTGATGCCGGCGAACCCGATAATATCGCCCCGCTCGTTTTTGATCGGCGTTTTCGTCACACTTACATGGACGAGTTGGCCGTCTTTGCGCTGGCGCACCGTCTCCAAGCCGGAAATTTGCTTGCCCGCTTGCAGCGCTTCAAATATTTCCTGGCGCTGCTCTTCCAGAAATTCCGGATAAATCGGCAGCCTGTTCCCTTTGAGCTCTTCCAGCCGCCAACCGAACACATGCTCGTATGCCGCATTTACAGACATCACCTTGGCTCTCGGGTCCAGCACGCAGATGGCGTCCGTCGTATTATTGATGAACGATTCCAGCAGCTCTTTCGTCTCCCGGAGCTCCGTCTCCATCAGCTTGCGCTCGGTAATATCTACGCAGGAGCCGATGACTTCGATCACTTTGCCGTTTTCCAAAATAGGCCGCAAGGAGCTCAAATACGTGATGCCGCGAAAAGTCGCCTCGTAAATGACGTTTTCCTCGCCGTTCCACGCTCTGCGGTAATAAGTTTCCAAATTTTTGGCCATGTAGGCCGGCCATATTTCATACAAGCCGTTGCCGATAATATGCGACGGTTTGTATCCTAACCGGTACAGCAGCTCGCCGTCGCACAGCGTATGGATAAACCGGCCTTTCATTTGCCGGAACTTCATCGTCATGCCCTGCTGTCTGCGGACCGTCTCGTGCAAATCCTGCTGGGCGATGCGCAGCGACTCCCGGTCTTTATTGTGTTGGGTAATGTCCCTGGCGATAATGTACATGCCTTCGATCACATCGTTGACGATAATCGGCACATTTTTCAAGCCGAGCACGATCGTTTCGCCGGTTTTATGCTTGACGGACAGCATGTAATTATCG
Source organism: Paenibacillus sp. sgz302164 (assembly GCF_056120505.1). Classification (NCBI taxonomy): domain Bacteria; kingdom Bacillati; phylum Bacillota; class Bacilli; order Caryophanales; family Paenibacillaceae; genus Paenibacillus; species Paenibacillus sp. sgz302164. The sequence goes on along the minus strand of NZ_JBVYOL010000030.1, from coordinate 19,835 downwards.
GATTCCTGAAAAAGCAGGCTGTGAGCGAAAATGTTCTCCTTCTCTTTGCCGCCAAAAAAACGGCTGATCGGCTGACCGGCCATCTCAATCTCCAGGTAGCCCATAATGCGTTCCATCGCAGGATTTACGTTCTTGATGATGCCGGATAAATCGCACGTCAGAATGCCGGCCGGATTGTGCTCGATCAGCGACTTGTAGCGCTGCTCGCTTTCGGCCAGTTTCCTTTCCATCTCCGACCTGCGCGTAATATCGCGGATTTGCGTAACAAAATAGAGCGGATTGCCGATCAAGTCCCGAACTAGCGATATGCTGCACTCCACCCAAAGGATGCTTCCCGATTTATGCTTAAGTCTTTTGTCGATTTGGTATGAAGTAAACTGCCCTTGAAGCAATTGTTCCATTAACGCCTTGTGATGGCTCATATCTTCCGGCAAAAAAATGGCGTGAACATCGGTGCAAAGAAGTTCTTGTCGCGAATATCCTGTAATAGAGCTGAAACAATTATTGATTTTGATCCAGAGGCCGTTGACTGATATCAAGGCCATGCCGATCGCCGCATACTCGAAGGCCGCGCCAAAAGACGGCTCGTTGCCTCTCAGCAGCTCCTGCACATTGTCCGGATCCACGCCTTTTCCCATTTCCAGCGGCTTATTAATCATTTTCGTTCTATCTCCTATCCCTTACAAGCGTTCAAAGCTCACGTTGTTCGCTTGTTTGAATTCGACGACTAGAAATATTTTCCTGCCCAAGTTGCATGCCGTGCTGAAATTATGCTCAAAATGTGCCCAAACCAATAGTCTGTATGCTAGAATGAATCGAGTATCAAGCATGCGAATGGAGGTATGTGCTATGCCCAATATTTGGGCTCATCTTATATTCGGCCAGGAACTGATGAAACGGCTTGGGCACAGCCATATTTTGAACGATAAACAGGCCTGTCGCACGTTCTCCCTCGGCTGCCAGGGGCCCGATTTTTTGCTGTATCATCATTTCCTGCCCTGGCAAAAAGATAAGCGGCTTCAGCAGCTCGGGAGCGCGATGCACCAGCGGGAATGCGGGCCCTTTTTGCTGGATTTGCTGGGCCGGATGCAGGGCAGAGGCATATACAATCCCGCCGTCCTGTACGCTCTCGGCTTTGTCACCCATCATATTTTGGACCGCAATATGCATCCGTACATTTTTTATAAATCCGGCTTTAAAAAGTGGAATCACCAGCGCTTCGAGGTCATTATGGACACGTTGGTCGTGCGGCGCATGCTTGGGCTGGAGACATGGAAGACGCCCGTGTGGAAACAGATCGATGTCGGCCGGACGTTCCCGCTCGGCGTCGTACCGGCGCTTGCCGCCTCCGCAGAGCGGCATTATCCGGAGCTTGCCGCCGGCCTGAGCGAACAGGACTGGAACGACGCGTATCAGGATATGATTCGGGCGCAGCGGCTGTTTCACGATCCGAAAGGGATTAAACGCGTATTTACGCTCGGCCAAATCAGCCCGTTCGTATATGCCAAAAACCCGGCTCCGCTCGATTACATGAATGAAGCCGGAACGGTTTGGAACTGTCCGACTTCGCCGGACGAAACGTACACGCACAGCGCCTGGGAGCTGTGGGATCAAGCCGTGGAGGACGGCCTGAAAGTCATGCCCGCTGCGATCCGCGCGCTGCAGACAGACTCGGCCGCCGATTGGGAAGCGCTGCGCACCGTTCTCAGCAACCGATCTTACGAAACGGGCAAGCCGTGCGAAAGCGGCCTGGAAATCGTTCACGTGCAGCCGATTATCTAGGCGGCCGATCCGGTGTACGGAAGCTGTCTGCGCCCAAACAGCTCCGCCGTCAGATTTCTAGAGCTTGTCGTCCGGAGCCTGCTCCAGCCATTTCCCGATCTGCCCGATCACGGAGGCGACGCATCCGTCTGCAAAAGGCGAGATCAGCCCGGCCGCCTGCACAAGCTCCGTGAAGGAGCGGCTTCCGCCCAGCCGGCACAGCCTCAAGTAATCCTGCCACGCCGCCGCAGGCGCTTCGCCGGCCCGTTTCCAAAATTGCAGCGCGCAAATTTGCGCCAGCGTGTAATCGATGTAGTAAAACGGGCTTTTGAATATATGCGCCTGCTGATGCCAGAAGCCACCTCTTTCCAAATACGCCTGGTCGTCGTACACGCGGTGAGGCAAATATTTGCGCTCGATCTCGCGCCATACTTGCTTTCTGGCCGCAGGCGTCATGTCCGGCTGTTCGTACACGCGGTGTTGAAATTCATCGACAGCTACCCCGTACGGAATGAAGAGCAGCGCCTCGCTCAAATGCTTGAACTTGTACTTGTCCGTATCCTCCCCGAAAAACAGCTCCATCCATGGCCACACGATAAACTCCATGCTCATCGAATGAATCTCGCACGCCTCAAGCGTCGGAAAAATATACTCGGGCACCTCGAAATGCCTGCTGCAATAAGCTTGGAAAGCATGGCCGGCCTCGTGCGTCAACACGTCGATATCCCCGGACGTGCCGTTAAAGTTGGAAAAAATAAAAGGCGCTTTATATTTGCTTATAAACGTGCAGTATCCGCCGACGCGCTTCCCTTTTTTGGCGACGAGGTCGAACAAGCCGTTTTCCTGCATGAACGTGTAGAACTCATCGGTTTCCGGCGACAGTTCCGCATACATCTCGGCTCCCTGCCGGACGATCCATTCCGCATCCCCTTGCGGCAGCGGATTTCCGGACGGAAAGCTGAACTTGTCGTCGTAATAGCGAAGCGTATCGACCCCGATTCTCGCCGCCTGCCGCTCTTTCAGCTTCGTGGCCACCGGCACGATCTGCTCCAGCACCTGCTTGCGGAATGCGGCAACATCGTTCGCGTCGTAATCGGACCGGTTCAGCCGGGCATAGGCGAGCTCGACAAAGCTGCCGAAGCCCAGCTTTGCGGCAATTTGGGCGCGAACCTTGACCAATTGATCGTAAATCTCGTCGAGCCGCGCTTCATTTTCTTCAAAGAAGCCGTACCTGGCATCCGTCGCCCGCTTCCGCATCGCCCTGTCCGTCGATTGCTGGAACGGGGCCAGCTGCGCCAGATTGCGCTCTTCGCCTTCAAACATCAGCTTCGCAGAGGCGACCAGCTTGGAATATTCGCTCGCCAGCTTATTTTCGCGCACGAGATCTTCCACGATTTCCGGCGCAAACGTGCGCTGCGACAGCTCCGCAATGGTGAATAGCTGCCTGCCCCATTTCGCCTCCAGATCCGCCCGGAAAGCCGAGTTTGTAAGCGCTTCATAAAATTTTGTCACGAGCCCCTGATACTGCGGATCAACCTCATCGACGAAATCCTGCTCCGCCTTGTAAAACTCGTCCGCCGTATCAATCGTATGGCGAATATGCGCGATCTGCATCAGCGACTCCAGTTCGCCGCGCAAAGCGACGATCGATTCCATGCACGCATCCTGCTCGCCAAAATCCGCCGCGCTTGAAAACTGCTCAAGCAGGCCGTTGAACTGCCGTTCAAACGCTGCAAAATCCGGTCTTTCATACACATACTCTTGAAATTTCAACGCTGGATCACTCTTTTCTCCCTGCTCGGCAGGATTATTTAACCAATGGTATATATTCACTTTACACCAGATGAGACTCGTTTTAAATAAGCAAATAGGAGCAATCATAAAACCGAAGGGGACGGCTTCACGCAGCCGCCCCCTTGCATCATTAGCTCAAATTCGGGATTTGCCAATCGATTTCCTCGCTGCCCATTTCCTGCAAGTACGCGTTCGCCTGCGAGAAAGGCCTGCTGCCGAAAAATCCCCGGTAAGCCGAGAGCGGGCTCGGATGCGGCGATCGGATGATCCGGTGCCGCTTCGCATCGATCAGGCTCATCTTGGCCTGCGCATGGCTCCCCCACAACAGAAACACGACCGGCTTCTCCCTCTCGTTCAAGCATCGGATCACCTGATCCGTGAAACGCTCCCAGCCTTTGTCCTTGTGCGAATTCGGCGTGTCGGCCCGCACGGTCAGCACCGTGTTGAGCAGCAGCACTCCCTGCTCCGCCCATTTGATCAAATAGCCGTTATCCGGGATGTGACAGCCTATATCGGTTTGCAGCTCTTTATACATGTTTTGCAGCGACGGCGGAGTCGCTATGCCGGGTTTGACGGAGAAACTGAGTCCATGCGCCTGCCCCTGCCCATGATACGGGTCCTGGCCAAGAATCACAACTTTCGTGTCCGAGTAGCCTGTAAGATGAAGCGCGTTGAAAATATCGTGCTTGTCCGGGTAAATTCGCCGCGAGTTGTACTCGTCCACAAGAAATTTGCGCAGCTCCATATAGTAAGGCGTTTCGAATTGCTCGGCCAACAGCTCCGACCAATCGTTATTCAAGATAGCCATTCTTTATTTCCTCCACCATGTTTTTATGCCAGCGTTTCTACGCCCAGTTCCCCCGTATGCGGGTCTTTCAGCACAATCCGGCCTTCAACGGGCGCGCCGTCCGGCAGCGTCAGTTTCAGCTTGGCGGTTTTTCCTTTTTGCACCAGCGCCTGCACCTGCGTATCGGTCAAACTGCGGCCGAAGCTTTCCTTCCAGATGACGAACTTGCAGCCTTCCTTGTAACGGGAACAGCCGTAGCCTTTCCGTCCCATGAACAAAGAGCCGCCGCAGCCGGGCCGCGGGCACGCGGCCACGATCGCGGGAGCGCCGTCCGGCGGCTGGGCTGCGGCCGTTTTGCGCGCTGCGGCCGGGGCTTTCGCTCCCGCAGCGGTTCCTTGCGCCGCTGTGCCGTTCTCCCGGCGGGAACCCGCCGCCTGGGAACGCGCCGCGCCGCGCTTGCCTGCGACCGGGGTCTCCCCTTCGAAAGCCGTGCGGGACGCTCTCGCCTGCATGCGGACTTTGTCCACGATCAGGCCGGCAAACTTTTTCACGTTATGCATGAACTGCTCGTCCGAAGCCGTGCCCCGCGATATTTCGTTCAGCCTGCGCTCCCACTGTCCGGTCATTTCGGGGGAGGTCAGCAGCTCGATCCCGGCGCCGCGGATCAGCTCGACGGCTGTTCGGCCCTTTTGCGTGATGACGATTTTTTTGCCCTGCATATCGATGTAGCCGACTTTTTTCAGCCGCTCGATCGTCGCGGCGCGCGTGGCCGGAGTGCCGAGCCCCGAATCTTTCATTGCATCGCGCAGCTCCTCGTCCTCGATCTGCTTGCCGGCGCTTTCCATCGCCTTCAGCAGCGTGCCTTCGGTAAACGTTTTGGGCGGCTGCGTTTCTTTCTCCTTGACGACGGCGTCGCTGCAGATGACACCGTCCGACGGATTGACGGAGAACGGCTCATTGACTTCGATTTCTTCCTCGTCTTCCTCTTCCTTGTCCTTGTCCTTGCCTTTGCCGCCTCTGGGCTTGTCCTTCTTCTGATCGGCGTAAATGATTTTCCAGCCCAAATGCAGCAGCTCTTTGACGGTCGTCTTGAACATTTCCTTTTCCGCTTCCGTCATCACCGTATGCACCTTGTACTCGGCCGGCGGATAAAACTGCGAAAGAAAGCGCCTGACGATCAGATCGTACAGCTTCTGTTCGTCCGGATTCAGGCCCGACGCCTTGCGGTTCGTAGGCAGTATCGCATGGTGGTCTTCCACTTTAGCTGGATTGCAAATAAATTTGTTGTTTTTATGAACGAGATTGCGGTCGGCTCCCTGCGCCAAATCCTGGTAAGCCGTACCCTGGAGCGCGGAAAGCGCCTTGTGCATTTCCGGAATGTTTTGCTCCGTCACATAGTTGGAATTCGTCCGCGGGTACGAGATCACTTTATGCTTCTCATACAGCGACTGCGCCGTGTCCAGCGTTTTTTTCGCGGAAAATCCGAACTTGCCGTTCGCATCCCGCTGCAGCAGCGTCAAATCGTACAGTTTGAAAGGATACTCCTTCGTCTCTTTGACCTCGTACGAAACGATGCGCGCAGGCTTGCCTTTTACTTTCGCCGCAAGCGCTTCGGCTTTGGCCTTGTCCGTCATGCGCTCTCCCTGCCACATGCCTTTGTAGGCCGTATCCCCTTGCGTAAAATGGCCCTCCAGCTCGAAAAACTTGAGCGACGAAAACGCCTCGATCTGCTTTTGCCGGTCATAAATCAATGCGAGCACAGGCGTCTGCACCCGGCCGACGGAAAGCAGCACATTATGCTTCGTCGTAAAAGCGCGCGAGCCGTTCATGCCAATCAGCCAGTCCGCTTCGCTCCGCGATCTGGCTGCCTTGGTCAAGTTATCGTACTCGCTGCCGTCCTTCAGCGTCGCGAACCCTTTGCGAATCGTCTCCGCCGTCAAGTCCGAAATCCACAGCCGCTTCACCGGATGCTTCAACTTCAAATGCCGCTGTATGAGCGAAAAAATATGCTGGCCTTCCCGCCCGGCGTCGCACGCGTTGACCAGAAGGTTGCATTTCCCCGCCAGTTCGGCAATGACCTTAAGCTGATCTTTGGTGCGCGGATTCGGCACGAGCTTGAACTGCTCGGGAATAATCGGCAGATGATCTATGCTCCATTTTTTATATTTCTCATCGTATTTGTCGGGCTCCGCCAGTTCGATCAAATGACCGATCGCCCAAGTAATAATGTACGTCTCGCCTTCCAAATAGGACCGTTTGTTTTGCGCTTTCGGCTCGATAGCCGAGGCGATATTGCGGCCCATGTCAGGCTTTTCGGCGATAATCAAAGTTTTCACGCGTCTACTACCTCTTGTCGATTATTGCTGTCGGTATTTCTCGTCAGCTTAACAATATTCGTCCTACGCAGTCAAAAATCCTCTTTCTATCAAGCCCGTCTTATATCTTTTCGTCGTAAAAATACAGCTGCGCGTCAATACCGGCCCCCAGCTCGATGATGCCGTATGAATACCGGGGTTGTCTCCGCTTGTCGGTCGGCGAACCCGGATTGAACAGCAGCATGCCGTCAATCGTTTGCCGGTAAGGAACGTGGGAATGCCCGAAAATGACGATGTCCGGCCGTTCGGCAGCAAATGCTTCCCGCGCCCGCTCCTCGGTCGTCTTGCGGTAGCCGTCGCCATGGATCAGCCCGATCCGGCGGCGGCCAAGCGTGAGCAGTTTTTTGCGCCCGAAGCGCTCGATGATGTCCATGCCGTCGTTATTCCCGGCCACAGCCTCGCAAGGAGCTATTTGCTCTACAAGATCTACGATCCGCATGCCTACCCAATCGCCGGCGTGCACGATCAGATCCACACCCTGAAGCCCCCGAACGAGTGCATTCGGCAGCTTTTCCGCACGATCCGATAAATGGGTATCCGAAATCACACCAATTCTCAAGTACTATCACTCCAATCGCTCTCTGTCCTGCCATTGTAACAGAAAACGCTTACATTTGCACGCAATCGTCCAAAAAAGGACATTCCTTCCATCTGATGTAAGCAAAACGATTCTATACTTCTTCCGCTCACTCACTCGCTGTTTGCGTGCCAGTTTGTTACAATAGAAACCATACTTCAACCGATAAAGGGGGATCGCGTGCACCCGGCCCTGCAAACCGGAGGCACTTCCATCATATGAAAGAACCTGTGGTCATTCAAAATAAACTCAAAGAAGCGATGAGCCATCTCGAAAAACGCTTCATGGAACGCGAAGAACTGATTCGCGTGCTGCTGCTGGCCGTAATGAGCGGCGAGCACGTTCTGCTCGTCGGCCCTCCCGGCTCCGCCAAGTCGCAGCTGGCGCGGGCCGTTGCCGGACTGTTCGGCAGCGAGCCCGGCTTCGATTATTTGCTCACCAGGTTTACAACTCCCGATGAGCTGTTCGGTCCCGTTTCTTTGCAAAAGCTGAAACAGGACGAATACGTCCGGTTGACGGACGGATATTTGCCGGCGGCGCGCTTCGCTTTTCTCGACGAAATTTTCAAGGCGAACAGCGCGATTCTCAACTCCCTGCTCTCTATTCTGAACGAGCGTATCTTTTTCAACGGCCGCGGGAAGCAGCAGGTTCCGCTTCATTTTTTGATGGCGGCTTCCAATGAGCTGCCCGAAGACAACGAACAGCTTGCCGCGCTGTACGACCGCTTCCTTTTCCGCTTCGAAGTCGAGTATGTGAAGCAAATATCGAGCTTTGAGCTGATGTTCGGCGCCCCTTCCGCACCGCTGCCCGTACTGCTGTCGACGGAGTTGGTCAACCAATTGAAAGCGGCGGCGCAAGACATTATTTTGCCAGAGCCGATCATCTATATGATGTTCCAGCTGAAAACCGCCATGGAGGAAAAAGAATACGTCATATCCGACCGCCGCTGGCACAAAATCGGCCGGGTCTGGAAATGCTCCGCCGCCATCCACGGCCGCAGCTCGGTAAGCGTATGGGATACGGTGCTCACACCGCATATGCTGTGGGACTTCCCGGAGGACTTGAGCGAGCTGAAAGAGCTGTTCGATCAAGTTTTTCAGGAGATGCTGAAAAAGGAAATGGAGCAGGAACTGCCGCTCCAGACCTACAATCAATCCGTCCGCAAGTGGCTGGACAAGGAGGACGAGCTGCATTCGTTCCAATTTAAAAAGGAAGTCGGCGGTGCGCTTTCCAAAGAGGCGTCCGAACGGCTGAAAGCGGAGCTGGAGCTGTGCCGCTCCGAGCTGGAGGAAACGGCTAGAAGCTTGCGGGGCCGGCTCATCGGCTGGCAGGAAAAGGAGAAAAAGCTGGCCGAATGGATCGCTTCCCAGTTCATTTTCCTGCTGCATCCTGATCAATATGCCGTAAAGTTCACCCATCTCCGCATACAGGGCGAGCGCATCCTGCAGTCCGTTCAAGGCCTGTACCGCACCTTGTTTGACCGGGAAATTCCCGGCATTGTCTACGACTATACCCTTTAAAGAGGTACCGCCCTATGATCATACGCTGCACAAGGGTCGACAGATACGTCTTCGAAGGCTATGTCCGCTCATCGCGGGCCGCTAGCGAATGGATGCGCGAGGCTGTCCGGCAAGCCCCGTGGTTTCAACTGGAGCTGTTCGCCGATTTTTTCATGTGTTTTTATTTGGCGAAACCGGAAATCGACGGCGCGGCGGAAGACACGCCCTTTCACCGCTGGCTTGTGCTCACTTTGCGCAAGCAGTATTTTTACGTCTCGATACATCCGCGGACGATCGGCCATGTCAATGCGTCCTTCAAAACGGCGCTGAAAGCGTTGATGTGGCTGACGGAGTCTTACGAGAAAGAAGTGACGCGCAGGCAAAAGGAACAGCAGCAGCTTGCCGCCGGCATCGAGAAAAAGCAGGAGCGCAGCGGCCAGGAAGACGCCAGGGTCAGCGAGCGGCTAACGGACAAACAGATCGAGAAGTTGCGCCTTGTCGGCTATACGCTCCAGCAGGGCAAGCGCACGGTCGAGGAGAAACAGGCTGCCGCGGATACGAAACCGCTCGTCGCCGAGGAGATCCAGGCTTTGCGCCAGCGCATCGCCGAGTTGAAGGAAGCGATGCGCACCGAGTTCATGAAGCGGGACAAGCTGAAAACCAAGCTGCGCAAGGCGGAGGACGAGCTCACGAGCCGCGAGCGGCAAATGGAGCGGATGACCGCAAGAGATGCCGCCGCGATGAAAGAAATCGAGGACGAGATCGGCGATTGGCTGAACCGCGCGCTCAAGGAGACGCTGTCGCAGGAAGAGGAAGACAGCTTCGATGTGCACGCGCTGATGCAGGCCAGCCAGCGGCTGGCCAACAGGCGCTGGGGCAGCGAGCTCGGCAAACTGCGGCGGCAGACGTTCGAACGCTACACGCAGTGGATCGAAAAGCTGCGGCGCAGCAAAGATTTGATCACCTTCTTGCAGGAAGTCGGCCGGAACGTCCATCACCTGCGCGTGCAGCGCAAAAAAATACGCTCCCCTTTCATTCCCGAAGCCTACGACGATTTGCGGCATTCCGGGGAGCTTTCCCACATGCTGCCCAGCGAAGCCAGCCTGCTCGGGGATGAAGATTTCGAGCCTTATTTTCTCGTCAAATGGATCGAAAACAAGCTCATGACTTACAACTACACCGGCGCTCTCGACGAACCGCAAAAAGGTCCCGTCATCTGCATGCTGGACACGTCGCACTCCATGCGCGGCGCCAAGCTGAAGCTTGCTCAGCTGTTCACCGCAACGTTCGCCTCCTTCGCCCTGCTGGAGGGGCGCGACTTCATGCTGCTGCTGTTCGGCGCCAAAGGCGAGCTGATCGAGCACACGCTGTACTGTAAGCGTCCGGATTGGGACCGCTTCTACACGCTGGCGCAGATGGCTTTCGGCGGAGGCACGAACTTCGACGCGCCGCTACTGAAAGGAATGGAAGCGGTGCAGAGCAATCCGCATTTTCACGGCGCCGATTTCGTCATGGTGACGGACGGCGTAGGCCAGTTGTCCCCGCCGACGCTGCAAAAGCTCGGCGCGCTCGGCCAAACCAAGCGGCTGCGCCTCCACTCCCTGATCATCGGAACCGCGCGCCAGCATCTGATGCAAAAATACGAGATTTTGGGCGTCTCGCATCAAATCCGATTTGCAACGACCTGGGAGATGCAGGACCCGGTTAAAGACGAGCTGCTGCTTGACGTTTTCGCTAAACATTGACGGCACGGAATAACGCCCTCTTGACCGCAAACGATTGTTTCCATTTGGGTGAACACTTGAAGGAGGCATCCGTATCGGCTATGCGTAGAACCGACTGGCAAGCAGTTCACCTGCTAGATATCTGGTGCATAAGCTTGGCCTTTGGGCTGAAGTAGGCCCCCCTCTCCTATCGGGTTACGGTGCTGAAGTAAGCCCCTTCCCGGTCGGGTTGCGGTGCTGAAGTGGTGAGGCTAGACGGCTTGGTAGGGAGAAAACCTGCAAAAGTGCAGGTTTTTTCTGTAAAAATGGTCCATTTTAGCGAAATTCCTGCAATAGTGCAGGAATTTTCGACGAAAATGAACCTGAGCCCATGTTCGCAGCGAAAAGCCTGTACATTTGCAGGAATTTGTCGTGGACAACGTATCTATCGAACAAAAACTGTACTTTTGCAGGTTTTCTTCGCGCAACCAGGCAGAGGGTGCGACCGGCTCTGGTGTGTGGGTTTCTTGGCAGATTGGTGCGATCGGCTCTGGCGTCTGGGTTTCTGGGCAAATTGTTGCGACCGACTCTGCCGTGTGGGTTTCTGGGCAGATTGTTGCGACCGGCTCTACCGTGTAGGTTTCTGGGCAAATTGTTGTGACCGACTCTGCCGTGTGGGTTTCTGGCAAATTGTTGCGATCGGCTCTACCGTGTAGGTTTCTGGGCAAATTGTTGCGAACGGCTCGGGCGGGCGGGTGGCGGGCTGGAAGGTCGCTGTTTTGCCGGGTGCACCGTCATTGGACGACCCAAAAAAGACCCGCAATCTTCGCTTGGAAGCTTTCGGGTCCTTTATTTGCCGATCATCACAGCAACTCTTTAATAACGTGCAGGGCTACGCCCGTCTCGCGGTATACTTCCAGCAATGAAGCTCCCGGGTTCGAACGGACAAACTCTTTCACTTTGCGTGTTTCCGCCATAAGCTCTTCTACGCACGTTTTACAGCGATTCTCATAGTCGGCGAGCAGCAATTGCCCGCAATCGACGCAGTTGCAAAGCGGCATTGGCTCACCCTCCACGTTGGTTTCCCTATATCTTTCGCAAGCCGCTTCCCGAATTCGGGGGTAACCCTGGAATAAAATTCCATCGTTATCGTGATCGCACTTGCATTCTACTAGACATTATACCCCAGGTTTTGACAATGCCGCCAGTACCGATCCTGTTTACTTTTTCGTCAAAGAATCGATGTCGATAAATGGTGCCGCCCCGCCGGTAACGGAAGGTAAACGGCCGTCCCATTTTTCCAGCGCCTTCTCCTGCACTTCGATTTGCTTCAATTGCACAAGCTCCGGCGTTACTTCCTGCTTCTTGAGCTTGAGCGATTCCGCCTCCGCCTGCGCTTGCGCAACCTTTTGCTGGGCTTCGATTTGAATCCGTTTCAAGTCGTTCTCCGCTTTCAAAGCTTGCTGCTGCGCGACTTGCTTCGCTTCAATCGATTGATTGAACGCATCGGAAAATTTGAAATTGACAATATTGATGTCATTGACGAACAGATTGTATCTGCCCAAGCGTTTGGTCAGCAGCTCCTGAATTTCCACAGCGACCGCATCGCGTTTGGCGATTAAATCTTCAGCCGCATATTTGGCTGTCACTTCTTTCACGATTTCCTGAATGGCCGGCGCGATGATCACCGTATCGTACGAGCCGCCGATATTGTTCATCAAGTTGTACGCCGATGCTTTATCCACCGAATAGTTAACGGCGACGTGCGTGGACACCGGCTGAAGGTCTTTCGACGATGCCGTCGTGTCGGCTTCCGCTTTGGTCACCTGGGTGTTCACTTGAATAATCGTCTGCACGAACGGCACTTTCATATGCACGCCCGGGCCCAATACGGAGTCGCTCAGCTTTCCGAATGTTTTGTACAAACCTACATTCCCGTACTGTACGGTCGAAAATCCGTTCAACAAAATAATGAGAACGACAACGACCAGCAAAGCCGTGGTTATGATCCATTTCACATTCGCAGCCCGACTCTTCGGGTTCAGATTGGTTTCCATCGCATCTCTCCCTCTCTTTTTTAAGAACCTCAATAATTGTACGGCGGCGAGCGGGAATTTGTTTCAAAATTATGTAAAGTTTCTTGGCGGGCAGCACACTTCCATGCAGCGGATCGCTTGTTGCAGAGGAACGACCTGCTCGGTCTGCTCGACCATATCTTTCAGCCTGACTCGGGCTGCCGAAATTTCCTCCGAACCGATCAGAACGACGAATCGGATGCCTTGAGCGGATACGGATGACAGCAGCTTTTTTAATTTGCGGCTGCCGCTTGCGACGCGGGTCCGTATGTTTGCCTGGCGCAGCTCGAACGCTGTCCGCAGAGCTTCGGCGGAAGCTTCCTCCCCTATCGGAACGACCAGCACCTGGGGCCGGGGCGTTTGATCCGCATGTTCTCCGCGACGCAGCATCTCCATAATCGCCTCCAACCCAAAGGAAAGGCCGACTGCCGGAACGCTGTCTTCCCGTCCCTCCGCCAAAAGCCCGATCATCCGGTCGTATCTCCCCCCTCCGCCCAGACTCGATGTATACGCGCCCGCCGCATCGGCAATCTCGTAAACCGTACCTGTATAAAAAGACAATCCCCTCGAGAGAAACGGGTCAAAAGTGCAGCAGGCGTCCAAACCGGTTTGCTGCAAAAGCAGCTGCAAGGCCCGTGCCTCCTGCGCACCTCCCTTTGCCTCCAACTGAAAACGGTCCAGCAGATGAGCGAGTCGCAGCGGCTCCTCGCCGTTAAGGGCCAGCGTGCGGGTTATTACTGCGTCCGATAATCCTTTGGCGGCAAGCTCGGCGCCAACGCCTTCGGCACCGATTTTCGCCAATTTGTCCAGTGTAAGCATGACGGTAAGGTGCATAGCTGACGGCACGCCAAGACAGTCAAGCAGCTCGCCGAGCAATTTGCGGTTGTTCCATCTGATAATAACCGGAATGCCGAGCTTCCCGAACACATCGGCCGCAAGCTGCATCAGCTCCACCTCTCCGACCGGACCCGCGATTCCGACCGCATCGGCGTCGCATTGGATGAATTCACGCATTCGTCCGCGCTTCACGGGGCCGTCCCGGAATACTTTGCCGATCTCATAACGTTTGAACGGAAGCTCCAGCCCGGGGTTATTCGCAACCACTTTGGCAAGCGGCAGCGTCAGGTCATATCGAAGCGCCAAATTCCGGCCGCCCTGGTCATGCAGGCGGTACATTTCTTTCAAAATCTCTTCCCCGCCCGCATACTTGGATGCCAGCAGCGCCTCTTCATTCAAAATCGGCGTTTCCATCGGCTCAAAATCGTACAATGCAAACACCGTTTCCAGCACGGACTGCACCTCTTTCCTCAGCGCCTGCTCTTTTCCCCAATAATCGTTAGTTCCTTTCACGTTTTGCATACATTTCCCATTCCCTTCTCCGTTTATTGGCGAAAATAAAAAACGCGCCGGACCTCTGGTCCCGCGCGAATCGTTATTCCGCAGGGAGGCCAACGCGAACAGCGTTAGCCCACCCCGAAAAAGTTACAGGTGTGTGCTAACGCCTTTCAAAATAATGATGAAATTGTACGATGCAAGAACGAATCATGGCGATCGTCTCCTTCAACATAATTACAATGATTATAACGGCACGTTGTCCGCTGTGCAACTGGTTTTTTTGCCGGTTATGCCAGCAAGGATTCAATATCGGCAGCGATATCGGCAGGCTCCGTGCGGGCGCTGTACTGCTTCACGATTTGACCGCTGGCATCGACGAGGAATTTCACGAAGTTCCATTCGATATCGCCGGTCCGGTAAGGCTCGGGCGTGTTGTTCACCAAATAAGCAAACAGCGGATGAGCATGCTCGCCTTTGACGTCCACCTTGGCGAACATCGGGAATGTGACGTTATAGTTCAGCTCGCAGAAGCTTTGAATTTCTTCGTTCGTTCCCGGCTCCTGATTGGCAAACTGGTTGCAGGGAAACCCGAGAACCGTAAAACCCCGCTCTTTGAATGCTTCGTAAAGCTCTTGCAGCCCTTTATAATGCGGAGTCAGTCCGCAGGCGCTGGCCGTATTGACGATGAGCAGCACCTTGCCTTTAAACGCGGAAAGCGAAATTTCCTCACCTTTAATCGTTTGTACTTGTATATCATAGATCGACATAAATGCTCTCTCCTTTATTTTGAAATGTCCCGACTTGTCCATTATAACATTGCTTTCCAGCATTTTACCAATGCTTTCGGACGACCTTGAAGCTAAAGTTGCCTGCCAACCTTTCATGTGATATAGTTGATTACTCTGTTTTTATTTACCAACACATTAACTCTTAGGAGGTAACTGATCTTGGACACAAAGACTCAAAGTGCCTATCAAGAAGAACTGCAGCGTCTGGAACAAACAGGCGAAGAGATCGACCGGCAGTTGGAAAGGCTGCGCGCGACCCCGGTTTATTACGGCCCCGACTTAACCGAGCAGGCGCTCGAGGGGATTCGCGATCAAAGCCGTCGCAGCTTGTCCAAAGCCGTAGAGGAGCCGTATTTCGGGCGTCTTGACTTTCAAGAAAATGCGTCAGGCAGCCCCGTTCCGCTGTACATCGGCAAAGTCGGCGTAGAGGACGATCACACCGGGCAGCTGCTTGTCATTGACTGGCGCGCGCCGGTAGCCAGCCTGTTCTACTCGTTTACAGGCGGTTTGGACGCCGCAGCCTACGATTCCCCGGACGGGCTGATCGAAGGCCTCGTCTATTTGAAACGCAACCTCGTCATCCGCAAGCAAATTTTGCAGCGGGTCGTCGATACTTATGACCGCGATCAGGATTCGCTCGCCGTAGGCGACGAGTTCCTGCTTTACAGGCTCGGCGAGAACAAGGACAATAAGCTGCGCGACATCGTGTCCACGATTCAAGCCGAGCAGGACCGCATCATTCGCGCCGCCAAGAACACGGCGCTGATCATTCAAGGAGTCGCCGGAAGCGGTAAAACGACCGTCGCGCTCCACCGCCTCGCGTTCTTGCTCTATCAATACAGAGAGCAAATCCGTGCGGAACGGATGATTATTTTCGCGCCGAACAGCATGTTTCTCGACTACATCTCCGGCGTGCTCCCCGAGCTCGGCGTCGGCAATATTCAGCAAAGCACGTTCACCGACTGGACGCTCGATATTTTGGATCAGGAAGTCAAAATGGCCGACCCTTCCCTCGCCCTGCAAACCTGGTTCGCCGTCGGCAGCAAACGGCCGGTTATCGACGATTCCGCGCCGGGGCGCTTCAAAGGCTCCACCGCCTTCCTCCGCTATTTGGACGATTGCCTGAGCCGGTTCGAGCAATCGTACGTTCCGGCTGCGGATTTCATTCCGTGGGAAGGCGCCAAGCTGCCGATCGCCACGATCCGCGAATGGTTTTTCGTCGAAAACAAGCACTACCCGTTAGCCAAACGCCGTGAGCGCGTCATCGCGCGGATTAAGCGGTGGACGGAGATGCAGCTGGAAAAAATTTGGGAAGCAAGCCGCAAAAAAGATTTGAAGAAAAAATCGTCCCAGAAGCTGCGCACGTATTTGACCGGATGGCCGGAGCATACGGCATTCTCGCTGTATAAGCTGATTTTTTCGGAGACGGGCAGACCCTCAAGCCTGCCGCTTGAGCTGCTGCGGCAAATTCCCGACTCGATCGTCAGCTCCACGGTGAAGCTGTTCAAGAAAAAAGAAGTGCAGCCGGAAGATCTGGCGCCGCTGCTGTACATTCATACCCGTCTGCACGGCATCGCTTCAGACCGGATGTTCGATCATGTCGTTATCGACGAGGCGCAGGACTTCTCGCCGTTCCAGGTTGCCGTGCTGGATTCTTATACACGCAGCGGCTCCTTTACGATTTTGGGCGATCTGTCGCAAGGCATCCATGCCTATCAAGGCATCGTCGAATGGAAAGAATTTTCCAGTTTATTCCAAGAAAACGAAACGGCTTATTTCGAGCTTGAACGAAGCTACCGCTCTACGATGGAAATCATCCATTTTGCGAATCAGGTGCTCACCCGGGGCGTGCCCAATCCGCTGCTCGCCGTCCCTGTATTCCGCAGCGGAGACAAGGTGCGCGTGCTGCAGACCGCCCCCGCAAACCGGCTGCCTATGCTGGTAAAAGCCGTGACGAAGCTCAAACAAGGCGATGCAAACACGATCGCTGTCATCGCGCGGACGGAGAAGCAGGCTCTGGAGCTGCACGAAGCGCTGACTGCGTCAGGCATTGAGGCGAATTTGATTACGGCTGGGCAAAGGGAATACCGCGGCGGCCTTTCCGTACTTCCGGTCTACATCGCCAAAGGACTCGAGTTCGACGCCGTCCTGCTTATGGACGCAATCGCGGGTCAGTACGAAGCGAACCTGTTGGACGCCAAGCTGCTGTATGTCGGCTGTACCCGCGCCCTTCACGAGCTTTGGCTGATCGCCCCCGGCGAGCTGTCGCCGCTGATCGATATTCGGGATGAGGCCTACGTAACCACCGATTTTCCACAATAACCAATAAGACACATAGCTCCGGTGACCGCAACGCGGCGGCCGCCCAAGCTGTGTGTCTCTTTTTTTCGGTTTGCATTTTGTTCAAAACGAATGAAGGTATACGCGTTCCGCGAGCGTCCAAACTAGTAGTGGCTGAACCAATCGCCAAAAACAACGAATGAAATTGGGAAGAAAGAAGGGAAGCATATGGACTACTCGCTTCGAGAGGAACGGGCCAACGCCATCAGTCATGGCATAGGAGCCGCACTCAGTATCGCCGCCTTGATTCTGCTGATCGTTCAAGCCAGCCGTTATGGAGACGCCTGGCATATTGTAAGCTTCAGCATTTTCGGAGTCACCCTGGTGCTTCTGTATACGTGCTCCACTTTGCTGCACAGCGTCAGCGAACCGAAAATCAAAGATCTGTTCGAGATTCTGGATCATTCCGCAATTTATTTGCTCATTGCCGGAACGTACACGCCTTATCTCCTCGTTACGCTGCGCGGGACGCTCGGTTGGACGTATTTTGCCGTCATATGGAGCTTGGCACTCGTCGGCATCGTGCTCAAAATCTTTTATGTCAAACGATTCATCGTACTGTCCACGATCTGTTATATATTGATGGGCTGGCTCATTGTGTTCGCCTTCAAGCCGCTCTATGACCATTTGCCGACCGGCGGGATCGTCCTGCTTATTGCCGGCGGACTGCTGTATACGTTCGGCACAATCTTTTATGTATGGCGCGGCGTCCGCTACCACCACGCCATATGGCATACATTCGTGCTGGCAGGCAGCGCTTGCCACTTTTTCTCCATATTCCTTTATGTCGCACCGCTGTAAAGCTTTTGGCGCCGCTGACCGGCCGCATGGCTCCCGTTAAGCCAGCAAATGCTGCAGTTGACCGACGGAGACGGCGTGTTCGAGCGCGGCGGCAATCAGCCCGTAGCCTTTGGCGTTCGGGTGGACGTGGTCTTCGGCCAAATGCTTGCTTTCTTTGCCGACAAAAGCATCATAAATTTGCACGACGCGGACGTCCTCCTTCGCCTGCTTGCGCAAAAACCGGTTAAACCGCCTGATCCAGTAAGCGGAATTGGGCACTTGCGGCAGCGGATTATACAATCCGATCAAAACGATGAGATAAGGCGCCCCAGCGCCTTTTTTCAATTCTTCCAGCTGCGCGAGCAGCTTTTTATAATTCGCTTCATATTTTTGCAGCGCCGACTTCAGAAGGTTCGCATTACCCTGGTAAAAATAAGGAATGGCAGCTTGAATTAAATCGTTGCCACCGGCTGTAATCGTGATCAAGTTCGCCTGTTTGACATGAGCCCGCAGTTCGGGCTCCTTTTCGAGCTTGGCGAGCAGTTCTCCGGTAGTCGCGCCATTCGTACCTGCCTGAGTCAAATGGACGGGCACGTTCAGCGCCTTCTCCACTTTTTTCCGGTACAGCGGCACGAAGCCTTGCCCGGCCTTTGCCCCATAGCCTACAGTCAAGGAATCACCGAATGCCAGATAATGGATCGCCTTCTTCATCACAACCCTCTCCCCAAATCCCGACGTACTACCAATGTATGCGGGTGCGCCCAGATTGGGAAGGCCGGACGACGCGCCGGCGGGAAGTTTTTATTCGCTCGCGAGCAGCATCTGCGGCTTGCACTGCTCCTCGACAAACCTTTCGATTTGCGCCTTTTCCGTCAAAGTAAACTGATATTCGCAGTCGCAGCCCTCGTCCTGCAGCACGATTTGCACGGGCTCGCCGCCATGATTGCATATGACGAGAACCCCCGGCTCCTGCAGGCCGTTGGGCAAATACTGCCCTTCCTTCAAATTCAGGTCGAGGTACACATCAACCCATTGCCCCCGAGCTTCCACTTCCCTGCGAAATAGCGCAAAATCGTGCTCTACCGGATCCGCACCGTATTTCATCATACCCATTGCCTCCTTCTTGCACGTGTCGTCCACTTATTGTAACCCAGCCTCCGCGTTTGTGGTAGTTCCCCCTCAAATGTACTACAATGAAACCAAGAATATTTTTTCATCGTGTTCGAGCGGGGGATAAAAACAGTCGTCCATGCTGCGCGGAACGGCGTTTTTAGCGACCGTCGAGCGGTTCCGCAGTAATTAATTTTCGGGCTTGCACATTCGTTTGTGTGAAAACCCACGATGGGTGGCACGGCGCAGCCGGTTGAACCTGACGGCTTGGCAGCCCGAAATAGCCTGCGAAAACCCCCATGACGCCGTGGACGTCACCCCACAGAATGAAAATAATTCAGCTCTACTGTGTTTATTTTCGTATAAAGTGCAGGCTTTTTCGGGGGAGCGGGCCGGTTTCGGGAAATTCCTGCGATTGTGCAGGAATTTCCGGCTAAGAGGCGGCTGGGCCTCGAATTTCGGCGAAAAGCCTGCACTATCGCAGGAATATTTCGCGGGCAGCACTTCTCGACGCAAAAAAGATGTACTTTTGCAGGCTTTCTGCGCGCGGCTAGTGATTCCCTGGTGAGCATGTTTTTCCGCTCACCACTCTGTAGGCCTCGCCTGCAAGGATGGC
>NZ_JBVYOL010000030.1:0-281 GCF_056120505.1 Paenibacillus sp. sgz302164 | reverse complement strand
CTTCTCGACGCAAAAAAGATGTACTTTTGCAGGCTTTCTGCGCGCGGCTAGTGATTCCCTGGTGAGCATGTTTTTCCGCTCACCACTCTGTAGGCCTCGCCTGCAAGGATGGCGTGGCGGCTTGCCAGCCCGAAAAGCCTGCGAAAGTGCAGGCTTTTTCGGGGGAAGCGGGCCAGTTTCGGGAAATTCCTGCAATTGTGCAGGAATTTCCGGCTAAGAGGCGGCCGGGCCCATAATTCCAGCGAAAAGCCTGCAGTTTTGCAGGAATATTTCGCGGACAG
>NZ_JBVYOL010000029.1:0-86953 GCF_056120505.1 Paenibacillus sp. sgz302164 | reverse complement strand
AGGGCGATGCAAGCTGAAAAGTTGGTGCTGAGTGGCACGAAGTCGGTGCAGGTGACAGAGGTTGCAAGCATAAGCGCAAGATTCGATCAGTTTGTACGATCACTGGGTGAAAAGGGCACTACCCTGGGGAGAAGTTACACGAAGCTGACTCAGGATATGAATAAGATTTTGGATGCAGAATTTATTAACCCGTTTGCTCCGCAGAAGGCAGGAGTGTTTGGAGGTATACCTGAAACAACAACGCTAAGGGAACTCTTTCAGGAAGCAACGGGGAAAATATCGAATTATATGAAAAGCGAAGGCGATTCAGTTGGCCATGGAAAGGGTGGAGGTAGTTCAGGCTCTAAGGGGACGGGTGATGATGTTCCTCGAGTTTTAAACGCAGACGAGGCTATAGAAATTGCGAGAAAGAAACTCGTACAAGAAAGAGCAGAACTTATGGAAGGCAAGTATATTGATCCAATTACGAACGAAATATATCTTCCAAATGTTATAACAGCTGCTGTTGATATGAAGACTGGAAAAATTTATACTGGTTATAATGGTATCGGTATAGACTTTAGAACAGGGAATCCTAGATTCAATCCAACAGCATCAGCATCAGATTTACTTGATGATACTAAAAAATTGGTTGAAAAAACCAAGCAAAGAGCAATGGATAAAGAAGGGAAAAGTAGCTTTGAGAGATGGGAAGTAGAGAATTGTGCGGAAATTCAAGCGGTAAATCAAGCTTTTAAAGACGGAGCAAAGCTTGAAGATATTTTATTAAGTACCATATCTTCGAAAGATGGCAAGTATAAGGAAATGTGTAGGAATTGTAAAATGACATTTGAAGAATTTATTGTAGATATTCCTTTTGGGAAAAAATGAGGTGGTTCAAAGATGGAAAGATTCTCAGAGAAGACTATTAAGATATTAAAAGAATCGGGGTGGACTCCAGATAGAAAAATAGATATTAGCTCTAAGGTTAAGTATTTAGAAGATAAGGGTTATAAGGTTTTCGATTGTGTAAAAGGCGCTTTGGAGAAGTTTGGTGAATTAAAGTATATCTACGAGGATAATGGTAACTTGGAGGATTTTGTGATAGAACCGCAGGAGGGGTTGGGTGATTTAGAAAGAAAACATTATAAAAGATATGAAGTAATCATTGGAGAGACTTTGGTTGTAATTGGTACTCTCTTCAGAGATAATGCGGTAATGTTTATGTCTGAGGCGGGGAAAGTTTATGGAGTCCGAGACGATTACTATATTTGGGAAATTGGGGGCGACATGTATGAAGCTCTTAATAATTTATGCGAAGGTAAAGAGCTAAAAGTAATCCATGAGGAGAACTAGAGTACCGAGTACCGAATGAATCCATCATTCAACCAATAACATATATTACCCATGTAATATTAAAATTTCCCCAGTTCGTTTGTACGCACATCAACGTTTAAATTTGTAACCTAAATAACGCTATTGCGATACAATGCGCAGGTTGATTATGGTCAGATACACCATGATTGACCTGCTTTTTATTAGCTTCGTTTTCTTGCAGTTTTTTTGAAAATCATTCGCAGAGTTAAGAGCACTGGATCAAGTATTAAAAACAAGAAGAGAATCAGGACTTCCTG
This sequence comes from Paenibacillus sp. sgz302164, assembly GCF_056120505.1. NCBI lineage: Bacteria > Bacillati > Bacillota > Bacilli > Caryophanales > Paenibacillaceae > Paenibacillus > Paenibacillus sp. sgz302164. Next base: position 85,340 of record NZ_JBVYOL010000029.1, on the reverse strand, counting down.
GTGACCGTTCGACGATCTCGGAACTATTCTTGCATAATATTGATTTATATAAACTTGATGGAAATGGTAACCTTGTAACAAAGATCCGTTGTGAGCATTGTCGTTATTTAACAGATGGAATTAATAGTGTAGGCCATAACTAATGCCTCTTCATAAGTGGTTGTTTTAAAAGTAAAAAAATTTAGGATGTGGATGTATGAAAAAGATGAATTATTATGATCTTTTTGTTGAAAATGATATTCATACCGGTGAACATATCTTTTATATTGATCAGAATAAAACAGTACCTTTTAACGGAGTAATAGTAGACTATAATAATGGGGTTCTTGCTTGGGAATTTGAGGTGCAAGATGGTTTGAGAACCGGTATTGAGAGAGTATACTACCCCACAGGCGAGTTACAGGAATTAAATGAGACTGATCATAATACCACAAACGGTATAGCAAAAGAGTTCTATAAGCATGGTCGGTTAAGATCTCAAAGTATTGTGGTTAGAAATGTTCACATAATTACTATAACTTATGATGAAACAGGAGATATAGTAGAAACATCGGAAATAAGTGAAGAAGATCCAAGCTATAATGTTGTTCGTGACAGAATTCCTGAATATAGAAGCCGTTATAAGCTAGAGCAATAATTATGAGCAATAATTATAAACATTAGATGTGGAGTCTTTAGGGAGATAATAGTCCGGTAAAAATATCTTTATCCGTTACGATACGGTTGTGAAGCCTTTTGGATGCTAAAGACTCGATGGGTTTTGTAGTGGCTTACTAGGTAGTCTAAGATGGGCGGTTTTCGCCCATCTTTTATTAACTCAGGGAATGGTTGTGAAGCGACAACGTCTTTTTCACAAGCTGATCGGCTTGCCGAGTCGTTTCGGGCAACCGATATTTCGGTGAAAGTTTAAGTATCCATTGGCAGGCAATCGCTGCAATTAGCGTGTCATTGTTTTTACTATAAGCAACGTCTACTCCGGCAACATGATGGATCGGATCAAGCCCATCCTCGGTAATCACTTTTTGAGCTAATTCCCGCTGTAATTCAATGGCTTCCAATGGATCGTTGCTCTTGGCGAAAAAAAAGATGAATCGACGTTTGGCAACAGAACATAGTTGTGTAGGTGGTTAAACACGAAGGCGATGATATACTTCTTCCAACCAATTCCATAAAGAGAGAGGAACTAATAAATGGAATATTCGCTGAAAGTGAACGAAAAAAAACGGATGCAACATGGTTAATAAATTTGTTGAAAAAGAAAAATCTTAAGGCTAATTATTTGCATAAATATCATAATTCATTTTTGATTGATGAATTTTCTTTAAGTATCGGTTTGAGAATAAGTATCTATGAAAATAGTTATTCACCGGATCACCCTGCCTTTTCCTATGAAACAATGTTTCTAGAACACAACTTTGTTTATCAAGAAACAGTAACATTTGAATTAGATAAATTTTGTGAACGTTATGAACTTGGCTATAAAACAATGTATGAAATTTCCTTTTCAATTTTAGAGTCGCTCAAAACTGAAGGGATATTTTACCATATATCTGGGGAAGAAATTTTTTTCTATAAAGATGGAAAATACATTTTTAACGGGAAATATCTAGAGTTGCTCAAAAATCAATATGATGATCTATTGGAAAATCTTGATTATTCCCCTTTTGATTGTTAAGGTATTGGGCGGTTGATGAAAACTGACCCCACCCAGTGCCGAATGAACTCATCAGTCAACCAATTGGGCACACTCGCGGTTGTGGCCGTGGTAGCGGTAGTTCCGGCAGTCATCATAGCGACGGTAGCATTAATATAAGATAGAATGGTTAGTTTCTGATGGTGAGATTGTAAAGCAATTGACAAATCTGTTTAAATCTAAAAATATGGATATTGTTATTAAATGCTTCCCTGAATAGGTCAGGTGTTGAATATGAAAATTTTAAAAGCAGACGAAGTGAAACAGTTTATTTTTGATGAAGAATTGAGGACTTTCTACAATGCAAATATTGATGATGTCCAATTAAATGAGTTGTTATCACGGTATTCTTTTTTGAAGAACAATGCCAATTCAATACCTTTGGACAAACCAAGCATTTATTATAGTATTTATTTTTGGTTCGTACAGGTTAAAGAACGATATTTTGAACTGTATGGGTATGACGCAGGCATTGAGCAAGAAGGATTCAAATTATTGGAAGAGATAGATGTTGAACTTGGAGAAGGGGCAGATTGGACATTGATTGAAAAAATAGAAAATAGGTCTATTTAACTGTTGGGAATTGCATTACTGGATCAACGTCCGGGAATGGACTTTCACTTCTATCGAAACGACGAACAGTTAAGATGAAAATCACGCAAAGGAAAGGAGCTTGCCGCGGCAAGCTCCTTTTTCTCGTACACCGATGAAATCCATGAGGATCGATAATGACTAGTTTAATGATATTTATGTGTTATATTTAATGACATAAATTCATTCATAATCTCCTTTTATTCAGGAAGATAAAAATTAACTATTATATTTATATATAGAAAGGCAGTATTATGGGATTGTATATTTCTTGTATTGTTAAATAATATAACATTATCAGGGAGGTCATTGAAAATGTCGACAATCAGAAAATCGTTTTTAGCCAGCGTGCTGGCAGCCGTTGTTTTATCAAGCTCCGCGTGCGGCACACAAACAACCGCTCCGGCGGCCGGACCGCAAGATGCATCGAAGACGGAGGCGGGAGAAGAAAAGGTGCTTCGGGTAGGCACATCGGGCAGAAGCGTGCCGCATTCTTACAAAAATGAGAAGCAGGAGCTGGACGGCTTTGATATCGAGGCGATAAAAGCGATCGCGGGCAAAATCGGTTACAAGGTGGAATGGATAACGGCCGATTTCAGCGGACTATCCGGGATGCTGGACGCCGGTAAAATCGATACGATCGCCAACCAAGTGGAGATATCGGACCAGCGTAAAGAAAAATATTTGTTCAGTATTCCTTATGTATACTCGGGCGGCCAACTGGTTGTCAAAAAAGGAAATGATTCGATTAAATCGCTGGAAGATTTGAAAGGCAAGAAGATAGCGGTCGGGTTAGGCACGAATAAAGAAAAATTTCTACGCGATTATGATAATGAAAAAGGAGTCAAAATGAACATTGTCACGTATGAGGATCCGAGCGGTATTGTCTATGACGTTGCCAACGGCAGGGTGGACGCCTACATTGTCGATAAAGCGAGCGGTCTTGTCAAAATTGAAAAATCCGGCTTGCCGCTGCAGTTCGCAGGGAAACCGTTTGAGGATTACATTATCGCCTTCCCGTTTGTAAAAAACGATAAGAACAAGGCATTAAAGGACAAGTTCGATAAGGCTCTTGAGGAATTGCAAAAGGACGGGACTATGTCGCAGTTGTCTATAAAGTTTTACAAGCAAGATATCAGCAAGAAATAAGCTTCCAGAGCGGAGAAGCGCTTAAAGCTTAACTTCAATTTTTCCGGGTGGTGAACGCAATGAATTTTGACCTGAATTATATGATAAGTCTTTTTCCGCAGCTGCTGAAATATGTTCATCTCACGCTGATTATGGCGCTGGTCGCCATGTTCTTTGCGATTGTACTAGGGTTGATACTGACGGTTATTACAAAAAGCAAAGTGAAGATAATCAGCCCGCTGGCCAATCTGTATATATCTTTCTTCCGTGGAACTCCCACCATTGTGCAAATTTTCCTGTTTTACTTCGGGCTTCCCCAGCTATTTCCGGCAATGAGCTTCGTTAATGCTTTTACTGCCGTGATCATCGGTTTGAGCTTTCGGAATGCCGCTTATTTATCTGAAGTTTTCCGGGCGGCGATTACTTCGGTTGACAACGGGCAATTGGAAGCGGGTTTATCCGTGGGTATGACCAAGTGGCAAACGATGAGGCGCATCGTGCTGCCTCAAGCGACGAGGATCGCTGTACCGTCGACCGGAAATTTCTTTATTATTTTGGTGAAAGAGACCTCGCTCGCTTTTACTGTGGGCGTAGCCGAAATTTTTGCCCAAGCGAAAATGTCTGCGGCATCGACGTATAAATTTTTCGAAAGCTTCCTGGCCGTCGCTATTGTTTATTGGATTATTACCGTGCTGTTTACGATGATCCAGACCAAAATCGAAGTCAAATTAAACAAACCATACCGTTAGGGGGGAGCACGGAATGATTAAAGTGAACGGCTTGCGGAAAAAATTTCATGATCTCCAGGTGCTGCATGATATTGAATTGGAGGTTAACAAAGGAGAGGTTGCCGCTATTATAGGTCCCTCCGGATCCGGAAAATCGACGCTGCTAAGATGCCTGAATTTATTGGAAGTACCCGAGGAAGGAACGGTTATCATAGACGATGTCGCCGTGAATATGCAAGAGTTGGGCAAGAAGGATATGTACCGTTTGAGACAAAAGAGCGCTATGGTATTCCAAAACTATAACTTGTTCAAAAACAAAACCGCTCTGCAAAATGTGATCGAATCGTTGATTGCCGTCAAAAAAATGAAGGAAGGCGAAGCCAGGCCGATTGGCGAGCGATTGCTGGAGCAGGTTGGACTATCGGGCAAATTCGATAATTACCCGTCCACCTTATCCGGCGGGCAGCAGCAGAGGGTCGGAATCGCCCGCGCGCTTGCCGTGGATCCCTATGTTATATTGTTCGACGAGCCGACCTCCGCCCTGGACCCCGAATTGGTCAGCGAAGTGCTGAATGTTATGCGTCAGCTTGCTGACAAGAATACAACGATGATTATCGTCACCCATGAGATGTCGTTCGCCCGTGAGGTTGCCGACAAAGTTATTTTTATGGCGGACGGGAGAATAGTCGAAACAGGCGGACCGGAGGACATTTTCTCGAACCCGCAAAACGATCGTACGAAAAAGTTTTTGAGCCAGCTTTCCAGTTAATGCCAAGGGGATTGCTGCAGGTTAAATGCTTATAAAAGAGGTGGCATAATGAGCGGATTAGTGCGCACACATAATTTCGACGAGATCATAGAACTTAGAGGAACCGATTCCAAGAAGCATAATTTTTATCCTGAAGATGTCATTCCGATGTGGATTGCAGATACGGATTTTAAATGTCCCCAGCCGATCGTTGATGCCATGGTGAAAAGAGCGGAGCTGGGGGTATACGGATATACGCTGAGCGGCAAAAGCTTTAATTTGTCGGTCAAAAGCTGGTTGCACGCACGTTTCGATTTTCATATCGACGAAGATTGGGTTGTTTATGCTCCGGCGGTAGTTAACGGACTGGTTAATGCGGTGCAAGCATTCACGCAAGCGGGAGACAATATATTGATCCAGTCCCCGGTGTATCATCCATTTCACCATCTCATCGCCAACAACGGAAGAACCAAAGTGCAGAATAATTTGCTGCTTCGAAACGGGAAATATGAAATCGACTTCGAAGACCTGGAACAAAAGCTGAAGGATCCGCAAACGAAAATGATGCTGCTGTGCAACCCGCATAATCCTGTAGGTCGGGTATACACCTGGGAAGAGTTAACCCGCATCGGCGAATTGTGTCTGGAGTACGGCGTTATTGTCGTGTCCGATGAAATTCATTCCGATATCGTTTACGAAGGCCATAATCATATACCTTTTCCGTCGTTGTCCGGGGAAATTAGGGATAATTGCATCATGTGTCTGAACCCGAGCAAGACGTTCAATATCCCCGGACTTCGCACGGCAGCTATCATTATTCCGAACGAAATGCTTCGCCGTACCTATGAGAAGACAATTGCGGCGAACAAAGCTGACGGTAGAACCGTTTTCGGTACGTTGGCCTTTGAAACGGCCTATAAGGAGTGCGGTTATTATGCGGATCAGTTGGTTCAATATTTGGAGGAAAACGTACGCCTTCTGACGGGTTATTTTGAACGCAATATTTCCGGGGTTAACGTCATTAAACCGGAAGCGACGTATTTAATGTGGCTGGATTGCAGGCAGTTGGGCATGCCTCAGCAAGAACTGCGGGCCTTTATGCTGGAACGGGCCAAGGTGGGCTTGCATGACGGCATGATATTCGGCGAGGAAGGGGCGGGTTTTATGCGAATGAACATCGGCTGCCGCAGGGCCGTCTTGCAAGAAGCTCTGGAACGGATTGAGCGTGCGGTGAATGCATGGCGTTAGCCGCTGGCGGAGGCATGTATGCTGCGTGTAGATATTGGCAGAGACAGTGTGCCGCCGTACAATTCCGGTTTGAATTACTTGTCCTGTGAAAGAAGGTTGCTTCATGTTCGGATTGACCGGCATTAAAAAGATACATGTATGGCAAATCGTCAAAACGGTTCTGATTGCCAGTATAGGAGGTTCCCTTTTTACGATTTTGCATTTTCCGCTCGCCTGGATGCTAGGGCCGCTTGCAGCGGTTCTGGTATGGCAGGTTGCTTTTAAGAGTAAGTTATACTGGCCGACAGGCTTGCGAAACGGGGGACAAATGCTTTTGGGATACAGCATGGGGCTGTCGTTTACCGCAGAGAGCGCCCGGCAAATAGCCGTCTCGCTGCCCTCTATGGCCATCTCCACCGCCTTGCTGACCGGTTCCAGCCTGGGATTGGCTTTCTTTATAGCCAAACGTACCGGAATCAGTCTTCCGAGCAGTATTATGGGGTGTATTCCCGGAGGGATTTCGCAAATGGTTCCGTTAAGCGAAGAAATTGAAGGTGCGGAACCGACAATCGTTACGTTCATGCAAACAATCCGGATGTTGGTGGTTACATTTATGGTGCCCTTTGTCGCTGTACACGGTCTGGCTGCTGCAGCCGCTGCGGAGGACGGTTCCCGGCCGCAAGCGTACAGCATCCTGTCAATCTCCGGCACTTCATGGTTCATGCTACCCGTCGCAATCGTGCTGGTACTTCCGGCTGCCATTTTCGCCGTAAGGTTCAAATTTCCGAACCCTTGGCTGATCGGACCGCTTATCGCTTCCGCCGTTATCTCGGCGTCCGGCATTGCCCTGCCGCACTTGCCGCAGCTTGTTGTCATTATAGCGCAGCTGTGCATCGGCATCTATCTTGGGCAAGGCATCAAGCTCAAGGCGTTAAGCGGCTGGCGCCGTCTTCTGCCTTACAGTCTTGCCGGAAGCGTTCTGCTTGTAGGCATGACGCTGGCGATCGCGTACATGCTGAGCCTGACCCAGCCGATCAGCTTTGTAACGGCGTTTTTAAGCATAGCGCCGGGCGGCTTGCCGGAGATGGGGGTTACGGCAGCGGCCATTCATGCCGACGTTTCAAATGTTGCGGCCTATCAGCTGTTCCGGGTATTCTTCGTTTTGTTCATCATACCGGTTGCGTTAAAAAAAATATTTCGCCGGCCCTTTAACCGAGAACATTCTTAAGATCATTACTCATAAAATCAACAAATGCTTTGACAACCGAAAATTCCAACGAAGCATTGCGATAGATAAGCATCGTTTCTCTAATAATCGGGTCGCCGTTTTTGGTCCGGAGATTGTGAACGAACAGCGACTTATGATTTTGCAGGCTCATGCTCGGAACGATTCCGTAGCCCATCCCGCTGTTGACCAGTTCGACGCAAGTTTCGATGCTGTCGACCTCCATTGTAGTAAGGGGCGGTACCGAAAATCTTTCCATCCACCATTTTTCGATATCTTGCCGCAAGCGGGAATCATTAATGACGTAATTGATTTTCGGAAGGCTCGGAAGATCATGGAGATCGATCGGTTCTTTAGCGATGAGGCAGAGGGGCTCGCTGGTCAGCAGCAGCGATTGCTCCGACCAACTGTGGTTTCCTCTCAGGATGCCGAGATGCACTTCTTCCTTCTGGACATAGGACAACACTTCGGGGCTCAATCCGGTTTTCACATTGATTTCCACTCCGCCGTACTGACGGACGAAGCTTTTGAGCAGCGGCGGCAAATAGTACCGCGCGAAGCTTGCGGAAACGCCGAGCCGCAATGTGCCTACGACCTGATCGTTCATATTCAAAATGCGCTCTTTGGTCCTTCTGAGCTCATGCAGCATTTGCTCCGCATATTTGACCAGGTATTCGCCCTGGGGAGTAAACTCCACACCCGTTTTGCCTCGGGATACGATCTTGGCGCCGAATTCCTTCTCCAACTGCTGTATACGGTATGTCAGAGCCGGCTGGGAGATGTAAAGCTGCTCCGCAGCTTTGGTTATATTTTTTTTCAAATATAATGTTTTCAGAATGATCCAGTCTTTTTCTTCCATTGGTATGCTCCTGCCATAAAAATAAATTATAAAAATGGACGATAACCATTTAAAANATTTTTTTTCAAATATAATGTTTTCAGAATGATCCAGTCTTTTTCTTCCATTGGTATGCTCCTGCCATAAAAATAAATTATAAAAATGGACGATAACCATTTAAAATTATTATGATTAATTATACAGGAACAGCCGGAAAAATTAAATACTCCAACATACCTTGTTACGCTAAACTGCCTGATAGCGCAACGCGGCTGCCGATACATACCCGGCAGCCGCGTCATCACAAACAGTTCGTAAGGACCATACACATTCTACAGAACGCTTGAGTTCGGTATTAGCGGTAACCGGAAGCATTCGCCGGTTTGCCTGCTTCCTGTACTTCTACAAGATACCGCCAGCAGTCTGGCTGTGAGCCATCAAGATCATAAAAACCATACACTTGTGCGAGCTCGCCGCTTGAAACAGAGCGACCGTTCCATCGGGCAACTTCCGGATCTCCGGCTAGCGCGGCAACGGCACGCCCTACAAAACGGGGCGATTCCGAGATGATGAAATGAGGTTCCTTCGCAGTCGCGTCACGCCAGCTTTCTTCCTTAACACTAAAGTGATCAAGCATGATTTCAGAACGCATCCAACCTGGAGTCACTGCTACTGCAGTGCATGTATATGGCGAAAGTTCATGGGCTAAAGACTGAGCCATACGAATGACAGACGTCTTGGCCAGATCGTAGAACAGGGATAGACGGTAGTTTCTATCGTTGTATTCTGCCGTGCCGTCCGTTATCTCAATGGCCAGTCCATTCTTTTTTCGGATTAAAAGGGGGAGCGCAAAGTGACTGGTAATAATATGCGTGTCAATCGCAAGCCGAAGCATGCGAAACCCCCGGTCAAGGGAGTGCTCCCACACGGGCACGTTCCACTGCGTCAAATATTCAGCTCCCCATACATCGTTGACCAGGATGTCCAGTCCTCCTTGTTCATTCTCAATGCGGGCAATTAGAGCCTGTACCTGATCAGGATCCAGATGATCCACTTGAACCGCTATTCCTCGACCGCCCGCATTACTTACAAGTTCAGCGGTTTCTTCAATAGTTTCAGGACGATTGTACTCAGAACTTTGCGTCCGTGTCGTACGTCCTGTCACATAAACAGTAGCCCCAGCCGCTCCTAATTCGATAGCTATTCCTCTGCCGGCGCCGCGTGTCGCACCTGCCACCAAAGCTACTTTTCCATTTAAAGGTTTCATCGTTTGTTACTCCTTTCATTGATCTATCACCCACTATAAACCTTAAGTATGTCAGCTTGTGTCATAGTAATTGAAGGTTATTCAAAATCGCATTGGTAACGGGAGCTAGCCGGGATCAGAAACTTGCTGCAGTGATGAAAGTGCTCCGGGAGAGAACTTACACAAAAGACAAGCGCTTCAAATGATAAAAAACCCCAGTTCGACTGGGGTTCAGGAAAGTGATAAGATGGGAGCCGGTCTGGCAACCGCTGCCACTTGCACATCGTGGAAATCTGTTCTAAATTCATACAGAAATTGTACTGATCTCGTAAAATCGAAAAATAAGTATGAAAATTCGAATAGAATCGTGCCTAGACATGTCTGTCTAATTCGTTAAAATCTTCGGGCAACCTCGCGCGCTTGTTGAATCGCCTTTTCTTTTATCGCAGGCTCTTGCTCGGGTTTCGCGGCCATACCTTCAACAAAAATCCCTTCGAATCCAGGAATTCCAACGAATTCCATAATGGCCTTCAGGTGACGGTGACCCATTTCTAAGTCCGCATCATCTGAGCCCGGTGACAAGAAGCTTCCGCTAGCTTGAATGTGAACTGCTTTTTTATCACCCAGCAAGCCAACCCGGCCGACATCCGGTAAATATTTGAAAGTCTTGCCTGCAACGCAAATGGAGTCGATATATGACTTCATGACGGGTGGGTACGAATAGTTCCAAATCGGAGTAACAAATACATATTTGTCTGCGGCCACAAATTGGTCCACCAGCTCACTAAGACGGGTTAGTTTCATTTTCTCCGCTTCGGTCAAATTTTCAAATGCAGTACCTGCTTGCAGCTTGCCCCAACCGCTGAAAACATCGGCATCAAGTTGAGGTATATCGATTTTATACAGATCAAGATGGATAACTTCATCATTCGGATTTGCAGATCGGTAAGCCTGTACAAACTCATTAGCCACTAACATGCTGTATGATTTTTCTTGATTGTGCGGATTTGCCGTAATATATAATACTGTTGTCATATTGGAAATACCTACCTTCTCTTTTTATGAAAAGCGATTGCCTACCGTAATTTTTGCGATCTGTCTTGCGGAGACGTTAGGGCGACATTATGATTGCATGTGAAACACTCCTTTATTTTTTGATAAGAGCCGATTTTGGCTCCTTACTATGCTGACGAATGGACCCTCGGGATCTGTGACAAATAATCGGCGTCGTGTCTCTCGTCACATTGTCCGGATTTCATTCGTCAGTATTTATGGAGGCTTTTTTAGCGGAACAGCATTCTTATTGGCGAATAAACCTACCTCTAAACGCGGTCGCTCTACTTCGAAAGACTTCGATAGAGGTTTATCTCATTTTTGTACAAGGGAGTATGAGTGATGAGCGAATTGGTTCGGCTGGCTAATGAATTCGAAGCACGCAGGAATCACCTTCAGGCAGTGGCTTATCGTATGCTCGGGTCATTGAGCGAAGCGGAGGACGCGGTACAGGAGACTTGGCTGCGTCTTAGCCGTGCGGATGCAAGAGGGATAGAGAACATGGGAGGCTGGTTGACCACCGTTATCTCGCGGATTTGTCTCGATATGTTGCGGTCGCGAAAAGCTAGACGTGAAGAATCAATAGAAACACACTTGTCCGAGACCTTCGCGAGCCATGAGAATATGATCGATCCTGAACAAGAAGCCATATTGGCTGATTCTGTCGGTATTGCTTTACTAGTCGTGCTCGGTAATCTGAATCCTGCGGAACGGATCACATTCGTGCTGCACGATATTTTCAACGTGCCTTTCACAGAGATTGCGCCAATTGTGGGGAAATCGGAGACCGCTGCAAGGCAGTTGGCGAGCCGGGCACGCCGCCGCGTTCGCGGGGCAAAGGCAATGCCGGAAGTCGACTTTGCTCTCCAACGCGAGGTTGTCCAGGCTTTTCTTGCTGCGGCGCATGCAGGCGATTTTGATGCTCTTGTCGCTGCGCTCGATCCGGACGTTGTACTTCGAGACGATCGTCAGACCGGGTCTTCAAGGGTAACACGAGGGGCGGTCGGGCTGGCAAAACAAGTTTCGGGACGTGCACAAACCGCAGCACAGCCGGTCCTCGTGAACGGAACAGTAGGAATCGTTGCGGCTCCTCGAGGCAGGGTGCTCTATGTGCTCAAATTTACGATAAATCAGGGAAAGATTACCGAGGTCGACTTGATCTCCGATCCCCAGCGCATAAGCCGGCTTGATCTGGCGGTGTTGAGCGATTGAGTCGCAGTTGTGTCACGGAAGCAGATATTGCCTAGTATTACGCTATTTTGCCTGTTACTTCAACGACAGAATCCGTATTTATCATCATATCGGTCGTATACAGACTGGATTAGGTCTTTATAGGGCTTGTCCCGGTCCGTATCTTCTCGATTCAAATGCCACTCCTGGAGTTGTCAAACAACTTGCAGAGTGATGGAATGGAAATGAAAAAAATATTAGCTTTTGCATTATCTCTTGTCTTCGTTTTTACTAGTGTTTTTTCTGCATCAGCTGCTTCACCTGAAAAAGAGAATCCTTTGGGTGATCTAAAAGAAGGAACAACGGTAATTCAACATGACGGTTATACCGAAACAGTTACAATAAAAATTTATAAAAATCAGGAAGATATTGATCGTGTCTTGACTGAAGCAAACAAGAAAAAGAAGGATATACTTGATAAAAACGCTAACAGCTTGCCACTGTCTGGTACCGATTTGGATTACAGTTTGGGAGGGAATAACTGTAAATATGAATCGAGTAATTCAAAAAGAGGATGTGCGTATGTTTCTGGAACATATACGGTTGGAACATTGAATAGCCATTTAGCAACAACGGTAATTGCTCAAGGTGATTATCCTTCAAAAGCAAAAGGACAAGTGGAAATCACTAGATATGGATTCGTGGGTGGTAGTCAACTGATTACTGCTACAAATACTTATACTCAAAGTAATTGGTCGAATGATGTGGCTAGCTTTGCCGTAGATCAATCTTTTACAGGACTTGTCTTTTTATCTGTCATTTATCACAGAGGATTATTTGAGTGGAACAACAATGGATCTGTTGTAGAATGGTCCGCTGAAGTTAAACAGTAAGAAATAAAAAAGAGAGATTCACTTGATATTGTGAGTCTCTCTTTTTTATTTTTTTTTATATAAATAATTAAACCCACGACAAGTATTGCTAATATTCCCAAAAACAAAAATATGTTACTCCAGTGAATAAACAATTAATCCCCTCCTTTCCTCCAATTTATTCCCATTACATCAGAATTATAACAAAGTAGACATAAATGGGGTAGTTCCAACGAAGTCCTTAGCATTAGTTTTCCGTATTTTGATCGCCCTTCTCAGATACAACTTCCTTTGAAATTCACTGGACTCTTTCTGTTTCTTTATCAGCAAAGACGCAATCTGTTCCTTCGTCAGTTTATAAATGAGAAGTCGTGTGCGAAATTTTGTAGCGTCCGAGATACACTTCGGGAGAGTACTGCCATTTCCTCGGGCTGGAGGTAGTGCGCGACCACGGGAAGAGAAAGTTTCTATCAACATATATGCGTTGTGATGTCAAATGTTTTGAACTGAATTTGAAGATCGGGAGCGCCGTATTGTATACTGGCGGTAATAAACAAGGGCATGGATGGTGAAGCCGGTGGCAGCCGATTTTACGTTGTACGAAGAGCAAATGATCAAAAAGCTGAAACGCTGGGAAATCAGGCTGCACAAGGCGCCGGGGTTGGTGGAGAAAACTTCCAGATCCGTCCAGACGCGCATAAACAAGATGATACCGGAAAAAGTGCACCAGACGATTACAGTAACGGTGAAAGGCATCGTTCAGTCGACTTTATTCGGAATGAATTTCATTCCGAGCCATGAACCGATGTTCGGTTCAACGCTGGCCGAGAGTGATGCGAAAGCCGAAGAGCTGCTGTCCCTTTACAAAAAGATCGCCGCCGCCGAAGGCGCCGGTACGGGAGCGGGAGGGATACTGCTCGGGCTCGCGGATTTTCCGATCCTTATCGGCATCAAGATGAAGTTCCTGTTTGAGCTGGCCCACGCTTACGGTTACTCGACGCGGGATTACCGGGAGCGCCTGTTTATTTTGTATGTGTTTCAGCTTGCCTTCTCGAGTCAAAGCAAAAAGCCCCAGCTTCTGGCCGCGATTCACGGCTGGGACGATATAGCGGTGGCGCTGCCGCCGGCCGCGTCGTACACGGATCATGTGGACTGGCTGCAACTGCAGCAGGAATACCGGGATACGATCGATTTTCGCAAAATGCTGCAGCTTATTCCCGGCATCGGGGCTGTCGTGGGAGCATGGGCGAATTACGGGCTGTTGGAGGAACTGGGGGAGGCGGGGATGAACTGTTTTCGCATCAGAAGGCTGCATGATAAAGAGAAGTTATCCGGGGGAGATTGACGACGGTGCGGCCAGCCGTTCGTTAAGCGGCTCGGGAAGCCGGTAAAACCTGCGAAAAAGCAGGTTTTTTTGTTGGGAGCGGCTCGTTTCGGGGAAAAACCTGCGATTGTGCAGGAATTTCCGCTCAAAATGGGTCTGAGCTCATGTGTTCGATGAAAAACCTGCACATTTGCAGGAATTTTCCGTTATCAGCGTATGAACGAGCAAAAAGCTGCACTTTTGCAGGCTTTCCCCGCGTTGCTAAGTAAATGTGCTGGTGGCTCTAGCGTGCGAGTTGCTCAACAGCCTGACTTTTGCAGTTTTTGCCTGTTGCGACATGGTCGCCCGACCGCCGACATGCGGTGCAACACCGCGCGCTGAGGGCTGCGTGCGGTGCGTCAGCCCTCAAGCCAGGGTGGGCAGTTTGAGCCTGACGTAAATCGGGAACCGGCCAGGCGTTGACACTGACAGTGACGCAGATGTAGACGGTGGCGGTGGCCGGAAATCAGGGCATTTTAGTGATTTACAACACAAGCTGATTGGTTATATAATAGTGCTAAACCGATGATGTGATTTTTTTCACAACCTAACCTGCAGACCGTCGATTCGGCTGTGACATCTGGGACGGCGGGTTTTCAGCCAGACGCTTGGCACACACAAAAAGGTCGACTGGGGAACAGCCACGGGGTATTTTGTGATAATTTTCACATTCCAAAAACATGCAAGAGGCGCAAACAAGTCCAGCATTTGCCCTCCGTGCATCCAAACACATGATGGATTGCTGCCAAGTCAAAGCGCATCCTTTTTGTCGCTCATGCATGTTCTTTTTTTCACAAACTATTGGTTAGTCAAAAAGAATCGGAGGAGTGGTTGTTATGGGCACAAAGCTCAAAGTTGTCATTCTCGGAGCGGGCTACGGCGGGATTGTGACGGCGATCAGGCTGCAAAAGAAAATCAGGTCTGGCGAGATCGAAGTGACTCTCGTCAACAAGCATCACTATCACTACATCACAACGCATCTGCACATGCCGGCGGCAGGCACCGACCACCATGACAATGCGCGGGTGAGCATTGCGGAGCTGATCGATGAAAAGAAGGTGCAGTTTATTAAATCGACGGTCACCCGAATTATTCCGGAGGAGAAGCAGGTCGTACTGGAAGATCGAACTTTATCGTACGATTATTTGGTCGTCGGGCTGGGCAGCGAAACGGAGACGTTCGGCATCCCGGGAATGAAGGAGCACGCCATGTCGATCAAAAGCATCAACAGCGTCCGCTTTATCCGCCAGCACATCGAGTACATGTTCGCCAAATACAAAATGGAGCCGGAGCGCAAAGATTATTTGACCTTTGTCGTCGGCGGAGCGGGCTTCACGGGCACCGAATTCGTCGGTGAGCTGGCCGACCGTGTCCCCGTGCTGTGCAGGACTTACGATGTGAGCCCGGCGCTGGTTAAAATCATTAATGTGGAGGCGTCGCCGGTCGCCCTTCCGCCGGGTATGCCGGCCGACCTGGTCGAGTACGGAATGGACGTTATGCGCCGCAAGGGCGTCCAATATAAGCTGTCGACTCCGATCAAGAAGTGTACGCCGGAAGGTGTGCTGCTGGGGGACGGCGAGTTTATCCGGTCGGCGACCGTGGTATGGTCCGGCGGGATTCGCGGCAACTCGCTGCTGGAGTCGGCGGGTTTTGAGGTGCAGCGCGGCAGGGTCAAGGTGGACGAATACCTGCGCTCCTGCCAGCACCCTGACGTATTCATCGTCGGGGACTGCTCACTCGTGATCAGTCCGGAGGGCGCGCCGTATCCCGCCAATGGACAGATCGCGGTGCAGCAGGGCGTAAGCGTGGCGCGCAATCTCATCCATTTGGCGCGGACGCGGCCTTTGCAGCCTTTTGCATATGATTACAAGGGAACCGTAGCCTCGCTGGGAAGAGGGGAAGCGATCGGGCTGTTGAAGGTGAAAAAGGTCAAAGGCCGCCTGGCCGCACTTTTGAAAAAAGTCATTGACGCCCGGTATTTGCTCATGATCGGCGGCGTGCCGTTGGTCTGGAAAAAGATGATTTTCAAGCAAAGGTCGCTGACGCGAAAAGATCATGTCTCGGGCTGAGGGCAGCGCCGGAATGGAGCGGCGAAACAAGCAAAGAGCTGCGCTTTAAGCAGCGGGGCTGCCGAAAGGCGCAACTCTTTGGCGATTATTTCACCTGATTAATAACTCGTCAGCAGCCAGTTTTGCTTGGCCCAGCTCAGTTTGCCGGCGCCCGACCCGTTGGAAGCGGTAAGTCTCGCTTTTAGCGTGGAAGGATCGCCTGGCGTATAGCTGTAAGGCAGAGTGCTGAATTTGTTCCAAGAGAAAGCTTTCACTGCCGCAGGGACAGGAGCGAGCGGACTGCCGGATGTGTCGCTGCTGCCTCTGAACGAGGAGCCGTCCAGGGAGTACATCGTATCCAGCGCGCGGATTTTGCCTGTGTAGCTTGCGTTAGACGCATCCGCCTGATTGTTGCGGATCGGGAACACGACGTCGATGATTTGCGACTTCTCGACCAGTACGGCTCCGTCCTCGGTGGAAATGGCTCCGTTGCTCGTAATTCCGAAATGGTAGCCCTTCGAGCTTATCGCCGATTCCATGGCGGAAGTTATTTTTTTGCTGGCAGCCCGTGCTCCGGCGCTATCCATAACGATATTATAGGCGTGTACATTCCCTCCTCTGAGGCGAGGCATACGGTCCTGAACGTCCTGATAATAGTTGTGGTGCAGCGTAACCTCAAGGTCCGCATTGTCGGAGGCGAATTCGGTCGAACCGACGAGGTGGCCTTTCTTTTGTGACGCTGCGATAGCGATAATATCGTTCTTGCTCAGGCCCACGACGCTGCTTCTCAAGTAAGCGTACATCGGATAAGCCGATTGATTGGCCTCCATCGCATTGATTTGCTGCGTTACCCAACTGTTCGAGCTGCGGTCATCCGCCTTAAAAGTGGACCAAGAAACCGTAACGCCGCTGCTTCCTTTTTTCACATCGAGCACGCCGTCGTAAGCTTTGTTGAACGTGCAGTGGTCGACCCACACTTTGCTTGTTTCTTCAATCGTCACATAATCCCAGTCGTTTTTGTCGTAATTGCCTTTGGTCGATTCGTCCCACTCCCACAGCTCGTCGAATTCGAGGTTGCGGATAATGACATTGGAGCTGCGTTTGATCGTAATGGCCCCATGCTTGATCTTCGCGCCGTTCGCGGAAAAGATCGTCAAACCGTTGAAGCTGTCGATCGTCAGCTTGCTGACGCCGGTCGTTTTGAGCACAGGATGCGTAAGGGCGCTGTTATGCGCGCTGAAAGGAGAAGTTTTGGCTGCCGACGGAAGCTCGTTCCAGCCCAGATTCAGGTCGTTCATAATCTCGACGACTTTGACCCCGGAACCTTTCTTGAGCGCAGCGGCCAAATCCGTCGCGTTGTATACTTTTTTGTAGCGCGAATCCGTTTCGGCGATATTGCCGCCTCCTGCATTGCCGGCCGAGAAGCCTGTCAGGTCGTACTCGTTGGCGGCTGAAGCATTCAGCGGAGACAGGAGTACTAACGAGATGGCAAGCAGCAGCGACAACATTAACGCCGTATAAACTTCAATTCTTTTTCCCAATTTCAAAGTATGCATGTATGTCCTCCTCGATTAGTGGCCTGCCGCGCCGATATCTGTGCCGGAGGGCGTGCCTGAGCCGATCAGATCGCTTCCTTTAGCCAGCTTCAGGAAATTCCCGAGATTCGGGGAACCGTCCGCGTTGCGGGACAGAGAAGGCGTCAAGCTGACAAAGTCGGCGTCGCTGGCAACCAGCCCTTTGGCATTCGTGCTTTTGCTGGATTTCCACCAAACATTCGTGCTTTGCACGTCGGTTCCGCTCGTTTTGTCGCTGGCCCCGCCTTTATAGGACAAATTGTTGCTGAACTGGTGCGTGCCTGCGTCAAAGGCAAAATTGCTCTGGCCGTTGTCAAACGACGTATTGTTTTTGAGCGTGATCGAGCCCGGATTGCTGTTGTAGGTGAAGCCGTGTTTTTTGTTTTGATACGCGATGGAGCCTGTGACGATGTGATTGACGGCAATTTTATCGCCGCCCAGTTTGAAGCCGTTGCCGTCGCTGTTGCTCGTCGACTGGCCTGACGAAGTTTGTCCGTTATGGTGCGCGATGCTGTTCTTGATCGTTACCGGGCTGATCGCGCCGGTTTCCTGCTTGGCGAAGAGATCCCAACCGTCGTCCGTATTGTAAGCCGCAATGCATCCGTCAAAAACATTGCCCGGTCCGACTGTCAGCTTCGCCGCGAATCCGTCGGCATCTTCCCCGTTGTCCGGGTCGAAGTTATCGTGGGAATAGGAATTCACGATTTCGTTATTGCTTGGCCACTCGTTTTTGGGCGCTGTGGAATTGTACCTGCCGATCTGCAGGCCCGTGTCCCGATTGTGATGGACATCGACATTCTCAACGCGGTTGTTGTTGCCCGCGACATAGATGCCGTTATCAGCCGAGCCTTTAACTTCCAGCCCTTTGATCGTCCAATAGCTGCCGTTGATCTGCAAGCCTCTGGCGTTCTTCGAAACGTCGGAAGAATTATAAGGCTGCGAGGAAAAATCGAGCACAGGTTTTTCCGAGTTATAAGCCACGAGTTGCTTCTTGGCGCTTGATGTTCCGTTGTTCGTCCGTTCGATCGTAATTTGCGTCGAGTAAGCGTAGGTTCCACCGCGCATGTAAATGATGTCACCAGGGGCTGCTTTGGCAATGGCTGCCGTCAGCGTAGTCGGGCTTGCGAGCGTTCCCGCATTGCTGTCCTTGCCGTTAGGCGCCACATAAATGTTTGTCGCCGCCATAGCCATAGGCGCAGGGGCCATCACTGCAACTGCAAGAAGTGAAGATAAAACGACTGCCGGGGTTTTTACGAGTTTCTTTTTTTCCATATAATCCACATCCTCCTAAAAATAAATGGTTTTATACACCTGCATGTCCGAGTACGGCCGCATGCCGCTCAAACGCTTTCATAAATCACCGCCTTTGCAACTTTGGAATTTTGTGGGCTTGCAAGTTCAGGTATACCGAATTCCGCGGATTGCTGCAATAATCATTATGTTGTTGTCTTGTTTTTGGCTTGAAAATACAGGCTTTTTTTGTGTCTATAATCAATTTTTAAGAAAATAATCATTACATAAGACGTTGGTAAAAAGGCCATAATTTTCTTGTTCTATGGCCGATTGGATGCAGAAGTCCTTGCTTGACACCGCTGATTTTAATGTGATAAATTTGGTTGTGTCAAATTAATCAATCGTTTAATTAATAGGGGGAGCACATGAAACACGCATTATCCTTACTGATGAAACATCCGGCAGCCAAAAGCGCCATTCTGACAGCGCTCATGTTTCAGATTATTTTCTGCGTCATTTGGATGACGGGATACAAAGGAGTAACGGACAACGTCAATCATCTTAAAATCGCCTTGGTCAGTGAAGACTCAGGAGTGGGTCAAACGATCGCCGACAAGCTGAAGGAGCAGCTGCCTTTTTCCGCGGAAAAAGTCGAATCCCGGCAAGCCGCCATGGATAAACTGGAAAACAGAGAGGTTCACCTGGTTGTGGCGTTGTCCGCGGATTTCACCAAACAATTGCAAACTCCGGGTCAGCAAGCGAAAGTTGAATATTATATCAACGAATCGAATCCCCAGATGATCAAGAGCGTCATGCAGGGAGTAACGGCTGTTATTACGGCGAACGCTAATAAAGAGACGGTGGCGGCGGGGGTACAAGCTGCTCTCGGCCAACTGCAGGTGCCTGCTCAACAGGCTCAAAATATGGCTCAAGGATTATCGGAAAAAGTGGTGTCCGATGCCCATTCCCTGCATCCGGTTAACGGGATGAATAATCAGATGCTGCCGATGATGATGTTGCTGGCTTCTTTTGTCGGCGCCATGATTATGCAGTTGAATATGCAGCAAGCCGCCATGGCAGTAGGCGCACGCGCGGGCAGATGGTCGATCTTCGGGGCTCGGGTGGTTATCAATCTCGTGTCTTCACTGATCATATCGGCAATCGGCTCCGCATTGGTACTGGCGTTCGGCGGGCAGAGCGAAGGAGGCTATGTATCCATTTGGCTGTTCCAAAGCTTGTTCCTGGCCACCTTTATGTTCTACTCCCAGATGTTCCTGCTGTTATTGGGAATGCCCGGCATGCTGCTTAACATCATCAGCCTGTCGGTCCAGCTTGTCACTTCGGGAGCTACGATTCCAAGAGAGCTGCTGTCCGGATTCTACCATGGCATAAGCGATTATTTACCGGCGACCTATGCTGTTAACGGCATGATGAACCTGATTTTTGGAGGCCCGTCCGTCGGCTATTCTGTTGGCATGCTGTTCCTGGCAATGGCAGTTTGCTTGAGCGTAAGCGTCCTTGCGGTTATGCTTAAGAAGCCAAAGCCTGCAATGAATGAAGAAAGGTTCGGACATAAGGCTTCAAATCCGGCTTAGAAAGGAAGAGGCTAGTGAATCAAGGCGAACTCGCCGCCAAGCAAAGAATACTCCAGGCCGCCAAAATGCTGTTTGCCAAACAGGGCTTCGATGCGACAAGTCTTCGCCAGATTTGCGAAGCGGCAGGAGCCAACACGGCTCTCGTGTCTTATCATTTTGGCGGAAAGGAACAGTTGTTCAAAGCCATCTACGAATACTATTACAGACCGGAGAGATATGAGCTCTTTTATCAATTAATAGGTGATCCCGGCGCTGCGCTGAAGGCTTTTATTAGCTCTATTGTTGGCTACCGCTTTGAAGAGCCGGAGCTGATGGTGATAACCTCCCGGGAGATGACGACGCGCTCCAAACGTGCGGAGATGATACGCGGGCATTTGCTTCCGATATGGGAACTGCTGCAGCAAATTCTGGAGGAGGGCCGGAGGCTATCTGTTTTCCGGTTCGAATCTATGGACTATGCCATGACAGGCATTATGGGAATGGTGTTTTTTCCTCCCAATACTATGGTGGTGGAACCTTTGCTTGAAAAGCCCATTACATATGAGGATATGTCCAAGTATATAACGTTGTATGTCTTCCGGATGCTTGGAGTCCCGGAGCATGCCGGAGGAGATCCGATATGAACCGGATCGGTGCAACGCCGCCGCGCTCCATCGGGAAAATCAAGCTTGCGCTTGTATGAGGCCGCCTGTGACCGCCTGACGGGCAGCCGGCCGCAAACGACCGCGCTGCTGCCCAAGTCCAGGGCCATCTTGCCAGGCTCCAACTCCACGATTGATTGCGGATTGCCGAATTCGATCCTGATCCCCGATGGGAATCGGCCGGAATAAAAGTCAGTTTCTCTGACGAGCGGCTTCATGTTGCGTTATCCCGGAAAGTTTACATCGTTAACATTTAACGGAATGAATGGGCAAGGTAGTAAGGGGGTTCGAAAAATTCCGCTCATCGCAAGATGACATTCCCTAAATCGGATGAATTCCGGCCAATTCGCGAAACCTTTCCTCTTGTGAGAACATGCAATAACTCGCCGTTGCACTCCTCGAAATCCCCTGCCAAGCCCCTTAGTTCACGATCGAATACAAAGCCCAGCTTTTTTAAAACTCCCAATGACGCTGTATTTTGTGAATGGGCCTTAGCAAACAATCGGTCTAATCCAATAACATCGAAGGCATAGGCTGCCAACGCGGCTGCTGCTTCAGCTGCATAACCATTACCCCAATAATCACGGCCAATCAAATAATACAATTCTTTATCAGGAGCAATGAAATCAAGCACGCCCACACCGCACCAGCCAATGAAAGCGCCTGTTGCTTTGCTTCGAATCGCAAATGAGTATTTAAACGGCATGTCGAAGGGGGTATTGTAACTGTCGATTAGCCACTTGAATAGTCCTTTATATTCTTCAGATGACAAGACGCCCATATGCATATAAGTAAACAATTCCGGGTTTTGCATCAGCTCAAACGATTCCATCAAATCATTTTCAATATAAGGACGAATGATCAGGCGCTCCGTTTCCAGGCGCATCGTAGTTAATTCGGTTTGCATCTCGGTTCCCCTCTTGTCTGTATTGTTATAATACGGGCGGTTTACCACGAAATAAGGGTGCTCGGTTCGTTACATGTAGAAAAACCTTTGGGGAGCATTTTTAAGACTTGTACGTTTTTGTGCGAAATCCGGCATTATCTCTTAGCGTAATCTGCAACCCTTGAAAGATGCTATGGATAGTTTGATTTTAATCGAAGTTACCATCTGGATAAGATCATGCTCGACTGCCATTTAGCGGGATAAGCTGCTGATATGGTTCTGGGATAACTATATTTTATACAAAGTGCTGAAAGCAGTATAATAGGGGATAGAAACAGAGGTGAATGCAATGGTAAAGAAAAAACGGCCCCAGGCTTCTCTCGAGCCTGCTGCCCAGGAGAAGCCGGCTACGCTCAAGGATTTGCTGCGCCCGGACGTCGTGGATCGGCTGAAGGCGCAAGCGGACGCAATGAAAGCCGAGGAAGCGGAGCGCAGAGAAGAATCCCGCAAGCAGGCGGAAGCAGCGCGCAAAGCGGAGGAGAAGCGGCTCGAAAACGACTTCGAGCATTTGCTGAACAAGAGCAGCCTGGACTGGCGCAAACATAAGTAAACCCGTTCGTTCGACAATGTCGAACGGTGGCGAAGCGGACGGCCCACCATCGAGAGGCAGCTTCAGAATGTTGAGAACCTCCCGCGTCACAGTCGATAGCCACAAACTGCCTGGTTGCACGAAGAAAACCTGCAAAAATACATGAATTTGCGTCCCTGATCGCTGCCTACGAAGAATTCCTGCAAAAGTGCAGGCTTTTCAGCGGGGACATGGGTTCAGGTTCACTTTCAGAGGAAATTCCTGCACTTTTGCAGGTTTTTCGCCAAAATAAACCAATTCCACGGGAAAAACCTGTACTTTCGCAGGTTTTCTCCCTGCTAAGCTGCCTTGTCCTACCACACCAGCTCCGCAAACTGTGAAGGAGAGGCGTGGTACACACCAGCTCCGCAAACTGTGAAGGAGAGGCGTGGTACACACCAGCTCCGCAAACTGTGAAGGAGAGGCGTGGTCCACACCAGCTCCGCAAACTGTGAAGGAGAGGCGTGGTACACACCAGCTCCGCAAACTGTGAAGGAGAGGCGTGGTACACACCAGCTCCGCAAACTGTGAAGGAGAGGCGTGGTACACACCAGCTCCGCAAACTGTGAAGGAGAGGCGTGGTACACACCAGCTCCGCAAACTGTGAAGGAGAGGCGTGGTACACACCAGCTCCGCAAACTGTGAAGGAGAGGCGTGGTACACACCAGCTCCGCAAACTGTGAAGGAGAGGCGTGGTACACACCAGCTCCGCAAACTGTGAAGGAGAGGCGTGGTACACACCAGCTCCGCAAACTGTGAAGGAGAGGCGTGGTACACACCAGCTCCGCAAACTGTGAAGGAGAGGCGTGGTACACACCAGCTCCGCAAACTGTGAAGGAGAGGCGTGGTACACACCAGCTCCGCAAACTGTGAAGGAGAGGCGTGGTACACACCAGCTCCGCAAACTGTGAAGGAGAGGCGTGGTACACACCAGCTCCGCAAACTGTGAAGGAGAGGCGTGGTACACACCAGCTCCGCAAACTGTGAAGGAGAGGCGTGGTACACACCAGCTCCGCAAACTGTGAAGGAGAGGCGTGGTACACACCAGCTCCGCAAACTGTGAAGGAGAGGCGTGGTCCACACCAGCTCCGCAAACTGTGAAGGAGAGGCGTGGTACACTCCAGCTCCGCAAACTGTGAAGGAGAGGCGTGGTACACACCAGCTCCGCAAACTGTGAAGGAGAGGCGTGGTACACTCCAGCTCCGTAAACCGTGAAGGGGAGGCGTGGTAGGGGGGAAGAACGGCTGTACACCTCTGCCGCTTATGAACAATCTGAAGCTGCCTCGCGAAGAGGCAGCTTGAATGGAGGACCGCTGATGAACCAGGCGCGGCCTTGGATTCGATTCGCAATCATGCTGGCCATGATTGCGCTTACTGCCTGCGGCGCGGGCGCACAGCCCGCGTCGGAAGAGGCGGCGCGGCCTGAAGCGCCGGCCTCGCCGCAAGCGGCAGGCGCCGCGCAGGCGGTTCCCGCCGGGCAGCCCGCCGCAGCCGCACCGGCGGCATTGTCGTCGGCGCAGCCGGCCGCGGCCGGCGCGGAGCCGGACCGCGCGGCGATCGCCAGCCGCTACCGCGCAAGCGTCCCGGCCCGCTGGGGCGAGCATGTGCCCGGCGTGATGACGCGGCTGCGCACGCAGGACAAAGTCATCGCCCTTACGTTTGACGCCTGCGGCGGCAAGGAAGGGAGCGGGTTCGACAAGAAG
This sequence comes from Paenibacillus sp. sgz302164, assembly GCF_056120505.1. NCBI lineage: Bacteria > Bacillati > Bacillota > Bacilli > Caryophanales > Paenibacillaceae > Paenibacillus > Paenibacillus sp. sgz302164. The sequence continues at coordinate 61,150 of NZ_JBVYOL010000029.1, read as the reverse complement.
CTGATCGATTATCTCGATCAGGAGCAAATACCGGCCACCTTGTTCATCAATGCAAGGTGGATCGACGCCAACCCGGACACGTTTGCGAAGCTGGCCGCCAATCCGCTGTTCGAGATCGAGAACCACGGCTCCGAGCACCGGCCCTTGTCCGTAACCGGGAAAGCCGCTTACGGGATCAGCGGCACGAAGAGCGCGGCCGAAGCGTTCGACGAGGTGCAGCGGAACGAGGACAAAATCGAGAAGCTGACAGGCCGCCGCCCTTTGTTTTTCCGCTCGGGAACGGCTTATTACGATGATGTGGCGGTGCAGATCGTCCAGGATTTGGGGTTGCGCGCGGTCAACTATAACGTGCTGGGGGACGCAGGCGCTACCTACAACACGGAGCAGGTGTACAAAGCGCTCATGAAATCGCAAAACGGCTCCATCGCGCTCATGCACATGAACCACCCCGAGAAGGACACCGCAAAAGGGGTGATGAAAGCCGTGCCGAAGCTGAAAGAGCAAGGCTTCACTTTTGTCCGGCTGGCGGATTACCCGCTGGAATAACCGTGGCGGTGACCGCTCACTGTCTGCGGTTGCGCTTCAACGCGTGCCCGGGAATCGCCCCCTGCGCTTACGTAAACCAAAGATCGCGAAACCGCACCCAGCCGAGCGATTCCAGCGAAATCCCCCGGATCGCCGGGTGGAACGCGGTTTTCAGGTGCTTGCGGTACAGGAACAGCAGGTTGTGCCTTTCTTTGAGTTCGGCTTCGATTCGCCTGAAGATGCCGGCTCGCAGTCCGGCGTCGGGCTCCGCGAGAATCAGCCGGAGGCTTTGCTCCAGCGTCGTGCGCACGTCCGGCAGCGCATGCTGCTGCATGCTTTTGTACAGATCGATGAGCCGCAGCTCCCGGTGTTCGTCGAGCATGACGGCAAAGAGCAGCAAATCCGCCGCCATGCGGGCTTCGCCTTTGAACTGCTCCGCGGGAATGAGCCGGATGTCCAGCGCAATTCCCGATTGGGCGCACACCTGCCGCACAGCCTCGGCGTCGGCTTCGTACTGCGGAATCGTCGCCAGCGTCAGCGTTTCGCCGCGGTACCCGGCGGCTTCCAGCTTCCGTCTGATCTCTGCGGGGTCCCTGGGGGTCTCGCGCAGCCCGGTATCGTGCGAATCCGGCCAAAAGCTGTCCCCGTATTCAATAACATCTCCCGACAGCCGCTCCAGCAGCAGCGCCCGGTCGATCGCAAAGTCAAGCGCCGCGCGGATCGCCCGATTGGCGAGCGGCCCGCTTTTCAGCTCATTGACGGTCATGAATTTGCAGGTCATCCCCGACTGGCGGACTTGCTGCCACTGATCGGCGTTCATATCGGACATCCGCACATTGTGCATCACCTGAAAAGATTGCCACTGCTCCGGATGGCCGCGCTGCTCTTCTTCCGTCAGCGTCCACACCTCCACCCGGTCCAAAAACCCCCGTCCCTGAAAATAAGGGGCGAAAGCTTCCAAAATCCAGACTCCCCGCTCCTGCCCGGCAAGCCGAAAAGGGCCGGTGCCGACAGGCGCTGCGCCAAACTGCCCGCCGGCCGCCTCGCCAACGTCCCGGGGCACAATCGAAGCGCGATTGGTCGTCAGAAAAGCGAGAAAAGCTTCGTTGCGCTCCGCCAGGCGGATGCGTATCGTCGTATCATCGGGCGTCTCCATTGACTCGATTCCCGCATAGGCCCAGCTGTACAGCCCGCGCGGCGCAAGCTTTTGGAGGCGTTCGAGCGAATACTTCACGTCTGCGGACAGCATCTCGCGGTTGTGATGGAAGAGGACGCCTTTGCGCAGATAAAAAGTCCACAATGTCCGAGTATCATCGGTTTCCCACGCATGGGCAAGGTGCGGAACGATCGCGCCGCCCTGCGAATCCATCCGCACAAGCCCGTCGAACAGCTGATTGACAAGATGGGATTCGCCCATGTAATGGATCGCTGCGGGATCGAGAGAATGGATCGTCTGCGGCAGCGGGAACCGCAAAATATCCGTCCGCCTGTACCCCTGAACCTCCGAGCGAAAGCCGAACTGGCCGGACAGCCACTCCTGAAACTGCTCCCGCAGCACGGAAGCTTCCTCCACCGATTGCAAAAGCTCCAGCGCCGAGCGCAAATCCTGCTTTTCGACCATCTCCTGCGCTTCCTGCAGAGCAATCTGCTCCTTGCGGGCCAAAAAGACCATCTCCGAGCGGTTTCCCCGCCCCCTTTTCGGCGTCCATGTCAGCCACTGCTCCTGGCTCATCCGTTTCAAGAGCATGACCATATTGCGATGGGTACAGTCCAGCAATCGCGCAAGCTCCTCAATGTGAGTATCGAAAGGCACTTCTTCATGGATGTGCGGAAAAGAGCGCCTCAGCGCCAAATAATGCCGCCGTATTTTCATCTTCTTTGCTCCCGTCGGTCTGCCGTTTGTAAAACATGAAATTTCCCCGGATAAACTTGCACTTTTTCTTCCTATTTTCCAGGTTACAATAAAAGGGAGAAATAAACAAACCGTTCCACTTAAAACGAACACGGGAGTGAAAGTGCATGAGAGATCCGGCGCCATGGCAAAAAAGGTACGGCAGACTGCTGCTGCTGTCCTTATTGTTCGGTCTGGTCAGCCAGTATTTGTTTGTCGGCAAAGCGGCGGGGGTATCCGTCATTTTGTTTTTGCTCGGTTTTTACGGCATCTTTTTTTACGCGGTCAAGGGCAGAATCGGCGGCTTCGAAAAGTGGCGGGGGCAGGCTCATTCGGGCTGGATATTGCTGATTCCGATCGGATTGCTCGCGTTCACGTATGTTATATTCGCCAACGGCCTTTTTCGGGCGCTGAACGGGATCGCCTTGCCGATTCTCGTCGTCGCCCAGACGATGCTGCTGACCCGCAGCGGTACGCATCCCTGGTACCGGATCGGATTTGTGCAGGAAATCGTACATCAAAGCGTCGTGAAGCCGATTTCCCATATTTCCGCTCCGTTCGGCCTGATCCGGGATATTGCGCCTTCGAGCGGCAGACCCGATTCCACTTTGGGTAGGCTGCGCCAGGTCGCCTTCGGCTTGCTGCTCGCCGCGCCGATTCTGGCCATCGTGATTGCTTTGCTTGCATCAGCGGATCAAATCTTTTTCGCATGGGTATCGGAAATTCCCGATTGGTTTGCCGGGGTCTCGCCAGGCGAAGGGATCGTGCGTACCGGCGTAGCCGGCGGCCTTGCGCTGTACACGTTTTGCTACATATGGGGATTGTTGTTCCACAAATCGGACGATCGGGCGGACGGCGTTGCCGCCACGCTGGAAAAAAGGGAAGAGCACGAGCTGAATGTATTTGCGCTCAGCCCTGTGGCGGCAGGCACTTTGCTGCTAAGTGTGAACCTCGTATACGCGCTGTTTGCGGCGATTCAGTTTTCTTACCTGTTCGGTGCGGCCGACGGTTTGCTCCCTGCGGGAGTCGCTTACGCGGAATACGCGCGCAGAGGTTTTGCGGAGTTGATTTTCGTATCGCTTATCAACCTGGGGCTGCTGTTCGGCGGGCTGCATCTCGTCCGCTCGGCAGGCGAGTGGGCGGAAAGAATCCGCAAGCTGCTGCTGAGCATGCTGGTCGGCTGTACCGTCGTTATGCTTGTTTCCGCCTACAGCCGGCTTTCCTTGTACGAGGACGCTTATGGTTTTACAGTGACAAGGCTTTTGGTTCACGGATTTATGCTGTATTTGGGCGTGCTGCTTATCATCGCCTTTGCCCGGATTTGGCAGGAGCGGTTGTCGCTGTCCAAGGCGTACATTTGCGTATCGATTCTCGCTTATTTAACGATCAACTACGCGAATCTGGATGCGCGCATTGCGGAGGGCAACATCGAACGCTACGAACGCACGGGTGCGATCGACTTCCCTTACCTGGGCGAACTGTCCACGGATGCGCTGCCCGCCCTGCTGGAACTGCAGTCCCGGCATCCGGATCTGGCTCCGCTGAAGAACGCCATCGCAAGCATAAAAATCAGCTCCGCAGACGAGGGACACTGGCCGTCCTGGAATTATTCGAAACAACGGGCGTCGCGGTAAAACTGTTTTACCGGCCCTTGCTCACTGGGGCGGGAAGAGGGCATCCCAACTGACTGACAACAGTCGGGATGCCCTTTCATTTGGCCGCCTACGGCCGGTGCAGCGGGTCGCGTTAAGCAGCTCGGCAGCGGTAGCCCGCAAAACCCGCGAAAATCAGGCTGCCCGGAAACCTGCGCCCAGAGCCGGTCGCACAATCTGCCTGATTGCGTCGCACCTCGCATCTCCCTGCGCGTAATGTTTCGCTGCATGACGGCGGTCGGTCGACCACGTGCAGAAAACCTGCAAAAGTACAGTTTTTGCTTGGTGGATACGCTGGTCTCGACATATTCCTGCAATTGTGCAGGCTTTTCGCCGAACACATGGGTTCGGATTCACTTTCAGCCAAAATTCCTGCACTTTTGCAGGTTTTTCGCAAAAATAAGCCAATATCGAAGAAAAAACCTGCACTTTCGCAGGTTTCCTCCTTGCCAAGCTGCTTCCTGTCCAGTTTCGCAGTTACACGACCTACTCCGGGAGAGGCGCCCGCCCCGGAAAAAGCGGCTATTTCCCAAATCAGGGCCCCTCTGGTTACGCAGCGTTGCCGATGATGGGCCGGCTCGCAAAGCTTGGCAGGGAAGGCAGGGGGAGGTTCGGATAGCCCGTCGAAACAAGCTTTTTGGCGAGCGTTCCATTTTCCCAATCAAAGAAACTTTCCGGTGGAACCTACGTCTAACTTGGCAAAGGAGCATGATCAGGATGAACAAATATTTAACTTTACTGCTGGCTGTAGCTATAGCTCTACCGTCCGGTCCGCAGCTCACCCAGGCAGAGCAGGCTCTTGCCGCGCCAAGCGATATGCCTTATGTTACCCTGCTTGACGAATTTACGTTGTATGCAACCAACAAAGCAAAACCGGATGAGGCAATCGGCTCGCTAAGCGCTCTTCAATCGGTCCGGCTTGCCCCGATCGAGAGCGACAAGCTGTTTGGCATTACGCATCAGGATAAGGTGAAGGTTGTGACGTGGCTTGGCGAAGTATGGATTAACTTGAAGGAAGGCGCGTACAAGTACGGCCAACTGGAAGTTCGGGAGCAAACGCTGACTTTGCTTGAACAGGAAACCCCCATTTATGATTCGCCGATGAAAACAACCGAATATACGCTCTCACCGCAAAAGGTGCAAGCGGTTGCCTCCATCGATGTATGCGATCCATACACCCCTTGTTATTCGAATGATAAGTGGTATTTGATCCGAACTTCTTGGATGGGAGAAAAGTGGATTCGCCCCTACCATTATGTAGAGAAATATGTAGGCTTTCCGGTGGACGGCATGATAGCTATTGCACAGGATAGCGACGTGTACATGATTCCCTTCGAAAAGTCGTTGACTGACGAGCCAAAGCTGACTCCTCAAGTGGTGAAGCCTGTCGCGAAATATACTCAGCGATCGCGAATGGTCCCTCCAAGCGTCTGGTATCAGATCGAAACCCCGAAGGGACTTAGATGGATTCATTCGGATGACGCTTATGGGCTTGGAATTGAAGGGGTGGAGCGGATCGACCTTAAACTCGACATTCCTGTCCCGTTCCAATATTTCCAAGTTCCTTTCTCCTCCTACGCGGAGCCGGTGGGGCAGCAGCAGCCGCAAACCGTTCATGCGATCGGCAAAAGAGAAGACTGGTACTTCGTTCTGGCGGACGGCTCCGGTAAATGGATCAACCCGGCCAAGGAAATCTCGTCCCGATTGACCGGGGATTTCCAGAACGATGCCAAGCTCGGGGTGAAGCTGAGCGATGCCCGCCTCGAGCTGACCGAAGCGTCGATTGCGCTGGATATACCCTATGTGGATAACTCGCCCACGAACGACGCGCTCACTTTTACGCCGCAAACCGTCACCGCTTCACGCGTCTGGAAGTCCCCTAACGGGGAAACGTGGTACTACATCCACACCTGGCAGGGAGCCAAATGGGTGCGGCCGTAAGCGAGTCGGAAGCAACCAGCCGTAAAGCACGCAGAAATTTAAAAAGGGCCGCCTTCAAGGCGGCCCTGAAATCATTATTTATGAACAACGGGGATCCAGACCTCGCACTGGTCAGACAGGTAACGATGGTGTACCATTGTTGCGCGCTTTTCTTGTTTGCATGGTTAACCCTTTTTCGGAAGTGTCAATTAATATTCATAAGCACCCTATTCTGACGTTATTTAGGGATCCTCTGACGTCAGTTTGAGGTATAATAGTTCATACTGACAAGAATAGAGGGGATTAAGTTAGCTGACAGGATAATGGAGATGGACTGAGGAATATTGAAAACATGAAACATATACATACTCAACATCGTCTTTAATTAAGCGAAGAAATTACCCTTACGATGGAAGCGATCCCATGAGCAGAGTGAAAAAGTCCACGATTCTTTTATTATTACTGCTTATCTTTGGATGTTCGAGTCGGCAGCAAATAGAAAATGCCCCTAACGACTCATGGTCACACATTCGAAGTATAGCTTGGGCTCAGGTGTCTAAAGAAGAACAGAAAACAGTTCTAGGCAACTGGAAACAAGCAGAAGTAAAAGAGGTGAAATGGAACGATGTTCCCACTAAGCTAACAGATAAAGAGCCAGAGAAGATACTGAAAGTGACTTTTAAAACTAAAAATGATGGAATGGTTGGGCCTATCGGCATATATATAGACCCCAAAACAGACCAAATTGTAGGTTATGATGCCAGAAAATAATAACTCTAATGGGTTGGAAGTCAAGCTTCTAACCCTTTTTTTATGATCGTATATTGTGCAAGAGAAACGCGGGAAATTGGAAGCAGATTGAGTGAAGTCTACCAATAGATAAATCGCCGCTTTTATTATTTAGCACAATCTTTATTCTCAGTACATCAGTAGCAGCTGCAGCACCGTACTATATCTATCAGACTTACAACTCTCACCATGCACATTTAAACTTTAAATTTGATTCTACGATAGACTCTTACGGGTACCATGATATTGCAGGCGCAGGATCTTATGCTTATGATTCTAGCAGTAATGTGGAAGCTTATTACTCACCAAATGCATCAAGCCCAGGGTCAGACTTACATTTAAAATGGTATGGGGTTAATAATACTGCGGTTACTTGGTATGGCATGACCTACCATTACGCCGGCATTGGGGCAGTCGATATAGGTTCTGGTGATTATGAAACCAAAGCAAGCATTCCATTTTATCATTACTCCGGATACGATGAAGTAAAATTGAATAAATATATGATGGATAAAATTGATTCATCCAAGCAGTATGAAACAGCTGCCCATGAAATGGGACATGTCTATGGCCTTCACCATGATGATCTTAGTAAAACAACGAATCCAACAATTATGATGCAGTATGACTGGCTTGGAAGTAAAGTTCCTACATGGTGGGATTTTGCCAAAATCAATACTCTATATCAATAAGGGGCGTGATTATATGAAAAAAAATACAAAGTTAGGAGTTACAGCTATTGTCATTGCTGCTATCTCCGCCTTTGCCATCTCTAGCGAAACGATAAAGAGTAAAGCTTCAAATCTCCCAGACTTTACTTTAGCTTCGAATTTTGAGTCAGACGGTAATAAAGTTAGCATATCAGAGGGGAAGTCCGAAGCATACCCAACTCTTGATGAACTTGAAAAACATGCAGAAGTGATAGTAAAAGGAAGAAAACTATCCGGGCGTGAAGTTCTTACAACTACAGACATTGGTACAATTGATGATTTATATACCGAATCGTCAATTGAAATTGCACAGGTTTTTAAAGGAAATCTACACAAAAAAGAAACTATTAATGTCGTGGAGCCTGTTGGCACTTTCAAAGGAGTCATCTCTTCTTATGAAGGGTATAAAGGAATGGCTACTGGAAAAGAATACGTCTTGTTTTTATTTAAAGATCCCCAAAATAATCGATATGGCATTGTCGCTATAAATCAAGGAAAATACTCAAGTGATGGCTCTATTGAATTGTACTCTGAAGGAAATGATCAGCCTGAGTACAAGAGGATTGAGAAGTTCACAAAATTAGTGAAAGACAAATACTCTAAAGAATCAAACAAAGATTCAGATTCTGTAACCGACAGCGTATATAAATAATAACGAACTAGAGCCGTTGAAAATAAACAGGTCACACATTTGGTAATAAAATACCAGCTTGTGACCTGTTTTTACATGACTGAATTTTATCAAAATGCATGTGGACAATTTTGACCGTTTGAAATTGCCCCAATGGTTCCGGGTATTTACCGGGCTGGTTGAACTGGTGGGCGCGATCGCCGTCATCGTCGGCATTTGGACGCCCAGTTGGGCGGCGTGGGCCGGAATTTTGCTGGCCGTCACGATGTTAGGCGCCGTAGCGGCTCATCTTCGTGGCAAAGATCCCGCAAGGCAGACGCTATTCCCACTCGTTCTGCTGATTATCGCCGTCGCCGTAACTGTCATTCATAGTTCCGCGCTGGCGAGCTTCCCCGGCTGACGGCGGCTGCCGCAAACAAGAAAGAGACCCACAAGCAACGGGCTTTGTGGGTCTTAAATGTATATATTAAAGGGGGGTCATATATAGAATAGCCCAGGTACATTAAAACAAGATGAAAATGATATTTCATTTGCATTACAAATCTGCGACGTTTGTTCGGAGGATCGGAAAATCGTAGAAAGCCGCACGCGATGCGGTTGACTCGGGCGGCAGAGGCACCTCTGCTTGCGGGACCGCCTTAAAACCGGATTTGCGCCCGAACGTTGTGGTAGAGGTGAATTTGCAATGAAAAAAAGAGCGTCAATAAGTATCGCCGTTATCGTATGCGTCGTCCTGGCGCTGTGCGGCTGGACAGCCTATGCCGCGCAATCGTCGAATTCCGCGGCTTCGGAGACGGCGACCGGCACGTTCAAATCCATTAGTAGCGATGGGGCCAGCGTAACTATAACTACTGCCGCCGGGGAACAAACGATGCCGCTGGCCAAATCCGTTTGGGTCTACCGCGACGAGCAAAAGGCGCTGCTGCCGGATTTGAAGCCGGGCGACCAGGTCGAGGTCATCCTCAACAGCAAGCATCAAGCAGCCTACATAAGAGCGGCTTCCGGGCAGGGGGGCGCGTCTGCGGCGGTGCCGACTGCAGCGCCGACAGAGACGCCGGCCGCAACGCCGAGCCCGACACCGACTGCTGCGGCGGCATCGTCCACGAAAGCGCCGTCACCGACGCCGACGGCAGGGCCGCGAGCGACCCCGCCTGTGCAAACGCAGGGCGTCTACCCCGGTTTGGACGAACTGGAGCTGAAAGTGGACGGTAAAAACTTTAAGCTTCGCATCGAGCAAACGCACGGGCCGGGCGGAGCGGGGTACGAGCTCAGCCTGAAGCCTGGCGGCAGCGGCTCGATTCATCTTAAAGGAGCGGAGGCCGCCGCCTGGATCAAGCAATTGTTGGCTTCCGTGGATTTGAAGTCGGATTCCGCCCGTCAACAGGTGCTTGGACAAATCGCCGATCAATACGGTCTCGACGCTGGCAGCATGCAGGTGCAATTAAAAACCAAATGGGCGCAGCAGAACGAGGATAAACACGAGAAACAAGCCAAAAAAAACGGGAAGTCCGAAGGCCGTGACAAACATAGCAAGTCGGACGACGAGAATGAGGACGATTGAGGAAACGCTCCGAAAATGAAAAGACGCCTGTCCAGCCGCTGTACGAGCGGGGATCAGGCGTCTTTTTTGCCGCAGCCGCGTCGCGGACAGCTGCGGTTATTTTTTCTTCCCTTTGCCATGGCCGTGGCCGGGCTTTTCGGAATGCTCCGTCGATGCGGAAGATGGAGAGGGTGACGGTGCCGCGGCTTCCGGCGCAGCGTCAACAGCCGCGGGAATATCGAATGCAGCGGCCGGCGTCTGCGCCAGGGCGCGGGACAGCATTTCCCGAAACAGCACGGCCGGCACGGCGCCGCCCGACGTAGTCAAGTAATGGTTGCGGTCGGTATAGTCGTAACCGACCCAGACCGCGGCCGTCAGCTCCGGCGTGTAGCCGACGAACCAGGCGTCTTTCGCGGCATTCGCGCCGGCGCCTTTGAATTCGTCCGTGTCCGGCAGTTGGGTCGTGCCTGACTTGCCGGCAACCGGCCGGTTCATGGCGGCATTGCGGCCGGTCCCGTGGATAACGGCTTCCTGCAGCATGGAAGTCATCGCATTCGCGGTGGAAGGCTGCATCACCTGCTCGCCTTTCGCGTTCGCCTCGACCAGCACATGGCCGTCGCCGGTTTCAATCCGGGCAATCGTATGCGCCTTGTGCAGAACGCCTTTGGCGGCGAAGGCGCTGAACGCCTGCGCCATCTGCAAAGGAGAGACGCCCTTGGACAGACCGCCGAGGGCGATGCCGAGCTGGCGGTCTTCCGCCGGAAGCGTCAGGCCCAGCCGGTCGGCGAAGGCCAGACCGCTGCCGATGCCTATTTCCTTGAGCAGCCATACGGCCGGGACGTTCCAGGAAGAGACGATCGCTTCCCGCATCGTGACGCTGCCTCTCGATTGATGGTCCCAATCTTCCGGCTGGTAGCCGTCGATATTAAGCGGTCCGTCATAGAGGACCGAAGCGGGGGTGTAGCCCTTCTCCAAAGCCGGGCCGTAGACGGCAATCGGCTTGAAGGCGGAGCCGGGCTGCCGCTTCAGCTGCGTGGCGTGGCTGAACCCCCGGAACACCCCGTCTCCGCGCCCTCCCGCAACGGCGCGGATGCCGCCGCTGCTCTGATCGAGGATGACGGCGCCGCTCTGGATCAACTGATCCTGCTTGCTGTCCGGAAAGAAGCTGTCGTTGCCGTAAACTTCAAGGGCGGCGTTTTGCGCCGCCGGATCAAGCTCGGTCGTGATCCGCAGGCCGCCGGTGAGGAGCTGCTCCTCCGTGAAGCCGTAACGGTTCACGGCCTCTTCGATCACGGCGTCGACGTAGGCGGGATAGCGGCCTTTCAGCTCGCCCTTCTTGTTGTTTTTGACGACGCCGAGCGGCGAGTTTTTCGCTTGCAAATAAGCTTGATCCGTGATTTTCCCCTGCTCGCGCATTAATGCAAGCACGGTGTTCCGCCGCTCCAACGCCTGGGCTTCGTTCTGAAACGGCGAATAGCGGCTCGGCGCTTTGGGCAGGGCGGCGAGCAGCGCGGACTCCTGCAGGGACAAGTCCTGCACGGATTTTCCGAAATAGGTCATAGCCGCGCTCTGCACCCCCCAGCTGCCCTCGCCGAAATAAATGCTGTTCAAATACATTTCCAAAATGTCGTCTTTACTGTACGTCATATCGATATTCAACGCATAGGCGGTTTCGCGCAGTTTGCGGCCAATTGTTTTGTCGGCATTCAGGAACAAGTTACGCGCAAGCTGCTGGGTGATGGTGCTTGCTCCTTCGGAGTAGCCGCCCCGCAGAACGTCGCGGACGAGCGCCCGGGCAACCGCCTGCACATCGACGCCGGAATGCTCGTAAAATCTTTTGTCCTCCACGGCGACAATCGCATCGGTCAGCGTTTTCGGCATATGCGACAGCGATACCGGGTTCATTTTCGATGCCGATAGTTGGGAGGCGGGCTTTCCGTAGCGGTCCAGCACGAGGGTCGGCTCCGGCAGCGGCTGGTCCAGCTTGGACACATCGAGCCCGCGAATGTACAAATAACAGCCGGTGGCCAAGCCTGCCGCGCCCGCGAACAAAACAGCGCCGACAGAGGCCCACAGCTTTTTGTTTTTCAAAAATGAAGATGAAGCCTGTTTCGGTGTATTCATCAAAATCCTCCTTGCCTGCGCCTATAGGATTCGCAAGGCAGGCAAGGAATGCGACGCTATACAGCAAGACGCTATCAAAACCCACTGTGCAAGTGGGAATGGGGCATGGCAGCCCTTGCTGGCAAAGGGCGACCGTCTTAGCCGAGTCTCGGGCTCGAGGAGGCAGCACATCTACCCGGCAGTGCGAGGAAAACCTGCAAAAGTGCAGTTTTTTGCCCGTTGTGACGCCGGCAACGAACAATTCCTGCAATTGTACAGGCTTTTCGCCGCGAACAAGGGCTCAGATGCATTTTCATCGAAAATTCCTGCACAATCGCAGGCTTTTCGCTCGAACGAGCCGCTTTCACGGGAAAAGCCTGCACTTTTGCAGTTTTTTGGACTACCCGGGCACCGTACCCGGCCGCCACCTCCGGCTGCGCCGTCTTGGGCGGCCATAACTATATAGCCGGATCGCGCATGTTTTCCAACATATTACAAATACTAGCGGTCAGGAGGCGAAACGCTATGGTGCTGCTTGATACGGCTTTTCGGACGCTGATTGCATTTATTCTTATGATGGCTATTACCCGTGTTATCGGCAAGCATACGATTGCGCGCATGACCTATCATGATTTTGTCGCATCGGTTACGTTGGGGGCGATTACGGCCAATCTCGCGTTCAACACCCAGCTAAGGATATGGAATCCGATCGTTTCTTTTTTAACGTTCAGCCTGATTGCGTATCTCATTTCGTACATTTCTTTAAAATCGCGCAAGTCGCGCAAATGGCTGGCAGGCAAGCCTACGGTCGTCATCGAACATGGCAAAATTTTGGAGCAGAATTTGAGGAAAATCAAAGTTTCGCTCGATTCGTTAAATCAGGAATTAAGGGAAGTTCAGATTTTTGACCCCGGAGAAGTGGAGTATGCCGTCCTGGAAATCAACGGGAAGCTGTCCGTGTTGAAAAAGCCGGAATACATGCCTGTTTTGCGCAAGGACCTGCAATTGCTTTACCCTGTTAATAAGCCGCAGTTCCCGGTTGAGCTGATCATGGACGGACAAGTCGTAACGGAAAATTTGCGCCTGACCGGGTTATCGCCGGAATGGCTTTCCGCGCAGCTGAAAAAGCGGGGGGTCAAGGCGGAAGAGGTATGTTACGCGGTCAGGGGGACCAACGGGGAGATGTTCTACGATTTGTATCAGGATCGTATTCGGCATCCGATCGATGTGGAGTAACCGGGGCGATCGGAGCAGCCGGAGCAACTTAAACAACCCAAAATACCGCAAATCCTGCGAAAAACGACGGGTTTGCGGTATTTTGGTGTTTGCGGTCTTTTGGTTCATGTTTCGAGCAAAATGCGCCCTGTCTGAGACAGGTCATAGCCTTGGATGGAGCGCAGCTCGCTTTGAAACGGCTCGGATTGCAAAACCTGTTTGACCTGCTCGATCCATTCGAGATTTTCCGGTTTTTTGAGCATGACCAGATCGTAGCGCTCCCGGATCATGCAGATGAAATCGACGCCGCCGACCAGGTGAGCGGCCTTCTCGTTGCCGACGCCGACGTCGGCTTGTCCGGAGGCGACTTTGCCGGCTACGCCAAGGTGATTCGTTTCTTCCTCGTCATACCCCAGCAGCGATTGGGGGGAGATGCCGTGGAGCCGCAGCTGCTCGTCCAGCAGCACGCGCGCGCCGGAGCCTTTTTCGCGGTTGGCGATCCGCAGCCCGGGCTGCTTGAGATCGGCCCAACTGCCAATTTGCTTCGGATTCCCTCGGGGTACGTACATACCTGCATTGCGCGAAACAAGATTGACGACGACGTAGGAGGAGCCGATCAGCAGCTTGCGGATATAGGGGAGATTGTATTCGCCGGTATCCCCGTCCAGCAGATGGGTGCTGACGATATCCGACTCGCCGCGGTACATCGAAATCAGGCTGTCCAGACTGCCGACATAGGAGCGGAGCGGCCGGAAGCCGGGCGCTTTTTTTTCCATGTATTTGGCCAGTATGTCCAGACTGACGTCTTGTCCGGTAATGACGAGTGGCCGGGCCGAAGATGCCGGAGATTCGCTTCGTGCCGCAGGCGCGGGGCTGTCCGCTCTGAAAGCTGCGGGATTCCCGCTTTTTGCCCGATTTTTGTAGGCCTCCAGATCCGTCGCGTCCACGCGCATCTGCTTGCCGACCCGGTAGGCCGGAAGGTCGCCTTTTTTGATCAAGTCGTATACGGTCAGCTTGGATATTTTCAAAAGTTTCGCTATTTCTTCAGTCGTATAGGAGATGTCGGCTGTCATAATGGCCACCTGCTTTCCGTTTGCATGTATATTCATCATAAGCGGATCGTTCCGGCATTTCAATTTTAATGTTAGATATTTACTAGTATACAGGGATTCAGTATAATTATTTAGAATTAAATAGGTCTAAATATATTTAGATAGATTATATTTTATAGGTGGAGGGATTCATATGTTTAAAAGAGTTAAAGCCAGTAGTCTGTTGTTGCTGCTCGGGATTGCCATTGCCGTCTTCACGGGTTGCGCAGAGAAGAAGGAACAGCCGGCGGCAACTGCCGGGACCCAGTCGCAAACGCCTGCAGCCACTGCTCAAACGACCCAGACTCCTGCTGAAAAAGTGGAGCTTACGATTTCGGCGGCGGCAAGCTTGACCGATGCGTTGAAAGAGATTCAAACCGCTTATGAAGGCAAGAACAAAAATATAAAGCTGAACTTTAATTTCGGCGCTTCCGGCGCTTTGCAGCAGCAAATCGAGCAGGGAGCCCCGTCCGACGTATTTCTTTCGGCTGCAACCAAAAATATGAAAGCTCTCGTCGACAAACAGCTGATCGATAGCGCACAGCAAAAAAATTTGCTGATCAACGAATTGGTCGTTGTGGTGCCTGCCGACGGCAAAGCTTCCGTGCAAAAGGTCGAGGATTTGTCCGGTACGGATATTAAGCATCTGGCCGTGGGCGAACCGCAAACGGTACCGGCAGGGACTTATGCAAAAGAAGCGCTCACCAACGCCAAATTGTGGGACTCGCTGCAATCCAAGCTGGTGCAGGGCAAAGATGTGCGCCAAGTTCTTACTTATGTGGAATCCGGCAACGCAGAGGCCGGTTTCGTATACAAAACCGATGCGCTCACTTCGAAAAAAGTGAAAGTGGCCTTCAGCGCCGATCCGAAATCATACACGCCTATCGAGTATCCTATCGGCATTGTGAAAGCGACCAAGCACAGCAAGGAATCCGCCGATTTTTACGCCTATCTCCAAACGAAAGAAGCGCTGGACGTGTTCGTAAAATACGGTTTTACCGTGCCTAAATGATCATGCCGTCAATCGATTGGAATGAGTTTGTTTCTCCCATTCTGATCTCCTTGAAGGTGGCCGTCTTTTCCAGCGTGTTTGTTTTAGTGCTCGGAGGATTATCGGCATGGGGGATGTCGCGGCGCAGCTTTAAAGGGAAGACGCTGGTGGAAACTTTGTTTTTGCTGCCGCTAGTGCTTCCTCCTACGGTCGTAGGTTTCATCCTGCTGGTGTTTCTGGGCAAAAAAAGCTGGATCGGCTACCTGATGGAGCGCTTGTTCGACCAGTCGATCATTTTCACCTGGGGGGCTGCCGTGATCGCTTCGGTCGCGGTAGCTTTTCCTTTGGTGTATCAAACGATGAAGACCGGGTTTCTTTCGGTCAGCCGGGACCTCGAAGACGCAGGCCGGTCGTTGGGGGCGGGCGAGTGGCAGGTGCTGCGATTCATTACGCTGCCGATGGCCTGGCGTTCTGTCGTGACGGCGTACATACTCGGGTTTGCCCGCGGGCTGGGCGAGTTCGGTGCGACGCTGATGATTGCGGGAAACATTCCGCACAAAACGCAGACACTGCCGACAGCGATCTATATCGCCGTGGAGTCGGGGGATTCGACGCTTGCCTGGTGCTGGGCCGGTGCGATCATTATTATATCTTTTATCATGTTGTTTGCGGTTAGCGGTAAAAAATAAGCATCGCCACGGTTATCAAGACCTAAATTTATTAAATAAGGGGTTTCACATATTAGACGTATCTAATATGTGAAACCCCTTATTATTAAGCTATCGTTCCTCGTTTGTTTAACTTGACGCTCCTCTATTTGTAATACTCGATAATAGAAGCATGCGGTACTTCACCTATCTCTCCTACTAGGGTACGAAAAGCCATTCCGTGCCCAGTAATTATCACCTTTCGATATTCAAGATACTTAGCAATTACTTTTCTTTAAAATGGCTTAACGACCATAAGCACCAATATGGCAATCATCAGCAGCTGTACTGCCGTCTCGATTGGTACGATCTTTTTTATCAGCAGTCCGAACTCGGCGGGTATTTCATTACCATGGTCTTGACTTTCAGATATGATCTTTATGATCTTTTTCATACGCGGCTCGATCCATCCGTCGATCATGACGACCATGAGCAGCGATGAAAGGATGGATACATTCAGCCACATTTGGGATAACCCCATCTTGGTTATGATCATAAGCCAAACCCCGGTTAAAATAAGTACGGTTCCGCCAATTTTAAGCATTATGGCAAGTCTGGTCGTTATACCAAAAGCAAAGTGCATCTGGCCCACGGTTCTAGCGGATCTTCGAATGATGGGCATCACGATAGCGGGGCCAATTACGGCGATCGAAGCCAATATATGCAAAGCGAGCAGTAATCCAAACAAACCCATTATCCCCCTTCTCCTCAGTGCACCGTAATATTGCTTTGATAGGCTAGACCGACCCTTTTTCTTTTAAACGCTCCTCCGAGCTCAAGATGGTTCAACATACATATTGCGACATCGTCATAAGCAACATTCAGCTCTTGAAGTCGGCTGAACAAGTGACCGGCTATATCTGCCTCGGAATATTCCCTGATCGTCTCCGGAATCGGAACGGGCAAGGTTTCCGTTGTTACATGTAGATGAACCGGATCTGGATGCTCTCTCGAATCAATCATTGTTCCCGGACACATAATGGACCAATCGAGCCCAGTCTGTTGTAGCCTTTCGAAATTCCGGTTGTGATTTCTATACTCAGGTGGGAAGCCGGGTAAATTGTTGCCGATAAGATCAGTATATGGAATATCCAGCAGGCCGGCTCCTCCCATTATCCATACCCGCCCAGAGAAACTAGGTTGGGATTCACATTGGCTTATAATGTTATCGACGATACGAACAAACTCTTCTCCCTGGCCCGCATGGCCGGCCGCAATAATAGCGGCGTCTTGATGCGCGAGTGCCTCACCGACGCTCACCGGGTCCATAATATCGTCCACGATCACCTTCACATGCTTTGCGGAATGCTCACCTAGTTGATCATGAAGCTTCTCAGAATTTCGCACAAATGCGGTCATTTCATGCCCCATTTTTATCCCTTGTACCAACACTCTTTTCCCTGTATTCCCCGTCGCTCCAAAAACAATAATTTTCATTGTTCTTTCCTCCTCTTAAATGGACCCCAACATTTGGTTAACTCAAGCTTAGCATCGCTTCAAAATTATGTTAAGAACCCACTTTAAAGTAGGGTACTTACTTAAAAGTAAGCATGACCAACCCGATAATTAATTCATATCAGGAGTGCGACTGTAGGTAAACAAAAGCTGCCCGGAATCCCGTGGCAGCTTTTGTTTTGAGTTGATTGAATTAGTGTGCAAGTTCATTGAACCAGCTTTATGACGCTGGCTCTTCATATTTCCGCTTATTATGGTTTTCTCCCCAAGCACACATGACTTCTGCTACAGGAATCAATGTTCTGCCGTATTCACTAAGAGAATATTCTACTTTTGGAGGGACAGCAGGGTAGACCGTTCTATCGACTATGCCTTCTCGTTCCAAATCTCGGAGATGTTGTGAAAGCATTTTTTGTGAAACATCAGGTATAAGCTTTTCCAGATCGTTGAATCTCTGTTTGGATTCAATCAAATGCCATAAAATCATTGGCTTCCATTTGCCACCTAAAACATGAATGAGTGTCTCAACTGGACATTCACGCTGATGAATCATTGATAAATCATCCCCTTACTTTTAAGTAAGTGCATTACCTAAAATTAACATAACAAAATTTTACGATAGCTCTACAATCAAGTCAATCGTTGAAACTAAAAAGGATAAAGACATTAACGAATGCAGTATTCACCTCCGCCCTACTATCCCATAAAACAAAAATACATTAATTCACATTCTTAAGCTCCAGACCATGGCATTTAAAGTTATAATTCGGATTTTTCCTAACCTCTTCTTTCTGAAGTTCATACATGGCTATTTTATAGTTTATTTCCTCCAAATGCTTTAAGTCTTCTTCAAGTTTCTTCTGCACTTCCAATTTATGGTTCACCAATATTTCTTGTCTTTGCAAGAAGGTAACATTTCCTACTTCAAAAAGATCCTTATATTCTTTTATCTTAGCAAGAGACATTCCTGTCGCTCTGAGACAACGAATAAAAGATATCCAATCTATATGTTGTTCGGTATAAACTCTTCGACTGTTTTCATCACGAGATACATTTGGCAGAATCCCTTGCTCTTCATAAAATCTAAGTGTCTTTGCCGATATATTTAAGTTCTCCACTACATATTTCATTGAATACAACATTTACCTGTCCCACCTCTAGTTACAGTTACTGTAACTAAAAGAATATCATAGAGGATTATGAAAATCCAATAATCTTGGCTTATTCATATGAAAATTTACGCTTGACTTACCCTAACGTCAACAAATTACATTAAGGTAGAACCTGTAACAGGGAGGGTTGCGATGGATCAGAATGGTAATAATAGCACCAGAAAAATACTGGATAGAGAGGTTAATGAAATGAATCAAACATACAGTAAGTTATTTAAATCCTTCACATTCAGAAGCGGAATAACAATCAAGAATAGAGTCGTTATGGCACCTATGACAACCTGGTCAAGTAATGACGACCTTACCATTTCGGATGAAGAGGTACACTATTACAAACAAAGAGCAAATGGAGTAGGACTCGTCATTACAGGTTGTACTCATGTTACACCTAATGGGCAAGGTTTTACGAATGAATTTGCCGGATACAACGATGAATTTATTCCAAGTTTACGAAAATTAGCTGATGCAGCCAAAAGTGGAGGTTCCCCTGCTGTACTGCAGATTTTTCATGCAGGCGATAAAGCCTTGCCTGGATTGGATGCAGTCAGTGCGAGTGCATTGCAACCTGAGGTTACTACTTTTGGTCCAAGTGCAGAAACAAGGGAGCTATCCCATGAGGAAATCGTGTCAACTATACGTGCTTTTGGCGATACAACGAGAAGAGCGATTGAAGCTGGATTTGATGGCGTCGAAATTCATGGAGCCCATGGATTTTTAATTCAAAACTTTTGGTCTCCGGCAACCAATCAACGGACAGACCAATGGGGGGGAACACTTGAGAATCGACTGCGTTTTCCATCGGCAATTATTGAAGAAATCAAAAAGGTAATTGAAATGCACGCTACAAAACCATTCATGTTAGGATATCGTTTTTCCCCTGAAGAATCCTCCAAAGTGGGCGGATTACGAATGAAAGACACATATGAATTAATTGATTTCCTTGTTGAACAAAATTTAGATTATATACATGCTTCATTAGATCATGTTTCTTCCAAGCCGGTAGATAGTCAAGATGAAAAAACAAGGCTTGAATTGATTCTTGAGAGAGCAAACGGTAAGGTACCTGTGTTGGCGGCCGGTTCCATAATAACACCGGATGATGCTCTTAAAGCTATGGAATTAGGATTACCGTTAATCGCCATCGGGCATGCGTTAATGATGAACCCCGATTGGGTTGAAAAGGTTGCAAATGGACGTGAAGCCGAGGTCGCTTCTGAGCTGAGCGTTTCGAAACGCGACCAGCTTCATATTCCAGAAAAACTTTGGAATGTTATTCAAGCATCGCCAGGTTGGTTTAAAATTGGTAAATAGAAAAGTAGCCTATAGGCTACTTTTTCTATTACCTTGAAGTAACCTGCCAGTTAGCTGGCTTGACACGAAACCAAAAGGTTTCGTAATATATAAAGAGAAACCTTTTGGTTTCGTATTATGAACTGGAGGTACTACTGAACTATGGAAAACAAAAGCCAGCCGACACTGCCGGATATTCGCCAGACTATTGTATTGAACGCGCCGATTCAGAAAGTATGGAACGCCGTAGCTACATCGGAAGGCATTGCCGTATGGTTTATGCCCAATGATTTTAAGCCTGAAGTAGGGTATGAGTTTCACCTGGAAGCGGGTCATTTCGGCAAGTCTCCTTGCAAAGTAACGGAAATCGATCCTCCGAACCGCCTGTCTTTCCGGTGGGGCAAAGATTGGACGCTCACATTCGAGCTCGCCGATCAGGACGGCAAAACGGAATTTACGCTGATCCATTCGGGCTGGGACATCGACCAGGTTACCGAATTCGGACAGCCGCACACGGTCGTTCGCGGCAACATGGCACAAGGCTGGGAAGGAATTCAAAAAAAGCTGGCCGCTTACGTCGAGGCCTGAAATGGCTGAACCGTCCCCGAAACACGACGTGTTTCAGGCCATCGCCGATCCGACCCGCCGCAGCTTGCTGAAGCTGCTCAGCGACCGCGAAATGCCCGTCACCGCCATCAGCGGCCACTTTCCGATGAGCCGGACTGCCGTGTCCAAGCATTTGCGCATTTTGGCCGATGCGGGGCTCGTGAAAGAGCAGAAGGTCGGCCGGGAGACGCGGTACAGACTGGAGCCGGAGCCGCTGCTCGAATTGAAGCGCTGGCTGGCTTATTACGAGCGATATTGGGAAAATCGCTTGTCCGTGCTCAAGCATTACGTGGAGTCGGACGAGTCTCCGGAATAGAAAAAGAACCGCGCGGAATGGGCATCTGCGCGGTTCTTTTTCTATTGTTTAGGAAATTATGATTTTCATCGTCTGTGGATAATATGTATATAAATTTCTGAATAAGCGAAGAAGTTGCTTATTCACACGATAAAATTACCATAATTTTACTTGAAATATTTGTATGATGATGTTAAATTGTATATGTAACAAACATATATTTACATTAAAGGGGTGATAAAAGAAATTAATTCCTTTATTTGGTATTTTTGTGAGACGGAAAAAATTTATTAAAGAGGAGTGTTTTAGCAATGAAAAAACTGATCGCATCCACTTTCGCAACGTGTCTTTTATTTGCTTCTGCTGTTCCAGCTTTCGCTCAAGATAACAATCAGGCTGCTTCCTCAACCGCTGCAAGTGTAGTAGCTGCTAATCAAATTTCGAATGCTCAGCTAGCCTCATTTTCTATTAATTTTTCTTGGAGGTCAGTTCCTAATCTATATAGATACGACTACAGTGCTATTAATCTAACTGATAATTATACTTATGAATTTGGTTCTCAGACTGCGACTGGTAAATATATTACCGGATTTGTACCCGGGAAAACTTATCTGTTTGCAGTTACCGCATATGATGCAAACTTTAATAATATTGGTTCAGGGAACGTTCAGTTTGTTGCCAGCCCTTCAACGACCAGCTATTATATTAATTTAAGATAAATAGCACGAAGAAAGCGTACCTATGCAAAAAAATGTAATATAAAACCGACGGATCGCGAGTTCATCGCGATAGTTCAGCAGCAAACCAACAAATACCGCTCACTTATTGGTTTCTACAAAACCGGTAAAGGAGCGGTATTTTTAGTTGTTACGACCGGCAGCACGTTGAACCAATGCGCGAAGGCGATCAAGGAAGCGGTGCCCGCAGAAGTGTTCGGGATCACATGAATAATGGGAATTTTTAAGGGGGGGGCTGACGAATGAGTCTGAATGTAGGAAATTGCCCTAGATGTGGCTGCATTTATGTCAAAGGCGGCATGTTTGTCCCGGTTAAGCGTGGGCTGCACCCTTATCCGCCGGTCCGTTTCATTTCGAAAAACTCGCAAGCTTCACGGTCGTAGTAAGTCAGCTCGCTGACCCTGGTCTGAACGACGACAGTCGTATCGCTAAAACGCAAAATAACGGCGTTCGAATCTACGATATGATCATCTTTGAAAATCCGGATGCTGGCTTGCCGTTCTACAGCCTCCTGAAAATCGGCATCGGTGTGCAAACGATAGTTGCGGGCCATCGCACCATCTCCTTTCTCTCTGCATGGTTCAAAGCTTCCGCTCTATTGTACCACAAGTTACGGATTTACCGTCAAATGCCCTGATTGCAAAATGCGGGTAAGAAAGCGTAAGCGTGCCGTTCGCATCGCGCATCGCCGTTACGCTGTTCGAGCTGGCGAGAAGGAACCTGCTGCCGATGCTGATCGGACTCGCGGTAACGACGGTTGTCGTGATGCTTTTGGTGTAGTCTCGGAGGAGGGGCCCGAGAGGGGCCCACGTCCGCCGCGGCCAGGCGTCGGCTCACGACAGCCTCTCGGAACGATGCGAGGAGGTCGTTGGGTGACTAGCCTGGGCTGGAGCCCACATCGCTGGCAGAACGCAGAAAGCCCGCGAAAGTCAGGCGGCTGAAAACCTCGCATGCATGGGGGTAGTGCACCTACTTGGGGGGTGCGCAGAAAGCCTGCAAAAGTGCAGCTTTTTGCCGATTAATACTCTGGATTCTAAAAATTCCTGCAAAAGTGCAGTTTTTTTTGCTGAATATGGGGCTCAGGGCCATTTTGATCGGGAATTCCTGCACAATCGCAGGCTTTTTCTCCAAATGACCGGATTCCTGAGAAAAAGCCTGCACTTTTGCAGGTTTTGCAGGTGGTTCAGCCGC
Source organism: Paenibacillus sp. sgz302164 (assembly GCF_056120505.1). Taxonomy (NCBI): domain Bacteria; kingdom Bacillati; phylum Bacillota; class Bacilli; order Caryophanales; family Paenibacillaceae; genus Paenibacillus; species Paenibacillus sp. sgz302164. Next base: position 38,639 of record NZ_JBVYOL010000029.1, on the reverse strand, counting down.
TCCGCCAACGGTTGCGCTGCCTTTAAAATCATCCTGCCAGCAAACCTTTGCCCCGCATTTTTCTCCGGAGTATTGTATCGTTTTATGTGGTACGCAGCAAAAAATCTGTGATCTCCACGTTTAATTCATGCTGGAAGCTCTCGCGATTAAAGCCCGGCGGGTCTTGCGAGGGAGGAAAAGATGGATTAGTCATGGCTTCCGGAAATGGGCTCAGAAATGAAAAATGCCCGGCATTCTCAACGATTCTGTGTTGAACCTTTTCACGATCGGGGACCCCGTTCAAAATAATTTGTACATGAAAATAAGGCGTAAAGGAATCCTTTTCTCCAGCGAGCATGAAAATGGGGATGTCGACCGCATTCAATGCGCCATCGGCTTTAAACCAGACGGATGCCGGTGCCAAAAGAACCAATGATTTGATTCTGGGCTCGGGTGTAACATGGATGTGATGGGATTGCCCGTCCGCAGACTCATTCGGGAACGAAGTCGGCACGCCTCCCGCTGCTGCCAAGGCCGAGTATCCGCCCATGGAATGCCCGATTAGCGAAACGGCACCCGGTTTTAAAACACCCGCAAAATCCTTGCTGCTGAAAAACCAATCGACAGCCGCCCGAATATGCCGGGGTCTTTGGGTCAGGTTCTCGACCGTATTTGCCATGGTGTTATTTTTCACATTGTTGAAGGGGTGTTCAGGTATGCCTACGATAAACCCGTTACGCGCCAAATGGCGGGCAAGCGTCCGATAGACAAGAGGCGAACCGCCGTTGCCGTGAGAGATTAAAATCAAGGGGAATACGCTTTCTTGCGGTGTGGCGTTTTTCGAAACATCCAAATAGTAGGGGCCTAGTCTTTCGGTTTTTTCAGGAGTACATGTCGGGTACATAACTATCATAGGAAATGTTACACCTGTTTGCTCATCGACGAGTTCAACCTCCCGGCAGCCGGCAAGCAGACTTCTGTTCACTTCTTTCTCTTCTTGCATATTTATGTCATCTCCTCGAACTTCATCCAATGCTAAACGTATCCATTAATTTATGCAAAGAACCCTGTATGAGTGAATAGGGCATACGAACTGGAGGGAAACACTGTACAAACCATTCCTTCGGGAATAGTTCCCTTTTCCTGTTCAATCCAGACAAAGTGATTATACACGCAGAGTTCGCAGCCATTCCATACGAGGATTAGGATTGAAGCTGGAGGCGGGAGGAACCCCATGAGGTTAGCCAGCGGGTTGGCAAGCCGAAAGCCTGCGAAAGTACAGGCTTTTTTCGCGAATGTGGCCCATTTGGCGGAAAAGCCTGCGATTGTGCAGGAATTCCTGGTGAAAATGGCCCTGAGCCCCGCATTGAGCGAAAAAGCCTGCACATTGGCAGGAATTGTTCGAGACAAGCGGAGCAAGGCGAAAAAACCTGCACTTTTGCAGTTTTTCTGCACCTGTGTTGCAGTTAGCCAGCAGGTTGGCAAGCCAAAAGCCTGCGAAAGTACAGGCTTTTTTCGTGAATGTGGCCCATTTGGCGGAAAAGCCTGCGATTGTGCAGGAATTCCTGGTGAAAATGGCCCTGAGCCCCGCATTGAGCGAAAAAGCCTGCACATTTGCAGGAATTGTTCGAGACAAGCGCAGCAAGGCGAAAAAACCTGCACTTTTCAGGCTGTTGAGAAAGTCTAACGGGTTTCCTCTCAGATCAATTTTTATGTGGGGGCACTCATCTTGAAGAGAAAAAATTGATTTAAAACGATCTGAGAGGGGTATTTGGCTCATGCTTTTGGTGCTTTTTTTGAGCATCCAGGAAAAAAGGGGGTTTCTCAACAGCCTGACTTTTGCAGTTTTTCTGCTCCCAACGTCGCAAAGCAGATGTGCAGCCAGTAGTGGGCGAGTTTGCCCACATCCGGGGCACCCGACGGGACGTGGTCGACCGATCGCCGTCATGCAGCGCAACACCGCGCGCTGGAAGGTACGGCGCGGCGCACCTGCGCTGCCAAGTAGTGCACAACCAGCCGGCCGGCCCCGTTAGCGAGCGGGTTTTCCGCGCCGGCATCGGAAAAAAGACGCCCCAACCCCCACTTGCGGAAGTGGTTGTGCAGGCGTCTTTTCACATCGCGCGCTCACGCGACCCGGTCGTCGTTGAACCAGGCGATGATCCGGTTCAGGCGCTCGACGCGCAGCGAAGGCTTGCCGCTTTTCAGCAGCGTATGGTTGGCGTTCGGGAAGCGGACGAACTGCGTGCGTTTGCCGAGGCGCTTCAAGGCGACGTACAGCTGTTCGCCCTGCTCGATGGGGCAGCGGTGGTCCTGCTCGCCATGTAGAATCAGCAGCGGCGTTTCGATCTGCTTCACGTAAGCGAGAGGCGAGCGTTTCCACAGCTTTTCGGGATCGTCCCAAGGGTTTCCTTCGATTCCCCCTTCGGTGTAAGAGATGCCGATATCGCTCATGCCGTAGAAGGAGAGCCAGTTCGAAATCGACCGATCCGTGACTGCGGCGCGAAACCGCCGGGTTTGGCCCACGATCCAGTTGGTCATGAATCCCCCGTAACTGCCGCCTGTCACATACAGCTGCGTTTCATCGATAAAGCCGAAATGGCCCAGCGCGTAATCGACAGCATCCATTAAATCCTCATAATCCCGCCCTCCAAAATCGCCCCGGCAGGCGCGCACAAAGTCTTGGCCGCAGCCGAAGCTGCCCCGCGGGTTCGTATAAAGAACGACGTATCCTTGCGCCGCCAGTGTCTGAAACTCATGGCTGTAATCGTTGGCGTACAAGGCGTGAGGGCCCCCGTGAATTTGCAAAATGAGCGGGTATTTCCGGTCCTGCTCCATATCCGGAGGCGTCATGATCCAGCCCTGGACGTCCCAGTTATCCGAAGTTTTGAACCAGAACGAAGAAGGGCGGCTCAGCTCAAGCTGCTCCAAAAAAGCGTCATTGCTTGCCGTCAACCGGAGTTCTTCGCGCGTCTGTAAATCGATCCTGTACAAATCGCCCGGCAGCAAAGGTTCGGTGGAGGCGGCGATCAAATGCCGTCCATCGGCCGTAACGCCGAATTGGTACACGTCTCTGTCCCCGGCGGTTATTTGCTCAAAGGAGCCATCTTCGTAAAAGCGGTAGACGTGCACGCTGCCGTGCAGAGAACCAAGCGCAAGCACGGAGGAGTCGTCGGCAAAAATCAGGGGACAGGCCGCGATGGCTTTCATATCGCTAAGCGCAAAATTGCCGATCTGCATCTCCAGCAGCCCGGTTATGCAGGAAAGGCGGTCCTCCCGAACGAAAAAAATCCGGTTGTGCGTAGCGCTGCCGTAAGCGCGGTCGTTCGCGATGAGGGCGATCGTTCTGCCGTCCAGGGAGCAGCAGGCTTGGCTGATAAGTAAAGTCGAGTCCGTATGCTTCACGAGCTCGCTGCCATCGGCGCGGACGGTGTACACATCGTTGAAGGCCAACAGGTCGATGTCCTGGGCGGGATCGGCCGCGATTTTGGCCAGGAAGCCGAGCCTTTGCCCGTCCGGCAGCCAAAACGGCTGAGCCGCGTCATAGGCTCCGGACGTGACCTGCGCGATGCGGCCGCTGCGCACATCGAGCACGAACAGGTGCGCGTACAAGCCGTCCCACCAGCCGGAGCCTTCGGCTTTCGGGCTTGTGCGGTCAATGACGCGCACCTGGTCGGGCGCGGCCGCTTCTTCCCCGGCGGCCGTGGCCCGCGCCGTGAAGGCGATGGCCTGCCCGTCCGGCGCCCAGACGAACGCGCTGACGCCGTGCTTCGCACGGGTCAGCGGGCGAGCCTCCCCGCCTTGCGCGGGCAGGAGCCAGATCTGCCGGCCCGCCGCTCCGGCGGCGGCGCGCAAAAAGGCGAGCGACCCGCCGTCCGGCGACCAGGCGGGGGCTCCGTCTCCGGCGCCGCACGTAAAAGCGCGGTCGCCGCTGCCGTCAAGCCCGACGGCCCGAATGGACGTCCGGTAGTCATTTTTATCGCGCTCGATCGTTTTGTGCGTGTAGGCAACCAGGCCGGCAGCCGAATTGACTGCCGGGTCGGCGATCCACCGGTATTCGTACAAATCTTCCGTTGTTATTTTTCGTTTCAGCATGCTCGCCTCCGCCTCTGTTTCCGTTTCGTGGCCTTGCATTTCCGCCTTCCGGGGATCAAAGCGCCTGGCTGATGACCCGGCCCTTCTTTTCGCCGGCGGCGGGCGCTAAGGCCTGCTCCAAATCCGCGATAATGTCCGCCGCGCTTTCCAAACCGACGGAAAGCCGGATCAGGCCGTCCGTGATGCCAAAACGCTGCCTTTCCCGCTCCGGGATCGAGAAATGGGTCATGGAAGCCGGATGCTGAACGAGCGTTTCCGGGTCTCCGAGACTGAAAGAAATCAGAGCCAGGCGCAGCCGGTTGATGAAAGCTTTGCCGGCTTCCAGGCCGCCTTTCACCTCGAAGGAGACGATGCCTCCCATGCCTTGCATCTGCGCCTTGGCCAGCGCGTGCTGGGGATGGCAGGGAAGCCCGGGGTAATAAACGGCTTCGACCTGCGGGTGGCCGTCCAGGTAGGCGGCGACCTTCATCGCATTGTCGCAGTGCGTTCTGACCCGGATGCCCAGCGTCTTCAGCCCGCGGAGAATGAGGAACGCGTCCCATGCGTTCAAATGCTGTCCGAGATCCCCGGCAATCCGCTTGCGGATAAAATCGATAACGTCTTTACGGCCTACGACCAGGCCTGCCAGCACATCGCCGTGGCCGTTCAAATATTTCGTAGCGCTGTGCACGACCACATCCGCACCGAGCTCCAGAGGCCGCTGCAAGCATGGCGTCATAAACGTATTGTCGACAATGAGCGGAATATGAAATTTCCGGGCGATGGAGGAAAGCTGGGCCAGATCCAGCACCGTGAGCCTGGGGTTGGAAGGGGTTTCCACATAAATCGCTTTGGTGTTTTCCTTGATGGCGGCCAGCACGCTGTCCGGATGCGTACAGTCGGCAAAATCGCACTCAATGCCGAAGCGGGGAGCGAGCAGCGTCATAAAATTGTAAGTTCCCCCGTAAACGTCCTTGGTTACGACGACATGGTCCCCATGCTGCAAAAAAGCCAAAAGAGCCGCGGAAACCGCGGCCATTCCGCTGCTCAGCCCGACGGCGTCTTCTCCGCCTTCGAGCAGGGCTATTTTTTCTTCCAGCGCGCGGGTCGTAGGGTTCCCGTATCGGCCGTAATACGTTCCGGGCATGCTTCCGGCTACGACGGCCGCAGCCGTTTCAACGTCCGGAAACGCGTAGGCGACGGCGGGGACGACAGGCTGGGAGACGGCTCCCGTCCGGTCGTCCGGTTTTTGCGCGGCATGAATCGCCAAAGTGTCGAATGTCCAGCCTTCTTTCATCGGGTTCCCTCCGTTCATGGGGTTTATTCGTAAAGCTCAGGTCTCCGGTGCACATAGGAAGGCAGCTTCGCGCGCACCTCTTCGACCCGTTTGAGATCGATGCGGCACGGGATGAGCGCTTCGGTCTCGGGCCCGGCGACCATCGTAACGCCCATCGGATCGACGACGAGGCTTTGCCCGATGTAAAAGTTATCGCTGATTTTATCGCACGCGACGACAAAGACCGTATTCTCGATCGCTCTTGTCGTGACGAGATTGGTCCAATGCATTTCCTTCATCGGGCCACGCACCCAGCCTGAAGGAACGATGATGATGTCCGCGCCGTGCATCGCCTGGTAGCGGGCAATTTCCGGAAATCGCAGCTCGTAGCAGACGAACAGGCCGATTTTGCCGAAAGGTGTGTCGATCGGTTTGAAAAGCGCGTCGCCCGGCTTGATGTTGCGCGATTCGTTATAGCCGAAGGCGTCGAACAGATGCGTTTTCCGGTACACGCTGACCACCGCACCGTTCGAATCGACGACTACGGTCGTGTTGTAGACGCGTTCCTCTTGAGGGTCTTCCACCGCTTCCCGCATGCCGAAAATAAGCCAGACGCCGTGAGCTCTTGCGAGCTGCGCCATCCCTTGAACGAAAGGGCCGTCAACAGGCTCCGCATCTTTTAAAGAAACGTCCTTGGGCGTGCCGATAGGGAAATGGCTCATGAACACTTCGGGAAATACGATCAATTGCGCGCCGTGCACGGAGACCGACTCCTGAACGGCGGCCTCCGCTTTTTTCAGGTTGATATGCTTGTCGTCGGTGGAGATCAATTGCGCCATAACCAGTTGAAAAGCCATTTTATCCTCACAGCTCCTTATTTGTGCAAATGGGTTACTCGCCGTTTAACGGGTGGTGACAGGCGACGGAATGCGCGCCTCCTTCCAGCACCGGCGCTTGCTGCCGGCACAAATCGCTGGCGTACGGGCAGCGGGGATGGAACGCGCAGCCCTGCGGCGGATTGGCCGGATTGGGCAGCTCGCCGGTGAGCAAAACGCGCTTCTTGCGCAGCGTCGGATCGGGAACCGGAACCGCGGAAAGCAGCGCTTCCGTGTACGGATGGCGCGGCCTTGCAAACAAATCGTCGCGGTCGGCCAACTCCACGATCCGGCCCAAGTACATGACGGCGATGCGGTCGCTGATATGTTTCACGGACGGCAAGCCGTGCGCGATGAAAATGTAAGTCAGCTGAAACTGCTTTTGCAGCTTTTTCAGCAGGTTGAGAATTTGCGCCTGGATCGAGACGTCGAGCGCCGATACGGGCTCGTCGCAGACGATCAGCTTCGGCTTCAGGGCGAGCGCCCTGGCAATGCCGATGCGCTGCCGCTGGCCGCCGCTGAATTCGTGCGGATGGCGGTCGATGTGGTACGCGCCGAGCCCGACGGTTTCGAGCAGCTCGATAACCATGTCCCGCAGCTCCCGGCCTTTGGCGATATGATGTACTTTGAGCGGCTCGGCGACAAGGTCGAACACCCGCATCCGCGGATTTAGCGAGGCGAAAGGGTCCTGGAACACGATTTGTAAATCCCGCCGGACGTGCCGGATTTCCGCTTCGTTCAGCTCGCCCAACTGCCGGCCGTCAAACCGGATTTCTCCTGCGGTAGGCTCCAGCAGTTGGGCGATCATTTGCCCCATCGTCGATTTGCCGCACCCGGATTCGCCTACGATGCCGAGCGTCTCACCCGGATACACGTCGAAAGTGAGCCCGTCCACAGCGCGGACGTATCCCGTCTTTTTGAAGAAAATGCCCTGCTTGAGCTGGAAATATTTTTTTAGCCCGTTTACGCTAAGCAGCGGCAGGCTCCGTTCTTTGGCTTCGCTCATAACGACACCTCCTCGGCGCGCAGGCATCTGACCCGGTGCCCGTCCTTTTTGAGTTCCAGCTCCGGCTTGACGGCCGAGCACCGGCTGTCGGCGTACGGACAGCGCGGATGGAAGGCGCAGCCGCTCGGCATGTGCAGCAGGTTCGGCACCATGCCGGGAATCGAATCGAGCTCATCCTTTTGTTCGTTCAATTTGGGCAGCGAGCCGAGGAGACCGATCGTATACGGATGCCCGGGATGCGCGAACAGGTCATATACGGAAGCTTCTTCGACGATTTCGCCGGCGTACATGACCGCCACCCGGTCCGCCATCTCCGCGACGACGCCGAGATCGTGCGTAATGAGGATGACGCCGGTGTTTTGCTCCTTGCTTAACGTAGCGATCAGCTCCAAAATTTGCGCCTGAATCGTTACGTCCAGCGCAGTGGTCGGCTCGTCGGCGATCAGCAGCTTCGGACGGCAGGCGAGCGCCATGGCGATCATGACTCTTTGCCGCATGCCTCCGGATAGCTGATGCGGGAAGCTGGCGGCCACTTTGGCGGCATTGGCGATGCCGACGCGCTCAAGCAGCTCGACGCTTCTCCGCTTGGCTTCCTGCTTGCTCGCGCGCTGATGCTGCCGGATCACTTCGCCAACCTGATTGCCTATCGTAAAAACCGGGTTCAAGGAAGTCATCGGCTCCTGAAAAATCATCGAAATTTCGCTGCCGCGCAGCTTGCGCATCTCCTGGCGCGACAGCTTGAGCAAATCGCGGCCTTCAAAGCGGATTTCGCCGCCGACGATTTCTCCCGGCGAAGCGACGAGCCGCATGATCGACAGGGAAGTGACGCTTTTGCCGCAGCCGGATTCCCCTACGATAGCCAAAGTTTCGCCGGGCGCGACGGAGAAGCTTACGCCGTTAACGGACGGCACGACGCCTTCGTCGGTCGTAAAATACGTTTTCAGCCCTTTCACTTCGAGCAAGCTCGTTGTCATACTCGGTTCCCCCCGCTTCGTAATGTTATTCTTTCGTCTTCATGCGAGGGTCCAGCACGTCCCGCAGCCAGTCGCCCAAAAAGATGACGCCCAGTACTGTGACCGTAATCGCCAATCCCGGGAATGTGGCCACCCACCAACTGGTTGCCAAATACTGCCGGCCATCGCTTAACATGCCTCCCCAAGACACGGTCGGAGGCTTGATGCCGAGACCGAGAAAGCTTAGCGAGGCTTCCATAATAATCGTCGTCGCGACGCTCATAGTAGAAATGATAATGAAAGAGGAGAGCACATTAGGCAAAATATGGGTGAAAATAATTCTAAAATCTTTCGCGCCCACCGCTTTGGCCGCTCTGACGAAATCCCGCTCTTTCACGCTCAGCACTTCGCCGCGGACGACCCTGGCGTAAGAGACCCAGTTCGTAACTCCGATGACGAAGATGAGTGTTCCGAGCCCGGGCCCCAACACGGCAAGCACGACGAGCATGAACAGAATGGAAGGGATTGCCATGAATGAATCGGCCACCCGCATGATGACCGTATTCATCCATCTGCCGTAATAACCCGCAATCAGCCCCAGCACGGCGCCGATCGCTCCGGACACGACGACGGCGCAGATGCCGACGATCAGCGATACCTGTGAACCGTACACGATGCGGCTCCATATGTCTCTGCCGAGATTATCCGTCCCGAGTATATGATCCGCGGTTCCCCGCTCCAGCCACATCGGGGGCAGCAATCTTTGCATCGGATTCACTTTGGCGGGATCGTGCGTCGCCAGCACGGGCGCCAGCAGCGCGACGAGGCATACGGCGGCGACCAGCACGGCGCCTACGGTGCCGGTTTTGCTTTTGAGCAGAAGCTTTAACCAATGCTTGATCCGCCCGGGTTTGGCGCGGTCTTTCGAATGATCTGGCGGCAAGCTTCCGGGCTGCGTTTCCGCTGACAAGGCCAAGGCGCTTCCCCCTTTCGCTAGTTGTATTTAATACGAGGGTCCAGAAAGCGGTAAACCAGATCCGTCGCCAGATTGCCGAGGATGACGATGATGGCGATAATAAAAACCGCCGCCTGTACGATCGCCATATCGTGCGTGTTCACCGCAGAGACGAGCAGCTGCCCGAGCCCGGGCCAGGAAAAGACCGTTTCCGTAATCAGCGTGCCGCCGATCAAGCTCGTAAATTGCAGGCTCATGATGGTCACTACCGGAATCAGGCCGTTGCGGAAAGCGTGCTTGCAGATGACGATCGTTTCCAGCAGACCTTTGCTTCGGGCGGTTCGAATGTACTCCTGATTCAAAATTTCCAGCATGCTGGAGCGGATGAGGCGCGTCATCTGAGCGGCGACGCCGGCTCCCAAAGTAACGGCAGGCAGAACCAAATGCCCGAACCCGCCTCTTCCCGATACGGGGAATACGCCCAGCATGACGGAGAATAGCAGGATGAGCATAATGCCCGTCCAAAAGTTAGGCATCGCTTTGCCCAGCACGGAGATGCCGGAAATGAACAAGTCAAGGAACGTATTGCGCTTGATCGCAGAAATGATGCCGAGCGGCACGGCCATAGCCGTTGCGATCACCATGGCCGCAAGCGCCAGCTCGAAGCTGGCCGGCAAGCGCTCCAGCACCAGCGGCAGCGCCGGCTGGCCGTAGTGAAAGGACCTGCCGAACTCACCGTGCAGCACGCTGTTTAAAAACAAGCCGAATTGAACGTATAAAGGCTGGTCAAGTCCGAGCGCTTTGGACAACACCGCGCGGTCTTCCTCCGTAGCCGTCTCCGGCAGCATCAGAGACACGGGATCTCCTGTGACGTGCACGAGAATGAAGACGATCGTCGAGATCAAAAAAAGCACGGGAACCATTTGCAGCAGCGACTTGACGATATATTTACCCAAGGACAGCGCCTCCCTCCCAAATGGTCATCCTAAACGCAAAGGGAGGAACATAAGGCTGATCCTCCCTTTTCATGCGGTGCAATCCGGTTATTTCTTAGGTGTAACGTCTTCGGCAAAATACATTTCATCCAGTCTCGGCGTGTAATCGACTTTGGAGCCGATGCCGTAGATGCCTTTCATTTGGTACAGGTAAATGGTCGGTCTGTCGACGGCTAATATTTGCTGCACTTTTTGGAATTGTTTTTCCCGGTCTTCGGGACTCATGTTCTTATCGGCAGCCTGCAGCAATTGCTCGACTTCAGGGTTGTTGTAATCCGTCTCGCCCTTGGCATTGGCGAATTTAAACCGGTTGTAGTTGTTCGACGCGTCAAACAGCGAGTTGCCGACGCCGAGCAGGAACAGCTCGTTGAATTTTTTGGAATTCAATTTTTCGCTGAATTTGCTTGCTTCCAAAATTTCCAGATTCACCTTAAAGCCGGCTTCCGTCAGCATGGCGGCGGTCATTTCGGCAATTTCCTTATATACGACGGAGGAGGAGAAGGTGACTTCAGGTCCGCCGTTTGCATAGCCGGCTTCTTTCAGCAGCGCTTTGGCGCGGTCCAAATCGTATACATATTGGTTGTACAAGCTCGGATCGGCGCCGAAATTGCCCGGCGTAACGGAGGTTCTTGTAGGAATGCCCGCACCGCCTGCGACGCTGTCGATGATCGCCTTGTTGTTAATGGCCAGATCCATGGCTTCGCGAACTTTCGGATCGGCGGTTACAGTGCCGGGCGTCGTCCGCATGATGATATGCAGCACCCTTTGGATCGTAGCCTGGGCCACTTTATTGCCGGAGCCTTCGATGCGTTTGATGTCCGTCGCAGGCACGCCTGCTGCGATATCGACGCCGCCCGCGATCAGTTCGGATACCCGGGTGGAAGCTTCGGGAATCGAGCGGAAAACGACTTTGTCCCATTTCGGCGCTCCGCCGAAATAGTCGGCGTTTTTGACCAGCTCGATGCGGTCGTCTTTCGTCCATTTGCTGAATTTGTACGGGCCGGTGCCGACCGGTTCTTTCAGGAATGCGTCGACGCCTTTTTCCTGAATATATTTGGACGGCAGCATATCGGCGCCCATGCGGGACAAGCGGTTCAGCATCAGCGGATCGGGTTCCGTTGTAATGATATCGACGGTGTAATCGTCAACGATTTTGACTTCTTTAAAGTTTTTGTAGTAGGTGTTCTGCTTGAGCTTGCCGTCCTTAGCGACGCGCTCCAGGGAAAATTTCACGTCGGCGGCAGTGAACGGATCGCCGTTATGGAATTTGACGCCTTGACGCAGCTTGAATCTCCAAGTGGTGTCATCGACTTTTTCCCAGGAAGTGGCCAGGGAGGGGACTTTCTTTTGCGAGCTGTCGTTCTTGATCAAATAATCGAACACATTGACCAGGACGGCCTCGCTCTGCGTGTTGTTGTTATTGTGCGCGTCGAAGCTCTCGATGTCGGTGCTGTTGGCGATGGTCAGAACTTGCCCGCCTGCGCTGGCCGAAGCTTTCGGCGATGCGTCGGCGGCGCCTTCTTTGCCTGCTCCCGTGCTGCAGCCGGTTACGGCGAGCATGGCGGCCAGAACGGCGGTTAACCCTTTTGCGTAAAAACATTTCAAATGAAACGACCTCCCTTTCGGTGCTGTTTATTTGGCTTGCGTTGAATCCGCGAGGTACGAAAGCGCTAAGGCCGAAAGCATGGCGACTCCGTAAGGGAGCGCGTTTTCGTCCAGATCGAATTTGGGGTGATGCAGGGGATAGCCGGTGTATTCCTGATCGTTGCTGACACCCAGACGGAAAAACACGCTCGGCACGGCTTCGGAATAAAAAGCGAAATCTTCCCCGCCGGTCGAAGGATTGACGTACGTCCATTTTTTTCCGCCTAGCACCTGCTCGCTGGTTCGGGTCATAAAATCGACCATATCGTCGTTGTTGATGACCATCGGGTAGCCCATATTGAACTTCAGCTCGTAGTCGGCGCCGAAGGACTGGGTCACACCGCGGACGATGTTCTCGACGAGACCGGGCATTTGCTTGCGCAGCGCCGGATTCAGCGTCCGGATCGTCCCGGTCATTTCAACTTCCGGGGCGATGGCTGTGCCCATATAGCCGCCTTGAATTTTGCCGATCGTGACGACGACCGTGTCGAGCGGATCGACCAGGCGGCTTGCGATGTGCTGCAAGGCGGAAATGACCTGGGCGGCAACGGTGATGGAATCGACCGCTTCGTGAGGCCGGGCGGCATGTCCGCCTTTGCCGATGATTTTGATGTACAGGCTGTCGGCCGAGGCAAAAGCGACGCCTTTGGTTACGGACAGGGAGCCCGTCGGCAAAGCCGGGAAGACGTGGAGCCCGGCCATCGCATCCACTTTCGGATTGTCGAGCGCTCCGTCGTCCATCATCGCTTTGGCACCCGCAAGCCCTTCCTCGGCCGGTTGAAAGATGAACTTAATGTTGCCGCGTTTCGGCTTGCCGAGCCCGGCGAGAAGCTGGGCGGCGCCCATCAGCATGCTGGTATGGGCGTCATGTCCGCACAGATGCCCTTTGCCGGGCACCTGCGAACAGTAGGGCGCGGTCTTCTGATCTTGAATCGGCAGCGCGTCCATATCGGCCCGCAGTCCGATCGTAGGTCCGGGTTCCTCGCCTCTGAGCAGCCCGATGACGCCGGTTTTGCCGACGTTGCGCTGCACCTCAAGGCCCAGGCTCGCCAAATGGTCGGCGACGATGCCGGAAGTGCGGAACTCCTCGTAACCCGTCTCCGGATGCTGATGAAAATCCCTCCGCCATGCGACGACCTGTTCTTTTAAATTTCCCGCCAAATCAACCAACTTATCAAGCTCCACAACAACTACCTCCCGAATGATGCTCGTTCTATGATTGCTTATGCAGTACATAGGAGTCTGTCCGATGACGCCGGTGGAAAAAGGCTCCGCCGGACAGGCTCACAGCACGACTTACGGCGCCGTATCGCCGAACACTCTGGCATAAATGGCGGACGCCGTATTGTCGATGTGCTGCTTCATAATGTCCCGCGCTTTCGTTCCGTCGCCCGCCTGAAGCGCTTCGAGCAGCACGGTGTGCTTGTCGTAGCTGGCGAGCTTCACGCTCGGGCTGTAAGGCATCAGATCGAGCGCAGGATTGATTTTGGTGCGGATTTGCCGAACCGCCCTTTCGAAATAAACGTTGCCCGACGCTTTGGCGATCAGCAGATGGAATTTGACGTCGAGCGAGCGGAACATTTCGCGTTCGCAATCTTCTTCCATGCTTTTCTCGACGTAGCCCCGCAGTTGGCCGATGTCGCCGGGGGCGATCCGCTCCGCTGCCAGGCGGGCCGCTTCAGGCTCGATGATCGAGCGGAACTCGAACACCTTCAGCATCTGGTCCCAGCTCTTCCGAATCTCCGCGCGGTTGCGGCGGTGCGAGTTCATCGTCAGCGGAAGGACGAACGTCCCGCCTTTTGCGCCGAGCCGTTTTTCGATGAGCCCGTTCGCTTCCAGCTGGGACAAGGCTTCCCGGACCGCCAGCCGGCTGGCATTGAACATGGAAGCCAGCTCCCTTTCCGTGGGCAGCTGCTCCTCCGACAAAAACTCTTTCAAAATAATCGCTTCTTCCAACTGCTCCAAAATAAAATCGCTGACCTTTTTGGGCGATACCTTTTGGAATTGCAGCGTATCCGTCGACTGCATCCGACCCCTCCGCTATCAGTGAAATAATACATTAAGGTCCAAACCTTAAACCATTAAAAAAGCCAAAAAAAAGAGGGACTTCCTTATGAAGAAATTATAAAGGATCGAAAAAAATAGTGTCAACATATTTCACACGAATAAAAGCTGACGAATAGAGCTGCCAGCTGAAGCCAAAGGGCGCAACCAACTTTTGAAATAAAAATGAAGTGGTGATGTTACATTATATCACTTAAATCTCACGTTGGTATGATGGATTTCTTGCGGCTCCAAGAGGCTGCATTGCAGTTTGAAAGAGCAGGAATTCGAATTGTATCCTCATTAAAACATAATAAATCCTATGAGTCAACTATGGATTTAAGCCGATTGGCAGACCGGAGCTGCAGACTTCTCCGTACGTGACGGCAGGCCGAGTCTCTCGGCGCAGGGATTCGCGCGCGTTGGGGCTTGTCCGGCCGCCCCGCCTGCTTCCATTGCTATCGATGCATGACACGTAAAGACGGCGGCTTTCAACTGGGAGTTCAATTCCCCTGTTGGAAAAACCACGCCAGGCCGCCCCGCGCGCAGCTCCCAGCGCACGGTGTTGCGCTGCATGACGGCGGTCGGTTGACCAGATAGCTACAATCCTTCTGGCGGTGGCGGTGGCGGTGCGAAGAAAACCTGCAAAAATACAGGAATTTGCGCCTCGATACGTTGGATACGAAGAATTCCTGCAATTGTGCAGTTTTTTCGCTACGCATAGGGGCTTTGGCCCATTTTCGCTGAAAATTCCTGCACTTTCGCAGGCTTTTCGCCAAAATGAACCATTCCAGCAGGAAAAACCTGTACTTTTGCAGGTTTTTCCCTGTCAACTCGCCTCATGACAGTCTGCCATGCAGCGGCAATCAGCTCTAGGACAGACGCGAGCTGGAGAGCAAGGCTGCATGAGACGCCTCCCCCAGTTCCGCCAGCCCTAATAGTGCGCCGTCGCTTTCTCGGGGAGCCTGACGGATCAGGAGTTCATTTCCTCTCAACTTCTGACCAGACAAGATAAAACAATCCCAGAATCAAAGAAAAATACATAACAGTGTGGAAAGTTGTTCCAATGATATCCAAAGAAATCTGGTAATTTTCAATTCGCCCGCCAGATGCAATTATTGCAGCCAGTGCGTAGGGGAGAATATACAAAAAAATAGCAACGATACAAAATAAAGCGCCAACGCCTCTTTTAGACAAATTTGTTCACCTCTTCTCGCATACGTGTAAAAGCAGCTCAAAGGTTGGATTTGCTCAGCCTAAGGCCGCGCTCTAATGCCTTCCATTCTTCCGATTCGCTGTACCGTCCATTGACACAAATATACCTCTGATTTATCTATAGATCCAGTAAAATATGGGAATAATTGAGTGTGGTTTTGTGTCAGATGGTAACGGAGGTATCTGCTGTGCAGTGAGTTTGTTCTATTTCTTTTTGCATGAAGGAGTGGTAAAATGAAATTGTTAGTTTCGTCTAATGCAATGTGGTTTCGTCTAATGAAATGATGGTATTCCATTTGGAGGTGCATAATTAATGAAAAATGATGATCGCCTCATCAAGCAGAATGTTCAGGATCAATTTGGCAAGCATGCCGAAAAATATGTAGCGAGCGAGAGCCATGCCAAGGGCGATGACCTCGATTTGGCCGTGGAATGGCTGTCCCCGCAGCCCGACTGGCAGGTGCTCGATATCGCCACCGGCGGCGGCCATACGGCCAAAAAGCTTTCCGGCCATGTCAGGCAGGTCGTCGCCTCGGATTTGACGCTGCCGATGCTGGAGGCCGCTGCAGGCCATCTCCGGCGCGAACAGTGCGGCAATGTCCTGTTCGTGGAGGCGGACGCCGAAAAGCTGCCGTTCCTGGCGGACACTTTCGACGCGGTGACCTGCCGGATTGCGGCGCATCATTTTCCGAATCCGCATCTTTTCCTGCGCGAGGCGGCCCGTGTTCTGAAGCCGGGCGGCAGGCTGCTGCTCATCGACAACGTCGCTCCCGACGACCCGGCTTACGGGGCGTATATGAACGAATTCGAACGGCTGCGCGACACCAGTCATGTGCGCTGTCTACCCGTTCGGGAGTGGGAAGAACTGGCCGGGGAAGCGGGGCTCCGCGTCGAAAACTCCGCGCTAAGCCGCAAAAGGCACGCCTTCCCGGCCTGGGTAAGACGAACCGCGGCAACCGAGCAGCAGGCAGCGGAAGTTGAGCGCTATATTTGCGGCGCCGATCCGGCGGTGCAGAACTATTTTGCCGTCCGGGTGGAGGAGGGCCGGCTCGCCTCGCTGGAGATCGACGAGTGGCGCGCGCTGCTGCGCAAATAATCGCCGGAGCGGCTGCGCTATCGCGTGGCTGCGGCCTTGCTCGGCGACGCGATATTTCGCGTCACGCCGGGCATGGCCGCTTGAAAAAGGCGATGACATGGCCGTCTTTGGGCACGACGGAAACGAGCTCCCAGCCGTACCGGCCCCAATGGGACAGCGAGTCGTCCAGTGTCCAGCTGTACATGTGCCCGTCGGCTGCGGCGTGCAGGCAATCCGAGATTGCGATATCCGTCGCGTATGCCCAACGGACGTCTCGGGCAGGAGCGGCGTCCGGATGCTGCAGCCGCTCTTCTTTCACATCCCACCTGATGCGGGTAGCGGCATTTGAAAGCGCGGATACGATTTGTTCCGTTTCCGTGACTTCCAGAGCGAACAGGCGGGGAGCCCGAGGGAGATAAAACGTCGCGTGCGAATGATACACTTGCAAAACCATCGTACCGAGCGGGATACCGTCTCCGCTTTTGACGATATACCAAATGCACCGTTCCCTTTCTTCGGGAGGCCCCCAATTTTCCACGGAATCTTTCCTGTTAAAGCCGCTTTTCACGATATAGCCTTCCGCAGCCAAGTGTTCAAGGACTGGCGCCATAAATTGCTGAATCCACACGCCGTATGCCCGGTCCCCATGTTCTTCGAACATCCGCGTTAATTCCTCTTTCTTTTCCTCGTAAGCCGCCCGCCATGAGACGGATAAAATTTTCCCCGCGCTGCGGATAAGGGTGGTAAATGAAGTTTCGGTCATGATATGCAGCTCCTTTTTTTGGTTTTAATTTAACGATGTTAAATTGTAATTTAATACCGTTAGATTAATATGGTGTGGTATAATTGTCAACAAAAACTGGAGGGTGATTATGGCTAGAAGGCGAATTCATCAACCGGCGGCCGAACTGCACGAGGGGCAGACAGAGCCGCTGCATACGCCTCTCGACGGTCAACGGATCGTGAAGGCGGTCTTGAACATGCTGCAGGCCGAAGGCCTGGATCGGCTGAGTATGCGGAAAATCGCCGATTCCCTCGGAGTTAAAGCAGCGGCCCTCTATTATCATGTAAAAGACAAGGAGCAACTGCTCCATTTGTTAGCGGAGCAAATAAGCGCCGAAGCCGAATTCCCGGATGCGGGGCTGGCTTGGCAAGAGCAGGCCCGGCAGTGGGCGCTGAATTTTCGCTGGACGCTTCACCGGTACAGAGACGCTGTCCGCATCATGGGCGCGACAATTGCAGCGAGTCCCAGCCGCCTGGCGCATATCGAATTTTTGTTCCGCTTATTGGCCGAATCCGGGTTCAGGGACCCGTATATTCCGTGGCTGGCCTCCATGCTGAAAAACTACGTGCTAGGTTTTGTGGACGAGGAGAGCCGCTTAACCGGCCGCGCCGAGAGGGAGCAAATGGATATGGATGAACTGGGCAAAGCCCAATCCGAACGGTTTCAGGCGCTTCCCAAGGAGCACTATCCCCATATCGCCCGGCTGGCTTCGTATACAACGGCCGTAGACTGGGACAACGAATTTTTATTCGGAATCGACGTCCTCCTGGCCGGATTCGAAACCAAACGATCGCCACAAGAGTGAAGTGAGAACTGACAAAGAGAGTACGTAGCACAAGAGTATAAGGAACATGAGGGGCATAAGGTTCAGGGGTAACACACCTGAGAATTGGAGAGGTAATTTATGGAGATCAACTATTGTATGTCATGCGGGACTGCTTTGGAAACCCGGGAAATCGGCGGCGCTGCAAGAAGAGCTTGTCCGGCGTGCAGCTTCGTGCACTGGGGAAATTACAGCGTTGGCGTCGGTGCATTGGTGGTAAAAGAAGGAAAAGTGCTGCTCGTGCGCAGAGCCCAGGAGCCGGGGCTGGGAAGATGGACGAATCCTGGAGGATACATCGAGCAGATGGAGCTTATTCACGATACAATTCAAAGAGAAGTGCTGGAAGAAGCGGGCGTAGAAGCGGTTGTGAAACGGGTGGTTGCAGTGCGCGATCTTCCAAGAAGCATTCATAACCTGTACATCGCTTTCGAAATGGAATACATCGGCGGAGAGCCTGTACCGGACAATGTGGAAGTCGATGCGGCGGGATTTTACAGCCTGGATGAAATGGCATCGATGCCTGTGGCCGATTTTACCCGCTGGCTCGTCGATGTGGCGCTGAACGCGAACGCGGCGGGCCTGACCGTGGACGAGCACCCGATCGTTCCGATGAACGGCTACGGGCTGTACAGAGTCCCGGCCGGAGGCAGGTAGCAGCAGTCGCCGCTGCACTTCTCCGGGAGCTCCTACTCCTGATCGCGAAAAGTGTACGGAACGACGTTTCGGAAACCATCGCAAAAGATGCTCGCCAATAGGAGCAGGGGCCAGCCGGTAACACGCGGAAAACCAGCGAAAATCAGAAGTGGCGGGCAAGAAGAACCGGAGGGGGCCTATTTCGGCGCATCCGTTTTCCAAAGCGCGTCTCTCCCGCACGGGGTGCGGCGCTACACAGCGAGGAGCCTAAGACGGCTTGACAAGCCAGTCCGGGGAAAAAGCCTGCAAAAGTGCAGGAATTTCCTGCGAAAATGGTTCGTTTTGGTGAAAAGCTTGCACTATTCAGGCTCTTGAGAACCCCCTTTTTTTCTGGATGCTCAAAAAAAGCACCAAAAGTATGAGCTAAAAAATAATAAGAAAAACCAATGCTACCAAGGAAAGCGCAAGGCTGATTTTTTCGGAAGTAGCTTTTTTATCGGGTTCATACGCGCCTCACCGCTTTATACCCCAAACCACGCACCGTCACGATCTCGAAGTCGGGGTTCAAAAATGTTTAGTTTATGCCATTATCCTTGCTAGTTATCACACGTGAACCCGCCGAAACTTGGATGATCATGCATAGATCTCGGGGGGAACTCCATCGAATAATTGCTACATTTGGAGATCGCTCATATTTAAGAAAATCCGAAAGGAGTTGCTGTAGTTGCAGAGAATCTCATCTAAACTGAGGCTGAATTTCAGGTGTGAGGTTGTGATAATAAAACTTAGAAGGGACGTACCAAAAGATAATGGACGAGAATAACGATAGAAAGCAGAACAAGGGTACACGGCGTCGAGGTGACATTTTGGAGAATGCAATTCTGCAGGCAGCATGGGATGAATGGAAAGAGGTAGGCTATACTACTTTAACTATGGAGGCAGTCGCTATACGGGCGAAAACGAACAAGAACGCACTGTACCGTCGTTGGCCCAATAAAACGCAGCTTGTGGTTGCGGCTATTACCAAACTGATTCCCAAGCCCTCCCTTGAGGATCCGAACACAGGAGATTTGCGTGAAGATGTTATAATACTGCTGAATCGGATTGCAGAAATTTTGCAAATCATTGGATCGGAAACGATACATGGTATTATGGTCGACTACCACGGCAAGGATATTATCGCTTATCTACCTCAGCTTATTGGTAACAAAACCGAGGATCAGTTGACGATGCTGATAAGGACTATTTTAAATAACGCGGAGAAGCGTGGAGAAGTTAGCCTGAAAGGAATAAGTGAAAGGATCCTTTCACTGCCGGCCGATTTGCTCCGATACGAAGTGTTCACCACTCATGAGGCGCTGACTGAACAGACCATTACAGAAATCGTGGATGACATTTTTTTGCCACTTGTCCGAATTTGACAGTCCAAGTTTGACAGTATATTAATTAGCCGCATTCCAACGGTATGGAATGTGGCTTTTTGTTATGAAAAAATAAATTTATTGCACATCCTAAGTCAATAGGTTATCCTTGGAATAAGGAACTAATAGTACCTTATTTGAAGGAGGGAGAATCTTAATGACAAACGCTAAGAAAAGTAAAGCTAAGAAAGTATTGATCTCAGGTGCAAGCATCGCCGGGCCGACTCTTGCCTACTGGCTTAGTGAGTATGGCTTCGATGTAACTATTGTTGAACTTGCCGAAACAGTCCGTACTGGTGGATACCCAATCGATATCCGAGGAACGGCAATTGATGTGGTCGAGAAGATGGGAATACTCCCACAACTCCAAGCAGCTCACAGTCAGTCAAAGAAGTTTACTTTTCTCAAACCGGATAGCAGCATTGCAGCCATCATGAAGCCGGAGGAGCTTACCGGCGGAGAGGAAGAGCGGGATCTCGAAGTGCCGCGAGGCAAGTTGTCGGAAGCAATATTCGAACTAACGAAGAATCAACCGGTTCGATACATGTTCAATGATTCCATTGCTACTCTGAATGACATCAATGATGGAGTAGATGTTACATTTAAGAGCGGTCATAGCGAAAGATTCGATCTTGTTATCGGTGCAGATGGTATACACTCCAAAACGCGCCGTCTTGTATTCGGGGAAGAGGAGCAGTTTACTCGATATCTTGGATATTGTTTTAACGTATTCACCATTCCGAATGAACTGGGCCTGTCCTATGAGATTATCTCCTATGCCACACCAGGGCTGTATACCGCATTGTTGGCCTACCGAGACAGTGAAACGCTTTTTGCTTTTCTGGCGTTCGCATTAGAAAAGCCTCCTTTTTCTGGGAGGCCGGATCCTGGCCAACAACGCAAGTTGACCGCAGAAAAATTTGCCGATAGTGGCTGGGAAGTTCCTCGACTTGTAAAGGCGATGACGGAAGCTGAGGATATGTATTTTGATATAGTCAGTCAGATTCGAATGCCCCGATGGTCGAAGGGCAGAGTGGTGCTGACAGGTGACTCTGCCTTTGCTCCGTCCTTTTTAACCGGACAGGGAACAAGTCTCGCATTGGTTGGCGCTTATATTCTGGCTGGAGAAATCGCTTCACATGAAAAACATGAACAAGCCTTTTCTGCTTATGAAAAATTAATGCGGCCTTTTGCTGAAGCGAACCAGGCTTTGGCCGATAAAGGTGCGGCAGTCCTTTTTCCTCGTACCAGTAAGGAGCTGGAATTCCGTAATCAGATGCTCGCCACTTTACAATCTTCTGACTCAGAAAGCCTGTCTGTTGATGAGTCGAAAGAAGTGTATAGTTCGATTAAATTGCCGGATTACAATTCGAAACAGAGGTTAAATGACAACATTTAGCGCGGAAAAACGGCGTTTTGGAAAAAGGTGAAGTTTTGTTCGGGCAAGACTCACAAGGCTAGCAGGAAAGTTAATGCGAGCCAATTTGGGATTTTGATCATTAAAAAATACATTCTCTTTTCCTTAGTAACTCCACAACATCGCTCTATCCTCGCGGTGCCGGCGCACTGATCCCTGAAGCATCATTCTATTTCTACAAGCCTTTTGCGGATGTTTGAACGAATTTGTGACATTGAAGGCCTGGCTTTTGCTGCGAAACGGCCATAATCATCTACTTTGGGAGCTCTTCCCAAGTCAAATGCAAATGGTCGCTTTTGCAGGTTTTCCTCGCGCAGCTAGGCAAAGGAAGTGGCTCTTGCGTGTGATTTCGCAAAAGGTGGCCTACTTCGGCGCATCTGCTTTTTGCCAATGCGCACGGGTTGCGGCGCTGCACAGCAGGGAGCCTAAGACGGCTTGGCAAGCCAGGCCGGGGAAAAAGCCTGCAAAAGTGCAGGAATTTCCTGCGAAAATGGTCCGTTTTGGCGAAAAGCCTGCAAAAGTACAGGAATTTTCGTTGGAAATGAATCTGAGCGCGTGTACTCGGTGAAAAGACTGCACTTTTGCAGGAATTGTTCGCAGCAAGCGAATCAACGAGTAAAAACCTGCACTTTTGCAGGTTTTCCTCGCGCAGCTAGGCAGGGGAGTGACTTTTGCGTGTGGTTTCGCAAAACGCAGCGGACCTGAATTAGCTTCATTCTGTGGAGTGACGCTCACGGCGCCACGGGGGTTTCTGCAGATTTATCCGGCCACAGACTATGGATTGGCGCCGTTCGCCGCGCGTCTCGGGCCGTTCGCGCCACCTCGGCACCGTCACGCCGCGACGTTCCTGCGTCGCGTCTGCCTCGCCGTTCGCGCCGCCCCGGCACCGTCGCGCCGCAGCAGCTGCCCCGGCGCAGTCGCGCTGCGGCGTCCCCCTCGTGTGGGACGCCTTTGTTTTATTTCCGTCCGAGCACGAGCCGGACTCCCATCAGTTTGCGTACGATCAGCCAAGCGATGGCGGTAAAAAGAATGCCGCCTGCGTAAAGGCTGAATATGTACCCCGCCAGGTTGGGATTGTCTTCGTACCTGTTGCTGAACATCGTCGTTCCCAGCAGAAAGGCGCAGACGATGACGCTTGCTTTGAAATAAGGGATGAGCTGAGGGTACAGCAGCATTTTGCCGTTATTTTCATTTGTCGATTTGCCGGAAGTTTTAACGATCAACAGCAGACTTGCCGCGATCACAACGAGAGACGCATATATGCTCCCGTACCCGGTATAGACCTCATGGGCAACGGCGGTGCCTTGATTCATCTCTCTCATCACGTAATCGGTGATTTTGATCATACGCATGGGAAAGGAAATGATGCCAAAAAAATCGTACAGGTAAGGATTCGTCACAAAATGACGCCCTGTGAACACCCAATAGTGCTTGTCTGCGAAATCCTCCAAAAGCTGGTACACGACCCCGGGGACGAAAAGGCCTATAAAGCCGATCGCAAATTGGGAAACGACGCTGGCGCCGATCAGTCCGACAAACAGGCTGAAGGTGAAAACGCCGATCATCGTGAACAGCTCATGGATCTGGTAGTACATAAGCACGCTGTCTTTCAGGTAATCTTTCAAAACGGTATTATGCAAAATGAAAAAATTGAGTCCCGAGCTGACGGCTACTGCCGCTGTGATATGCGCCGCCCCAAGCCACCAGTTGGATAAAAACAGGTCAATCCGGCGGACGGGCCAGGAGAACGAATATTCCAGACCTTGATTCGATCTGCCGAGTCCGATCATGAGCACGGCGATGACTGCGCAGATACAAATTTGAAGCAGCGTTTCATTCGAAAGATTAGGGGAAAAATAGTATTCGAACCCACCGGCTTTCCCTGATTTTTTCCAATAGTCGAGCATGCTCTGCAAGTTTTGTGCATGATCGAACAATTTATAGGAAGTGAACAGCGTCATCAGCCAGAATGCCCAAATCGCAAATTTGGCCTGCTTGTAGTTTCTGAACAAAAGCGCTTTATGAAACACGCGAATCTCCTCCCAGCACCGTTACGAAAATATCCTCCAATTTCATCGGCAATTCTTCCAGCAGCACGGGATTCGTTGCCTGAAGCTGCTTCAGCGTTTCCTCCGGCCGCTCTTTCAGCAAAAGAGTCATTACACGGCCGATCTGTCCGATCAGCTCGATACCCTTAATTTCGGCGAGATGTTCCAGCGCGCCTGTGCCGTAGGCGACCTGCACTTTTTTATACTGCTGTTTCACATCGTCGGTGCTGATGCACATCTCCAGCCGCCCGCCTTTCATCAGAAGCAGCGAGTCCGCGAT
Source organism: Paenibacillus sp. sgz302164 (assembly GCF_056120505.1). Lineage (NCBI taxonomy): Bacteria > Bacillati > Bacillota > Bacilli > Caryophanales > Paenibacillaceae > Paenibacillus > Paenibacillus sp. sgz302164. The sequence continues at coordinate 15,146 of NZ_JBVYOL010000029.1, read as the reverse complement.
CTTTTCCAATTCCTCCAGCTGATGCGTCGAAATGAGCAGGGATAGCTCGCGCTCCGCCACTTCCTCCAGCAAAGTTTGCATAATTTGCTTTTTCACGACGACATCCAGTCCGTTGGTCGGTTCGTCCAAAACGATGAGGCGGGCGCCGCTGGATATCGCCAAAAGAATGAACAGCAGCGCTTTCATCCCCCGCGAGAAACTGCGCAAGGATTGCCGGGGCGGCAGGCTGAATTGCCGGATGAACGTGACCATTTTCAGGTCGTCGAACTCCGGGTACAGCTTTTGATGCAGCTTGACGATCTCGCTTACCGAGTAGCTGTTGAACATACCTGTATGGTCGGGCACAAAATAAATATGAGTGCGAACCGCATGTTCGCTGGCGACGGCGCGGCCGTCGAACAGCACTTCTCCTTCGTCGGGGTCGAGAATGCCGACGATCGTTTTCAGCAGCGTCGTTTTGCCGACGCCGTTGCGTCCGAGCAGACCGGCGATGGAGCCGGCCTTCAGCTCAAAGCCGATGTTCTCCAGAACAAGCCGCCCGTCGATGCGTTTACTCAGATTTTGCACGGTTAACATGCTTTGCACCTCCAAGTTCCTCCCAATACTGTTCGATCCACTGGATCAGTGTTTCACGGTTTACGCCCGCGTATGACGATTCCACGACGAGCAGCTTTAAAGCCTTTTGGATTTCATTCATTTTGTCTCGGTCTCCTTTTGCCGGGAGCGCATCGACGACGAACGTCCCTTTGCCTCTTCGCGTTTCGATAACATGCTGCCGCTCCAGCTCCTGATAAGCTTTGCTCACCGTATTCGGATTGATCACCAGCGCGGCGGAAAGCTCGCGTACGGACAACAGCTTGTCGCCCCGCTGAATGGCGCCTTGCAGAATGCGTTCTTTGATCTGCTGGACAATTTGTTCCCAGATCGGAGTGGGGCTCCGTTCATCCAAATGAAGATACATGCAGCTCCTCCTTTCGAATGTACCAAGTGTACTAGTTGATATGATACACATAATACATGTTGATCCGGAAAAATGTCAAGCCTTCCGCATCTGTTTTTGTGCTATCATCTACATGAAGACATACGCGAAGTCATACACGAAGTCATACACGAAGTCATATACGAAGGCCAATCAGTTGAAGGAGAACCATCCGATGCATATAAAGCTTCGAGGACACCATTTGCTTTGCTTGCTGGGTTACAGGGGGATGGGTTATTCCCCGGATTTTTGCGTCAATATGACGAAAATTTACGAGACGCTGCGGAACCGCCCGGAGACGAGGATTGTGATCGTGGAGGGGCCCGACGAGATTTGCGCCGCCTTTCCGAGCGATGAGCAGAGGCCGCACTGCGAGGATCTAAGCGTGTACCGGAAGGATGCCGCCGTTCTGGAGATGCTCGGTCTGCAAACGGGCTCCGAATGGAGCTGGGAGGAAATTCTCGGCAAAATAGCGGCGGAATTCGTTCCGAAGGACATCAGCGTCGTATGCGCGACCTGTCCCTGGGAGCCGTACGGGGTCTGCGCGGAAGGCGTCCGTCTTGTCACGCGGGGCGAGGAGCTGCCGCCGCTTAAGCAATAAAGCCGGGTGCAAGAATCCGCCAAGCGGTTCTTTTCCCCGGCTTTATTAAGTGCATGTGTCCGCCCGCAGGGGCGGGCAAACGGGCATGAGGGACCAACGGACAGGTGAACGGCCCGGCGGAGGCAGGACAGACTTTCAGGCAAGCACGCCGACGTCCGTGTTCGTTTCGAGCTTTTCCTGCGGGGAAGCGAGGCGGTTCGCCACCATCCTCAGTTCCTCCATGGGACGGAGCATCTTTTGGAGGGAGTGGGCGTCTTTCACGGCCGGCTGGAGCCAGGCGTCGACATCGTCCGCTTCCAGAATAGCCGGCATCCGGCCCATATAAGGGGCCACGAGCGAATTGGCCTCCGTCATCAGCATCGTGCAGGTGCGCAGCTCTTCGCCCGACGGGGAGCGCCACACATCGTACAAGCCGGCGATGCCGAAAGTGCCGCTGCGCATTTTGAACCTGTGCCACTGCGTCCGCTTGCCCTCCGTCCGGCTTATATAGAAGCCGCTGCACGGAATGACGCAGCGCTGCTTGCGGACGATGCGCTCGAACGCATCGCTGCGAAAAATCGAATCGCGGTCGCCGCACACCGCGTCTCTGGCCCAGAACGGCATGAGCCCCCATCTGAATTCGTCGAGCAGCCGCTCGGACTTGCGGTTCGTTACGATGGCGGACAGCGACTGGGTCGGCTTGATTTCGTAACGGTTGGAGCTGTACGACAGCAGACGGTCAATGCGGAATTGCGCGACAACCTCCGAGACGTCTGCGAGCATCGATATCGATGTGCACATAGTTAAGACCACCTTTTATGATTTTGGCTATTATTTGCCTAAACGACCAAAATCATGTACAGGCGGAAAAAAAGTACAGACGGAAAAAACAAAAACCGCATCGCGAAGGATGCGGTTCGGCGGTAAAAAAAGCCGGGCTAATCGGCAGTCTGGGCGTAGATGCGGTTTTTGCCATACCGCTTGGCCGTATACAAACATTCGTCCACGCGCTGGAACCAGGCTTTTTTGAGCGTATTGCGGTCGTACGGAGCTACTCCGATACTCATTGTTATGTGCTGATCGGGTATTTCGGGAATGAGCGTGCCGCGCACCTTGTGCAGCAGCGTTTCACACAGGGCCATCACTTCGTCGTGCCGCTTCCCGACAAAAAGCACCGCGAACTCCTCGCCTCCGTAACGGAAAGCCATATCGTCCGAGCTTAACGTTTGCTTCAGTATGGAGCCTATCGTTTTCAGCACTTCGTCGCCAACCCAGTGGCCGTAAGTATCGTTGATTCTTTTGAAATTATCGATATCCATAAGCGCGAGTTCGAGCGGCGTGTCGTGTGGAATGTGCGAAATGAGATGATCGGTATGCTCCTGAAACGAACGGTGGTTGAACAAATCTGTCAGCGCGTCCACCTTGGAGAGCCGGTCGATCATCACGTTGCGAATGAGCAGCTCCTGTTCCCTGACGACGGAATCTTTAAGCTGGGTAATTAAATCAAGACCTTTATCCATTATGGCAAAACAAACGACCGCGGTTGCCGTTACGACTGCTGCGGACACGATCATTTCATATGCGCTAGGCACGATTCCTCTGTAAAAATTGGCGGCAACCAATATCACGATGCAAACAAGGCTCGATACATATGCAAAAACGATCAGCTTGCGCTGAAAATAACTCGATGACAGCAGTACGGGAATGCACATCAACTCGTATTTGTCGTTTAATTCCGGGATGCAAATAATAAAAAGACCGACCATAGTCATGGTCCAGACAATCATGATAAAATCGCTGTAGCGCTTGAACAAATAAACAGCGGCATGGCCGATCGCCATAAGAGCCAACTGCAAGCATGTCGGAATCACCTGGAATCGGATAAAACTGTGCCCCCACTGATCAGGGGTTCGACTGATGTCTACGAACAGACCGATCGTCGCAGCCGCTTCGTATATCAACAAAATCGACCAAAAAATACGAATGAGCTTCCGATTCCAATTGCTGTCGTTTACCGGGGGTTGTTCCAAAAGTTTCAGGCTCCTTTTCTACCGGGACGGCCATGGGTGCATGAACGGCAATCATCCTTATTTCCAGTCAGGCTGGAAGCAGGATTAGGAGTATTCGCCCGGATTTGCGCAGAGGTGCTAACGATATTGTAAGAAAGGATTTCCAATTAGGCAAGAGGAACTAGTAGATTCGACATAAGTATATAGAATGCGACATTATTTTTGGAAATTTGCAAAAGGCGCTGCATGCAGGCCGTCAGGAGGATTTATGGCAGCTCAATCTTATACGCACGCTTGGGAGCATTATGCGGACGAGCTTTGCCTGCTGGACAAAAAGCTTCGCCTGCTGTACGCGAGAAGGCAGGTTCAAACCGCCGACCCGCAGACGGACGCGTTTCGCGGCATGTTCGTGTCCGAGGACGAATTCATGCGTCTCGCAGGGGCGCAGGCGACGGAAGAGGCCGCTCGGCAGGAGGAGACGGAGGCCGAGCTCCTCGGAGAGATCGAGGAGTGGGAGGAGCGGATTGCGGAGCGGCTGCGGGCGAGCCGGGAAAGCCAGGTGCTGCTGCCGCTCGTCTACATGTCGGCGGTATTCGGGCTTTCGCAGGTGGAAGAGCGCATCGTGCTGCTGGCGCTGGCGCTCGAGCTGGACCGCAAATACGAGCGGTTATTCGGATTTTTGCAGGACGATTTGACGAATAAAGCGCCTAATGTCGGCACGGCGCTGCAATTGGCGTGCCGCACGCCCGAGGACATGCGGACATGGCGCGCGACATTTTTGGGCCCGGCCGGCAAGCTGGCCCGGTACTTTTTGCAGCGGGAGGAGCACGAGCCGCCGGGCAGATCGCTGCTCTCGAAGCCGGTGCTGCTGGACAAGCGGATCGCCGCGTTCCTGCTTGACACTGGCGAGCTGGACGCCGGGCTGAAGCCGGCCGCAGCGATCGTGTACCCGGATGACGCCGCGCCGCCGCTGCTCATCCAGGAAGATTTTCAGCGGCGATTGCAGGCATTCGTCCGCGAGTCTTACGAAGCCCCGGCCCCGGCGCGCCGGGGGCTTGCTTTCTGCCTGTGGGGCAGCGCCGGCGCAGGCAAAAAACTGCATGTGCGGCACTGCGCCCGCGCATTCGGCAAGCCGCTCCTCCTCGTGAACGCGGAGGAGCTTCTTTTGCAGCCGGCCGGCTTCGCCGGGCTGCTTGCGGCCGTGATGCGCGAAGCGATTTTGCATCAGGCGGTGCTTTGCTTTACGCGGCTTGAAGCGCTGTATCCGGAAGAGCCGGATTTCGCCGCGAGGCAGCGCCAGCAGCAGTTTCACGAGCAGCTGGACGGCTATGCCGGCCTGCTGTTTCTGCTGGCGGGGCAGCAGCTGCGCATAGAGTGGAAGCCGAAGGACCGCCTGCTGGTGGAGCACGAGCTGCAGGTGCCGGACGAGGCGGCCAGAGAGCTGCTCTGGCGGCGCTTCGCCGAAGAGCTCGGCGTCCAGGGGGACGTCGACTGGCGGGTGATGAGCGGCAAATTCCGCTTCACCCCCGGGCAGATCCGCCAGTCGCTGGAGCTAGCCGCCGGCTATTCGGCCTGGCAGCGCCAGCTGGACGGCCGCCCGGCGGACGCCGCAGCGCTGGAAGCGCCCGCGCTGTACCGGGCATGCTTCCGGCAGGCTCAGCACCGGCTGGAGCGCAAGGCGGTGCGCATCGAGCCCCGCTACGGCTGGGAGGACGTCATTTTGCCGCCGGAGCAAAAGGATCAGCTGCGCAATGCGTGCAGCCAGGTCAAATTCCGCAGTCTCGTCTACGGAGACTGGGGGTTCGAGAAGAAGCTGGCCTACGGCAAAGGGCTCAGCATGCTGTTCGCCGGTCCCCCCGGCACGGGCAAGACGATGTCGGCCCAGGTCGTAGCGGGGGAGCTGCAGCTTGAGCTGTACAAGGTCGATCTCTCGCAGGTGATCAGCAAATACATCGGCGAGACCGAGAAGAACTTGCACGAAATTTTCCACGAAGCGCAGCTGAGCAGTGCCGTGCTTTTCTTCGACGAGACGGACGCCCTGTTCGGCAAGCGGTCGGAAGTGAAAGATTCGCACGACAAATACGCGAACATCGAGACGGCCTATTTGCTGCAAAAAATGGAGGAATACCAGGGGATCACGGTTCTGGCGACGAATTTGCTGAACAATATCGACGAGGCCTTTTTGCGGAGAATCAATTATGTGATCAAATTTCCGTTTCCCGACGCGGAATACCGGGAGCGGATCTGGCGCTCGATGTTTCCGCCGGCGGCGCCCGTCAGCAGCGAGGTCGACTTCAAATACCTGGCGCAAAAGTTCGAGATAGCCGGAGGCAACATCAAAAACGTCGTGCTGTCTTCGGCGTTTTTGGCTGCGGAAGCGGGAGAGCCGATACGCATGCGCCACATTATCGCCTCCATTCGCCATGAATTGCAAAAATCCGGGAAAATCGTGGCAAAACTGGATCTGGAGAACTATTAAGAAGGTAAATTTTTGATGGGAAAGATGAAGAAATCTGTAGTCATCCTACTTAAATACAATTATAATAAAAAAGGATTTAAGATTAACGTAAAGATTTGACATATTGCACGTTTGTTCTACACGCATACATAATTGCCATTTCAAGAGGCAGGAGTGAAATCCAATAGGCGACTATTCCGTAATTGCTGATGTCAGCGCGTCCTTAGTGAAGCTGCTCAGAGAAAACATGACCCCCGACCCCATCCCGCAGCCCGAGATGATCGGTCTGGCATCGCCTGTCGATAAAGGAGATTTCTACCTGTCTCTTTTCCTGTATACGGTCAGGGAAAGCGGAGATAACCGGCGGACGCAGATGATATCCAGGGGGACCCACGAAATCCAGTTTCCTCCCATGTCGGTCGAGCTCGGCTACCTGCTTACCGTCCAATCGCCGGCGGAACTGCAGTCCCGCGCGCTTGACGAGCACCGGATTTTGGGGAGAGCGATGCAGGTGCTGTACGACAATTCGGTGCTGCGGGGCTCCATGACGGTAGGCACGCTGGCCGAGCGCGAGGAGGAAGTGCGCATCGTCTTGGACCCGTTCGCCGGAGAAAGCATGATGAACATGTGGAATTTTGCCGATACCCCTTACAGGCTTTCCCTGAGCTACACGGTCGGCCCTGTCCAAATCGATTCGACAAGAATCAGGACGACGAAGCGGGTGCTGGAACGCGATATTCGCATACAAGGTTAAAATTCCGGAAAGGACAGGTGGCGTCGGATTTGGAACTCAGGCGCGAAGTACATTTGAAATCCCGCGTTTCCCTGGTTGTCGGCCTGTCAGACTCATTCACCTCAGAAGCCCCCATCGGTACGAATATCGCCGTACATCTCGAAGGCGCCCGCTCGATTGCGATCAGCAAATCGAACGGATCCTATATATTCAACGATTTACCGGAGGGCGATTACCGGCTCCGCATAGACGCTGAACATTATTTTCAAGAGCAAATCCCGTTTTCCACCCGATCTTCCCGTTCCATCGAGCAAATTCGGCTGCAGCTGCAGCCGCTGCCCTCGTATCCGTTTCCGCCGGGCGCCCCGCTCATAAGGGTTTGCCTGCGGGACGGCAAGGACGCGCCGCTGCAAGGAGCGCCGGTCGCAGCCAGCGTGCTGACGGAAGAATGCGCGCGGGCCAGGCTGATGCCGGAGCAGACCGGCGCAGGCGCGGAAGAAATTGCGGTCGGTTTTGTGACCGGCAGCATGGTTGAGGGTAGCCGGTACGTGCTGCGAGAGCGCGGACCGCAAGGTCCGGAAGAACCGGTGCAAATTGCGGAGGTTCTGGAGCACCGGAAGCGTTTCCGGCTCGCGAAGCCGCTGGTCCGCAGCTATTCGCGGGGAGCGCTGCTGCTTCCCGCCGTCGAGACCCGCTGCACCGAACGCGGCGAAGCGGTCATCGCTTTGGGAGGCTGCAGAGCGCCTTCGTTTTCGGTGCGCCTGCACGTCGCCGGCGGCGGGAGCGGCCAGCCGTTCTTGAAGGAGGTGATGGTGGCGGAAGGCCAAACCACCAACCTCGGAACGCAATACATAACGTAACCTCATTTAGCGGATGGGTGCATGCGTCCATCTTCTATACAAAAAACCACAAGCAGAAAGGAGAGAACTGGTATCATGTCTGCGGCGGCATCAAGCGGCAAGCAAGCGCCTGCAGGCAGAACCGGGGAACAATGGCTGAATATTTATCACCGGGAGTCTATGTGGAAGAGTTTGACAGCGGCGCGCAGCCGTTGGAAGGTGCAAGCACAAGTACGGCCGGGTTTTTAGGACTCGCGCAAAGAGGAGAAATCGAGGGCGTACCTCAATTAGTGACGAGCGTAGCGGACTTTCACCGTTTGTTCGGCAGCTATTTGTCGGAAAACGAATTTGGCGATTACCGCTTTTTATCGTATGCCGTTGAACATTTTTTCCTGAACGGAGGCTCGCGCTGCTTTGTCATGCGGGTAGCGCCGTCCGACGCCAAAGCTGCGACGAATCAGACCGAAGGCAACAAAGAAGCCAAGATTGTACGCATTACTTCCAAAAATCCCGGCACATGGGGCAACCAAATCCGCGCGGTCATCGTTCCGGCGAGCAAGGCCAAGACGCAAATCTACGAGGACCTGGGCGAGAACCAATACCGCGTCAAAAACAACGCGGGCTTCAACGTAGGCGACGTCGTCGCTTTCGAAGCGGACGGCAGCAAGCAGTACAACAAAATCGTAGCTTCCCAAGACAACATCATCAAGCTCGCTTCCGAGCTTACAGGCGATGTGACGGACGCGAATTTGCTGCCTGCCAAAGTTTTGACTACCTGCGAATTTACGATCAACGTTTTTTACGGGGATGAAGCGGAGACTTATGAAAAGATGTCCCTGAACATTTCCGCAGCGAACCATATCGAGAAAATCATGTCCCGTTCCAACATCGTAACGGTGAAAGATTTGACCGACGGCAAAGATCTCGGCGCCGTAGCTCCTTTCGAGGTGCTCTCCGGCGAAGAGGAGACGGCCGGCAAGTTCCAGATCGCGCTGTCGGGCGGCAGCAACGGTTCCGTCGCCAATCTGTCCGCGGGCGATTTCATGGGCGTAGACCGCGGCCCCGGCAAGCGTACGGGCATCCAGTCGTTCATCGATAACGACGTGGTCAGCATTATGGCCGTTCCGGGCGTAACGGACCCGAACGTTCAGCTTTCCCTCGTCGCGCATTGCGAAAACCTCGGCAGCCGTTTTGCCGTGCTCGACATTCCGCGCGACAAAACGAAAGTGGCGGACGTGATGACGCACCGCAACATTTTCGACAGCAGCTATGCAGCGATGTACAACCCTTGGCTGCAGGTGTTCGACCCGCTGGACAAGCGCAACATTTATATCCCGCCGTCCGGCTCCGTCATCGGGATTTACTCGCGCTCGGACCAAACCCGCGGCGTGCAAAAAGCGCCGGCCAACGAAGTCGTTCGCGGCGCCGTAGGCCTCGACTGCCAGTACAACAAAGGCGAGCAGGATATCCTTAACCCGCAAGGCGTGAACTTGATCCGCCATTTTGCCGGACAAGGCATCCGCGTATGGGGTGCGCGCACCGCTTCCTCCAACGGTTTATGGAAATATGTCAACGTCAGAAGGCTGTTCATTTTCCTTGAAGAGTCGATCAAGAACGGCACGAACTGGGTCGTCTTCGAACCGAACGACGAGCAGCTGTGGGCTCGCGTACAACGCACGATTGATGCGTTCCTGACGCGCGTATGGAGAGACGGAGCGCTGATGGGCGGCAGTCCTGCCGAGGCGTTCTACATCAACATCGGACGAAGCACGATGACGCAGGACGACATCGACAACGGACGGCTCATTTGCGTCATCGGCGTAGCGCCTGTGAAGCCTGCCGAGTTCGTCATTTTCCGCATTACTCAGAAGACGAGAGAAGAGTAAGGCGAGAGAAGAGCAGGCCCGCTCGGACGATCATTTTTTTCATAATCAGGAAAGGGGTATTATATGGCTGTCGAACGTAAAGATCCATACCGCAATTTTAGATTCAGAATCGAAGTGGAAGGCATTCAGCAAGCAGGGTTCAGCGAAGTGTCCGGCTTTGACGCATCGCTGTCCGTCATCGAGTACCGCGAGGGCAACGAAGTCATTACGCCTCGCAAACTTCCGGGGCTTGCCAAATACGGCAACATCACGCTGAAATGGGGCGTAACCGACTCTTTGGATATGTACAACTGGATGTCCGAGTCGATTCAGGGCAAAATTTCCCGCAAAACCGTCACGATCATCGCAATCAACGAAGAGGGCGGCGACGTGGCGACATGGCAGGTTATCGAAGCGTGGCCGTCCAAGTATACGGCTCCGAACTTTAACGGATCGGGCAACGAAGTCGCGATCGAAAATTTGGAGCTTGCCCACGAAGGCATGACGCGCACGAAGTAACGGCAGCGAAAGAGTAGGAGAGCTGGAGCGCTGCGCTTCAGCTTCCGGCTCTTCTTTTTTCAAATGAAGGAGGAAGCGAGCATGGCTTTTAAAACGGAGTACGAATTCGAGCTCCCCAGAGGATACGTCGATGAGGAAGGCACGCTGCACAAAAGAGGCGTGATGCGCCTTGCGACGGCCGCCGACGAAATACTGCCGATGCGCGATCAGCGCGTCCAGCAAAATCCCGGCTACCTCACGATCATTTTGCTAACGCGCGTCATTACCAAATTAGGCGATCTGCGCGCTATCGATACGCGGGTCGTGGAAAAATTGTTCACGGCAGACCTTGCGTTTCTGCAAAATTTTTACCGCCAGATCAACGAAATGGAAGTGCCCAAAGTGCATACGGTTTGTCCGAAATGCGAGCACGAATTTGATGTGGACGTGTCTTTTTTGGACGAGATGGCGGGGGCATAACCGGATATCCCATTGACAAGATCTATGAGGAAGCCGGCTTCATCGCTTACTATTTTCATTGGACACACGATGAAATCATGTCAATGGAGCACCGGGAACGCCGCAAATGGTGCGAGGAAATATCGCGCATCAACCGCAATCTGAACGACGACGGCAAAAAGCCGGACAATCCGTTCGACGTGTTCGGCAAGAGGTGATAAGGTATGAAGCAGTTCAAAACGCATGGAGTCGCGGGCGCGTTTCGCTTTTTGGTCGAGCTTGACGGGCTGATCGTCGGCGGTTTTTCCGAAGTCTCCGGCATGCGCTCCGAAATAGAGGTCAAGCCGCTATGGGAAGGCGGGGTCAACACCCATCCCCATTACATGATCGAGCATACAAAGTACCCGAACATCGTTTTAAAAAGAGGTATCACCAGCTCCAGCGAGCTGTGGGACTGGTATAACAACGTCACGGCAGGGAAAATCAAGCGCAAGAACGGTTCCGTCATTTTGCACAATCAGGTCGGGCAGGAAGTGTGCCGTTGGAATTTTTTTGACGCATTTCCCGTGAAATGGAACGGCCCGGAGTTAAACGCGACCAGCGGAAATGTGGCCATCGAATCCATCGAGCTTGTGCACGGCGGCCTGAAGACGATTTTCAAAAAATAACGGGCAGGGGGATTGTTCATGCTATCCCGACAATCGCATATCCCCCGCAGGAAGCAGCCCGCAGGGGCCGGCAGCCCTTTGGCGGCGGCAGACGCCGGCACGTTTGGCCGGACTGCCCGCATAACGAATCAATTTGCTTCCGGCATCATGGGCAAGTACGGTTTTAGACGCATGCCTTATTTAGGCTTGCTGGCACTCATTTTCAGGATCAACGACATGCTCCTGGAAGATGGGCCTATGGCATCGGCAGACGAGAGCGAACGGGAGTGGATCATCCGGCTCCAACTGCAGCTGCAAAATTTGCAGCATCCGAACGCAGCGCCGCTGTCCACCAAGCGGGAGACGATCCATCGTCTTGAACAATGGGTGAAGCGCTACGGACATCTGCTGCCGCAGCAGGCCGTAACTTCAACAGATCGAAGAGCTGCCGTTTCAGAACTTATGGCGATCGAAGAACTGCGGAGCGATTTGCAGCTGACCGCAGAGCTTGATGAAATCGACCGGACAAGTTCCGGCCATGCAACCGCTAAAAAGAACAGCAAGGAAAAAACGAACATCCCTTCTGGCGGAAACAATTCACACCCGGCATCAACCGCAGGGCAAGTGCATGGGGCACCGCCGAATACAAGCGCAAGCCCCCCGGCCACGGCAATAACCGGGCAGGGAAAACACATTTTGAGATGGCCCTCGGATCAGCGGCCTTCAAGCCGCGAACTGCGGCAGCGTTACATTACTATCGACAATCAGCGGGGAACGCCGCCGATACAGCGTGCTTTTGCACAGTTTGCAGCTTCGGTTCGGATGCTTTCCAGACAGGCAGGCAGCAGGAGTGCAGCGACGAACCGGACGGCGGCAGTCCGTTTATATCATACGGCTTTATCCAAATTCGTTCATTTAGAATCCTTACATACACATTCGACCTCCCAGCGGCACCCTAATTCGGCTGTATGGATGGGGGAACCGGCTCAAAGGGCGGCCCGCAAACCGCTGCGAACGGTTGAAAACGAAGCTTTTGGCGAGTCCGTTCGGAGAGAGCGGAGCATTGATTATCGTCATGCGGAAACCGTTCGAAAGACAGCACCTGTGCTGCGGCATTTCGCTTACAATACGACAGGGAGCCAGGATAACGAACCGGTGGCGATTGCCCGGCGCATCGCGCCTTCCGCTATTGCGGCCGCCAGCTTGACCACGGCGGTTCCGCACTCCATGCGGCGGCAGTACGAAGGAACAAGCAGCTATCAGGTTGTTCACGATAAGGACAAACCTGCACATACTGTTATTTGGCGAAAAACCGCGCCAGATCAAACGAATGCCGCACAGTTGGAAGCAAGGCAAGCGGAAGAGGGTGGGAATGATGCAGCACGGGCAGATACTCGCAGCCGGGAAAACGCGCCTGTTTTTGTCCGAAAGACCGAGTCCGTGTCCGGAATCCTTTCTGCCGAGACTCAGACTGCAAGCGCCAAGTCAGCTCCAAAAATAAACAGCAGCCGTACGGAGCTTAGACTGCTTGTTCAGCAGCAAAGGAATACATCGGGAAATCCCGCTTCGCACGAGGCCGGAACCCGATCGCGGCCTGTGATGGAGAGCCCCCGGCATGATCAGGGGACGGCCCAGAGAATACTGCGAAGGTCATTAGCTATTGAGACCGGTAGCGGCAATGAGGTAATCGGCGCAAGGCTGCATAGCGGTACGGCCGCTTTCGGCGCAAGCGTAGATTCAAGCAGTGCTGGTGCGAGATTGGATGCGAAAGCAAACGCACGGTCCGGTGCTTCCGAGTCTGCAAATTCCGGCACTCGTGCTGGGAAATCTGCGGCTGGGGCAGCGGGTTTGAGTTCGGATGTTATCGGAAAAATGAAGAGTGGCGATTTCATAAGGAGCCGCCTCGCTGCTGAAGCAATTTCTGTTATACATACAAAACCGTTTGTAAATCCGAAACTCGATTTGAGTTCAAATGTCATTGAAAGAATGAGCGAATTTGCAGTACCTGATCGAAATAGTACTCAGGAACCAGCTTCTGGAATGAGGAGCCCATTCGCTGGAGTTAGCCCCTCTGCTGGAGCAAATTCTGTTATATATGCAAAAACAAGCTCTCAATCAGGTTCAGGTGCCAGTACAATTACAAAGCTTAGTGCGAGTGGCAGTGCAAATGCGATGGCTGCAAGTACTGCGGAAACGTTGAGCAGATCGATTGCGAAAGGACACGCACAGGCTGCTGACTATGGGGCTGTAAATTCTGGTGTTCGAGCAGGAATGTTAGAAGGGGCAGGCAGTAATGACGGCACGCCAAGAGCAACAAGATCGATCGTACGGCCGGGCACAGAATCGATTGCCGATTTAGGTTTGAATGTCATTGCAAAAATAAAGGAATCTGCCCCTCGGGATCGAAATAGCGTCCAGGGACCTGCTTCCGGGGCAAGAAGCAATTTTGCCGGGGGCCATCACATTGCTGGAGCAGATTCTGTTATATATACAAATTCTTTTTCATACGAAAATGGGCCTGCAAAAGTTAGCAGGAAAGTCCGCACGAATGCAGATACCAATGCAGATGCAAATCCAATTGAGAGTACATACGTAAATGCAGGAACAAAAGTACTTGTAACAGTCAGCGCAATAGCGAATAAAAGCTCAACAGCACACATAAATGCAATGCCTGGCCGAAGCTCAACAGCAAGTATAGGTGGGGTGGCTGGCCGAAGCTCAGCAGCAAGAATGGATGGAGTGGTCGGCAGAAGTTCAATAGCAAGAATGGATGGGGTGGCCGGCAGAAGTTCAACAGCAAGCGTAGGTGGGGTGTCTGGCCGAAGCTCAACAGCAAGTATAGGTGGGGTAGTTGGGCGAAGCTCAATAGCAAGCCTAGGTGGAGTGGCTGGCAGAAGCTCAATAGCAGGTATAGATGGGTTAATTGGGCGAAGCTCAATAGCAAGCCTAGATGGAGTGGCTGGCCGAAGCTCAACAACAAGCATAGATGGAATGGTTGGTAGAAGCTCAATAACAAGTATAGGCGGAGTAGTTGGCAGAAGTTCAATAGCAAGAATGGACGGAGTGGCTAACAGAAGCTTAACAGCAAGCATAGGTGGAGTAGTTGGCAGAAGTTCACCAGCAAGCGTGGATGGAGTGGCTGGCAGAAGCTTAACAGCAAGCGTGGATGGAGTGGCTAGCAGAAGCTCAACAGCAAGCGTGGATGGAGTGGCTAGCGGAAGCTCAACAGTAAGCATGGATAGAGTAGCTGGCAGAAGCTCAACAGCAAGCGTGGCTGGAGTGGCTAGCAGAAGCTCAATAGCAAGCATGGGCGGAATGGCTGGTAGGAGCTCAACAGCAAGCATAAATGGAATGGTTAGCAGGAGCTTAACAGCAAGCATAAATGCAATTACAAACAGTAGCGCAAATGCACCAAGCGTACATGCAAGATTAATTGAAAATGTACGCTCGCATGTGGCAGCAAGCAGAAATGGCAGCTTGCGTGCAAGTATAACCGGGAATCCGGCCACAATTGCGAAAACCGCTCCAAAAGCGAATGCAGGCATTCAATTGGCGGCGGCAAGTCACGCTGCCGGTGCTAAAAGTCCAGGTACTTTTCCAAGCTTGGGTACGGTCGCAAGGAGAAAAGGCGGCGGAAGTTCTGGTTCCGATGTTCAGGGTAACGTTGTTTTAGGGGATGGACGCGATTTGTTGGGCGGTTCGTTGGCAGCAAGTGGGCAAACTTTGACGCATCCTGAACAGGTTGCCGGCGGATTTATGGCGAGCCGCTCCGAGTTGAGCGCGAGCTTGGCGGCAGAGATAGCCGATAGAAGCAGCAGCGGCGGCATAGAGGGCAAGAGCAGCGGGCCTATGGCAGCAGCGATCTCCAAAGGCGGCATGGTGCTAAGTCATGCAGCTATAAACGCAGCGCCGGGTCTGCAGCCGGCGGTCCCGGCAGTTTGGAGGCAGCCGGCGGCTGATCCGGCTGCGCTGGAGGACAGCGGGTCGCCGCAAGCGCAGCGGGCCCAGCAAGGCCGGGCGCCGGCTGCGGGGGCGCACGAAAGCGCGGCGCCGGCATTACGGCGCGCCGAAAGCGCGGC
>NZ_JBVYOL010000028.1:0-91619 GCF_056120505.1 Paenibacillus sp. sgz302164 | reverse complement strand
CGCCGCCTCCCGTGCCGCGTCCGGTCCGCGGTGCCCGCGCCCGTCCCGCCACGCCGCCTCCCGCGCCGCGCCGTCCGCGGTGCCCGCCCCTGGCCCGCCGCGCCGCCTCCCGTGCCGCGCCTGGTCCGCGCTGCCCGGGTCCGGCTCGACTGGGCGATCCCCGCCCGAGTCCGGCTCGCCCGGGCGGTCAGGTCGCGACCGAATCGTCGCCTATTTTGACGAACGTTGTTTTTCCCGGCGGGCCGGGCTTGTTTTGGACGAACTGGCGGATATTTTTGATTCTCGTTTCGGAGCGAATGTTGTGATTGCTCCCGATATGCAGCACTGCGGAAGAAGAGATAGCGAGGATGCGTACGCTGCGAACTTTGATGCAAGATCCGAGGTTATCCGTACATACGCTTGCCGGTCCGCCCGGTTCAGGCTGCGGAAACGGTCTTTCGAAAAGAGGATCGGCCGCGAAGCTGCCCTCATTCCCGTAAAAAATCGGCACTTCCCTTTGGACGGCAAAAACCCCAGTTTTCAAAATCATGTTCACGCTGTCACCCACCTGCATGACGCTTCCCGAACCGACTTCGTTATTGTAGACCCAATCTACGATCGATAGCCGTGCCATCCTTTCGCCTACCTTTCTCCGGCAAGCGGAACGAGGGGGCTGATAATGACCGATTCCGGCGGAGTGTCGAACATGGAGGATAAGGAGACGTTAACCGTGTCCCCGATCAAAAACACCGAGGAACTGGAAACGCCGATAATGCGCACATCGCCGACGCACAACTGTTTGTTTTCAACATGAAAATCCATCGGTCAATCACTATCCTTTCGCGGCAAGTTGGAAATATACGTTTCAATGGCGCTCAAAATATCCTGTTTGGTGCGTTCGAAAATGTTGGCCGTAACGGCTTCCAACGGCTGATCGAACCCGACGCTGCGGTATTGGCTGACGTAGTGCCGAATCCGGGTTTCAATCTGTTTGCGGATGTCATCCAAAATCATATCCCGGAAGCCGTCTTCCAGCGGATACTGGTATTTCTCCTCTATGCCGAGCATATCGGCCTGTACATCTTTCTTCAGATACTGTTCGATCCCGCTGGACACCTGCTGCTCAAGGCCGGAATCCGGAGGAACCTCCTCGGGAAACGAATCTTTGCCGCCGGCTCCGCCACCTGCCCCGAAGGACTTGCCGTTCACGCTGAAGTCGTCGATCGCATCCATGGATGCCGGACTGATCCCGATGGTCAGCGTTCCGTCCAGCTTTTCGACTTTGAGCTGGTCGAAGTGGTATTCGATCTTGTCAATGTGCACCCGTTTTTGATCTTTCAGCTCTTTCAGCTCCGTTTGCAGCTTCGCGACGCTCTGCTCCAGTTTGTCGATGCGCTGCTTTTGCGCCTCAATGTAATTGCACAACTGCTGTGTCCATTGCTGCCAGGTTATGGGCTTTTGCATCCGAGTAAGCACCTCTTTTTACCACGTCGGTATGTAAGGCTTTTTGACAATTGCCGGTATCCGTCATGCCGGCGAGGGCAGAGGAACCAGGGACACCGGATTCGTAGCGGTCTGCCCAAGCTGCGGGGCAGGTTCGACAAACCCGCCGGTGTTATATAAATTGGAGAGGGATCGGATAGATCCGGCGCTGCCGATTTGTAGAACGGATGAGTTGGATACGGAATTGACTCGCAGATGCTGAATGAGTATGGTTTGGTGTATCGTCCAGTTCATGCTAAATGATCACCCCGTTTGCAGTAGTATCGATCAGATCGGGATCGTTGGTTACGGTATTGCTGAGCGCGTTGAAAACGCTCGGGAAATCCCCGGTGTTAAAGGAACCCGCACCGGCAAAAGTTTTGGATGAGCTGGTAGGAGATATAATCACGCAATCGCCGAAATGGATGACGGAGCTGGGACCTACGGACAGTATCTTTACGTTTCCTACGATAGACGGCATGTTCGCTCTCCCCCGATTCAGGCTCTATTGCTTTTAGTATATGTGGGTATCCGCCCAGAGGTACCTTTATAGATCGGTGTCACATGCGCATACCACACACATATACTGTAGGGAAAATGAGGTGATGAGCTTGAACGGGTTTAATCGCCACCCTTGGTTGAAGTGGGAGCAGCTTGAAAAATTTTTAGGGCAAAAGCTGCCTTTTCGCGAAAATGGGCAGACCTTTCTAGATAATATGACGTGGGTTGAAGGATATGTACAGGACACGCTGAAAAAAGCGATGCACGGCTTGGACGCCACCGTTGCGTCCACTGCCCGAACCGATGCTTCCGACATTTTTGAAACGCACGATCATGTTATCGTCAAGGTGAGGCTTCCTAAGGATGAGAATCCGAGAGCGCTGCAAGTGTTTGTCAAATCCGACCATATTAAGGTGACAGGTACTTTGGACGGTAAAGACCGTGTCATCAAGCTGCCTTCGATGGTGATACCGAAGACGGCGAGAGTACGGTACAGAGAGCGGCTGATGCAGGTTCAGGTACGCAAGCGCGGTCTCAAGGAAGGCTACCATGAGGCGTTTATCCGCTTCTAGGAATTGAGCCCCGGCGGCATATCCGCGAAACGCAAACACCCTTAGGGGCTAGCCCTAAGGGTGTACTGGTGAGGTGATTACAAAACGCGGCGCGCTGTCATGTAACGCGAGGACCACGTTCCGCTGCTCATCTTCGTGATGCGGACTCCGCCTGCTCCGTACGTATGCAGCAGGGTGCCGTTCCCCATGTAGATCGCGACATGGTGGATAACGCCCGGTTTGCCGGGATTGGAGAAGAAAACAAGATCGCCTGGCTGCAGATTGCTTCTTGAAACATACTTGCCTACGTGAGATTGCTGCTGAGAGGTCCGGGGCAGATTAACGCCGACCTTCTTAAATACGTACTGGGTAAAAGACGAACAGTCGAATGTTCTCGTCTGTCCCGATTTGGCCCCGAACTGATACGGAGTGCCTAAATAATGCTTGCCGATGGAGATGACCTGACTGGCTTTGGAAGATGAAGAGGTTACCGCCGCCTCGGCCGCATGAGGGGCGCCGACCATTCCTGCAGATAGCCCTATTGAAACTGTCATTGCTGCAACGAGCAGTTTTTTGTATACTTTCTGTTGGTTTTTCATAACGTCCTCCTTGAGCTTTGTTGTGTGGTGATCGCTTCACCTAAGCCCAAGTATAGCAGATGAAAAACCGCCTATAATTTACCGGACAAGCCTGTACGGCCCGAGAGAGTAGGAGCCGGAAGCAATTCTGAGAGAATGATGAGAGTTGTCTGATAATATTTTTATTGACACGATCTTGGCAGCTTCACGGTGACGGTCGTCCCTTCGCCCGGCCGGCTGTTGAAGGCAATGGCGCCTTCATGCGATTTGACGATGTTCGCCGCGATGGCCAGCCCCAGTCCCGCTCCTCCCAGCCTGCGGCTGCGGGCTTTATCGGTGCGGTAAAAGCGGTCGAACAAGTGCGGCAAATCCTCTTCGGCGATGCCGATTCCCTGATCGATGACTTTGATCGCAAGAAGGTTAACCGTTTCTTCCTCAATGTTCACGATGACGGTTTTGGAGCTGTATTTCAAGGCATTGTCGAGCAAAATAACGAGCAGCTGCTTGATTCTGTAAGGGTCGCCCGTCATTTCGAGCCGCTCGGCCGCGCATTTGATTTCGATCTCCCGGCCGGAGGTGACGCGCAGCGAAGCGGCCGTTGACTGGACGAGCGGAACCAGGTCATAAGTTTCCCCGTCCTTGCAATGATCTTTCTCCGTCTCGATCAGGGAGAGAAGATGGCGGGTCAGCCGCTTGAGCTGGGCGCTTTCCGACAAGATGGCCTCGATGGCCTCGTCGCGCAGCTTGGCGTCGCTGAAAGCCCAGCGGCGCAGCAGGCTGGCGTAGCTCTCAATAATGGTAAGCGGCGTGCGAAGCTCATGGGAAGCATCGGCCAGAAACTGTTCCTGTTTCTGAAACGTCTCCTCCAGCCTGTCTATCATCCGGTTGAACGTGCCGCCCAGCAGCGCCAATTCGTCGGGATCTTTCTTCTCGCTCAGCTCGATGCGGCGGAACGTTCCGCTTTTCTCGATATTTTGCATAGTTGCGATCAATTGCTGCAAAGGACGGAAAATCGCATTCGTATAAAAATAGCCGCCGCAAATCGCCACGATCAAGGCGCCTACGGATGTCAGCAGCAAAATGGAAATCAGAGTGCTGGAATATTCCCCTAATTTATCGAGGCTGCGGCCGATTTCCAAAGTGGCGATCTGCTTTCCCTGATCGAATACCGGAGTTCGCACGAACACGAAAATGCCGTCGCTCGCCTGCTTGGTGGACACACTTTCCCGCGAGACATACACGGGCTTGTAGCTGAGCAGCCTTTGGTCGGAATAAATTTGATATTTGACCGTTCCGTCCTGTATCACATAGCGGATCATTTCCTGGGGGATCAACAGTTCGTCCAGATGATTCGTGCCGGTCCAATATTCCGGGTGATGCGGCAAATCCCGCTGCAGCAGCGTATGGGCTTTTTCTTTTAGCAGTTCAAGCTCGCCGCTCGTTGTAATGCGGATAAACATGAAGTAGACGAACGTAAAGCTCAGGAAAAGGATGACCGCCAGCCCCGCAGTTACCCAAGCGGTGATTTTTAATTTCAGGCTCATGGTCAGGAAGACTCTTCAGAGGGCGGCTCAGCGTCCTGATCCTCGGAATTTTTATCCCCCGGCTCCGCCTTAAGCATATATCCGACTCCCCGTATCGTATGAATCAGCTTGGACGCAAACGGTTTGTCCACCTTTTGGCGCAAGTAGCGGATGTACACATCCACAACGTTCGTATCTCCGATAAAATCGTATCCCCAAACCTCGGAAATGATTTGTTCCCTTGACATGACTTCATCCTGGTGGCGGATCAGGAAACGCAAAAGATCGAACTCCGTCGGCGTCAGCTCAATCGGGCTTCCCTCGCGCTGGACGGCTCTGCTCCGCAAATCCATCGTCAGGCTGTCCACTCTCAACAGATGGTCCTGCTCGGGCTGTTCCTGCAGAGTCTTCTGGCGCAGCAGGCTGCGGATTCGCGCAAGCAGCTCTTCGATGGCGAAAGGCTTGATGATATAGTCGTTCGCTCCCTGATCCAGCCCGCTAACCCGATCGGGAACGGCGTCCCTGGCGGTAAGCAGGATGATGGGAAGCGTGGCGTTCACCTGCCTGACCCGCCGCAGCACTTCCAGGCCGCTCATTCCCGGGAGCATGATATCCAGCAAAATCAGATCCCAACTACTGCCCGCGAGCGCGGTCTGCAGCCCCAGCTTTCCGTCGTTTTCCACCTGCACCGAGTAGCCTTCATGTTCCAGTTCCAACTGAAGCACTCTTGCGATGCGCTGCTCGTCTTCGATAAGCAAAATTCGACTCATACGGACCGAATCACTCCCGGTATCTAGTAGCTTTATTATTTTCTACATTCCCGATTGCATACGCCGCTTTGGACAATTGACAGGTATTGCCTTAAAAAGCAGGGATACCTTTTGGACGGACGGAATTTGTAGGGTAGAGAATATAAAAGAGAGGCGCTGACAGTGACGACGAATCAGGCATGCAAGCTGCAACATCTGCAGGATGCTTATGCATCTTTATGCGGATTGACGCTCATTTTGATTGATCCGGCCGGCCGCAATATGACGGAGCCTTCCGGACCGATTCAGCTTCCCAGAATGTTATGGGAGGCTCCTTTAATTATGAAAAACAAGGCTCTGGACGATACGATGGAACGTGTGCAAACGGTGCAAAGACCGATCGTGTATGAAAGCGAGGACGGCATCAAAATTATTGTGGCGCCTGTTCTCGTGCAGGAACGGGCGGTTTGTTTTTTGCTTGCCGGCGCCTGGCTGGATGCGCGGAACAAGGAGCTTGTCAAGCGCATAGTCACCGAATCCGCCGCTGCGGCCAATAAAGAGCTGTGGGAGCAAGCCGTGGAGGAGGCCCCGTCCTTGTCCGCTCCCGAAGTGGAAGGCGCGCTGGAGAAGCTGGTCGTCATGACGGATATGATCAGCGACATGTTCGAGACGAGGGACAGGGTGAAAGCGCATGCCAACCGGCTTCAGCTGCTTCGCGTGCTGAGTCTTTTGGATGGCCGGGACGATGCCTGGCTGCGCAGTATACTGGATATTTTCGTGAAAATCACCGAGCTGCAGTTCGCCGGATTTGCGGTGAAATCCGGGGGCGAGCAGTACGTCGTTGCCGAGACGTCCGGCACCGGTACGGATCATAAGCGGCTGCAAGGGGCTCATTTTTATATGGGTGAGGGGCTGCTGGGGCAAGTGGCTTTGACGCAGATTATGGGATACTGGGAGGATATTGCGGAAGATCCCAGGGCTTCGATTTTCACGTGGCGGGGCTTGGCTCCGCGATTCATCATTTGCTATCCCGTCAAGTATAACGGGCGGCTGTACGGGCTGTTGTTTGGCGGCAGCGCCGCGGGCGGTTCCGGCATGTCGGAGGAATTGGCCGATATGGGCGGCATTTTGGCCGGGCAAATGGCCTCCGAAATCCACTACAGCCACATGCAGAAGGAAATGGACAAGAAGCGGTACCAGGAGCGAGCTCTGCTGGAGCTTTCTCAAGGATTGATTGACGTTCATGAGCATAAGACCGCATACAAATGGATCGTGGAGACGATTTTTCGTGACACGGATGCGAAATTTGTCGCTTTTCAGCAGCAAAATACAATCGTGTACGCGCTGGACGGCGATGAGGGGCAGCTGACAAAAGCATTTGCCGAAATGATCGCCGAACGCGGCACCATGTCCGCTTTCCGCAAAACGATGACGAGCCGCTGGCGGGGCACGGAGCTGCTTGAACTCCCCTTGGTCGTGCGGGGGGAACCGTTTGGCGCGCTTGCGGCTGCTTTTGAGCAAGGGCACGATGTCAAAGAAGTGCTCTACTTTTTCCATATGGCGGGCAGTCTGCTGGTTCATATGATGGGAAGCGGGCCCAAAGAGGCCGGCGCCAAGGAGTGCATAGGAACAAATTCCTATGCGGAAAGCCCAGGTCTCGCCAATAAGCTGCCGGCAGACGGACTTCCGGCGCAGGCCGAGGCGGGCTCGTCCCGCCGTTTTTACGGCAAGCTGACCTCCCGGGAGGCGGAAGTGCTTGATTTGGCGGTGCAGGGACTGAGCAACACAGAGATAGCCAAAGTCCTTTTTATAAGCGCCCATACCGTCAAAAATCATATGACCAAAATATATGAAAAGCTCGAAGTCGCCGACAGGCCGCAGGCGCTGGCGAAATATTTTCAGGCGTTAGGAAATTATTCCTAGACCTGTTCATAGTACATAAGGCCCAAAACAGGAGCCGCAGGGGATGTTCCGAAGCATGGTTTTCACCTCAAAATAGAAGCTATAAAGATGAGGGAGGAAACCAGAATGAGATTCACGATTCGTTTCAAGCTGTTATCTAGCTTTTTAGCGGTTATTGTGCTTTTGATTGCAACGGGAATCACCTCTATTGTGGGGATGAACGCCATGGGCAACAAGGCCGGAGATGTGAAAGATTCGTATATGCCGAGCATTGTGACGCTTTCCAAAATGAAAGAGAACGTTCTGGACACCAGGGGATGGATGCTCCGGTATATTGTGGATAACGATGCCGCCGGCAAAGCCAAAGCGGAGAAGACGATAAGCGACAATCTGGAGCTGCAAAAGGCGATTCAACGCGAGTACGAGCCGACGATTACGTCGCCGGAAGAGCGGGGCTATTACAATGAATTTGTGAAAAGCTGGAATGCGTATACCGATCAAATACCCGGCATCATTCAGGCGAGCAAGGACAATAATGTCGCGCGGGCTAACGAGCTGCTGCGGATTGCCATCGCGGATATAACGAAAGCTTCAGAGATGTTGAACAAAGACATCGATCTGAACAATAACGGAGCGGTCGCTTCTATCGACGCCTCGGTTGATAACTATTATCAAGGACGAATCATCGTTATTATTCTCGTTGTGGCCGCAAGTATTATCGCCATCGTCTTGGCGCTGATGATTTCGCAATCGGTAGCGAGCGCGGTCCAAAAGCTTGTCGCCTCGCTGCGCAAAATCGCATCCGGCGACTTGCGGGAGCAGGTGGAGGTGCGCTCCAGAGACGAAATGGGTCAACTGGGAGCCTCGCTGAACGAAACGACGGAAAAGCTGCGCAGGCTGATCGGCGATATTATGACTTCGGCACAAAGTCTGGCGGCGGCTTCCGAGCAAATTTCCGCCAGTTCGCAAGAAATTGCCGGCGGAACGACAACACAGGCGTCTGCGGCACAGACGATCAACGAGCTGTTCAAGGATTTGTCCCGGGCGATCGAATCCGTAGCGCGAAGCGCGGAGACGGCTTCCGAGCTGTCCAATACTACGCGAGTGGGGGCGGAACAGGGCGGCAAAGTCGTCCAGGCTTCGATGGACGGGATACAGCAGTTGAACAGGCAGATGTCCCTGCTCAAGGAGGACTCGATCAAGATCGGGGACATTATCGAGGTGATCGATGAAATTGCCGAGCAGACGAATTTGCTGGCGTTGAATGCGGCCATCGAAGCGGCCAGGGCGGGCGAGCAGGGCCGCGGATTCGCCGTAGTGGCCGATGAAGTGCGCAAGCTGGCCGAGCGGAGCTCTTCGGCTACGAAGCAGATCGGCCAGATCATCAGCGGGATGCACTGGGCGATCCGATTTTGCACATTTTGCGCAATGCGGCCGACCACGGGCTGGAAGGACCGGCGGAACGGCTTCAGCTCGGCAAGCCGGCCAAAGGGCGAATTACGCTCAAAGCCGCCCATCAGGAAAATCAGATCGTCATTACGATTGCCGACGACGGGCGCGGCATAGACCCGCAAAAAATTAAAAGCTCAGCCGTCAAAAAAGGCTTTATCACCGAAGAGGACGCAGCCCGGATGACGGACCGGGAGCTCGTATTTCTCATTTTTCATTCCGGCTTCTCGACGGCGGCTTCGGTCACGGACATATCCGGACGCGGCGTAGGCATGGACATCGTGCGCTCGCAAATCGAAAAGCTGAACGGCGTCATCGGGATCGACACGACTCTCGGGGGCGGCACCGTGTTCACGATCAAGCTGCCGCTGACGCTTGCCATCATCCGTTCTCTCCTGATTAAACTGCACAATCAGACTTTTGCCGTGCCGCTTGTCAACGTGATTGAAATTTTGCGGCTTTCGCCGGGCGATATCCGGCGTCTCCAGGGCCAGGAGGTGTGCCTAATCCGCGGGGCGGTATTCCCGCTCGTGCGGCTCCACCGGAAGCTCGGCATTCAGCATTCATCCTCCGCAACCCCGAAGCGGTTGTTCGTCGTCATGCTTGGCGTAGCCGACAAGCGGGTATGCGTGGCGGTGGACGGTCTCGTGGGCAACCAGGAGATCGTAATCAAATCGCTCGGCGCTTACATAGGCAACGTTCCTTTCATTTCCGGCTCTACGATTCTCGGCAACGGGAATGTGGCGCTGATACTCGATGTAGGCTCGCTCGTCCGGGAAGAGGGCTCGATTCCGGTGTCAGGCCCATCCGAGCTTCTGCCTGGAGAAGACGGTCAACGGGAAGAACGGCAGTTGGTCACGTTCAAGGTGGAGGAAGGCCAGTATGCGCTGGATATTCAACAAGTCAAAGAAATTATTACCGTTCCTTATATAACACGGGTCGTTGCCTCGTCCGATCATATGCTCGGCATTATCAAGCTGCGCGGCCAGACTATGCCGGTATGGGATCTGCGGTCTTTTTTCCGGCTGCCGCCCCTTGCCCAAACGGACAAAA
Organism: Paenibacillus sp. sgz302164; assembly: GCF_056120505.1. Lineage (NCBI taxonomy): Bacteria > Bacillati > Bacillota > Bacilli > Caryophanales > Paenibacillaceae > Paenibacillus > Paenibacillus sp. sgz302164. Next base: position 81,852 of record NZ_JBVYOL010000028.1, on the reverse strand, counting down.
CCCGCATCGTCGTGGTGGAGATGCACGGAACGGAATTTGGCATTCGCGTGGACGCGGTGACGGAGGTTATCAAAATCCGCCGGGAGGAGCTTGGCCCTATACCGAAGGAACTGACAGACCCGGAACGCGATATTATCGATCTTGTCTACGAGCGGGAAGGCCGCTTTGTCATGCTGTTGAAGTTGGAACGAATCGTATCGCTGCAGCGGTTGGAGCGTCATGAGTCTCATGCTTTTGCATAAAGAAAGGACTGGCCTGCAGATGAGAATCGAAACGGTGGATGGAATTGAACTGCTCATTTGGCAGCAGGATATCACGCTTAAAAATGTCGATGACTTCCGCGCCGCCGTCAACAGGCTGGCCGAAGGAAGCGGCGACAAGCTCATCGTGGATTTATACGGCGCAGCCTATCTGAATAGCGCGGCGTTGGGCGTCATCGCCGATGCGGCGCTCTCGTCGGAAAGCCGGGGCAAGGAGCTCGTTATTTCCGGCGTGCGTGCGGCGGTCGCGGAAATTTTGGCGATCGTCCGTTTCGAGACGTTCATGAACATCTTTGCCAGCCTCGAGGAGGCGCGCGCCTATTACGGCAATGGGAAAGGATGATCGTATCCTTGGCGCAGGTCTGCAAGCGTTTGGCGATCGGCAGCAAAGAAGAGATTTTGACGGCTATGCAAATTTCCGCAGAAATGGCCGCTGCCGCCAATATAACGGGCACCAGTGCGGCCCTCCTGAAGCTGGCCACGGAAGAGGCGTGTATGAACGCTTGGGAGTATGGCGGTTTGGCGTCCGCGCGGTCTTTTGTCGTGCAGTGGCTGTTGGACCGGGAGCAGCTCGAAATCAGCGTCATTCAGCCCAAATACAGCGGCTTCGGGCTCCCTGCCGGATACGCGCCTAACCGGAGCGGCCGCGGCCGGGGGCTTGTTCTGATTCAAGGCATCATGGACGAGGTGGGGTTGTATCATCAGCGGGCTTATACCGCCCTATGGATGAGAATGAACAGAGGAGATTGCAATGTTGAAACAGACTCCGATTTTTAAACTGTCCGGCGATGGGGGGAAATACCGGCTGACGGCGAAGGTATCGCTCTTGCTTTTGGCATTGTGCTTCTTCATCCCGATGGAATTTTATATCATGCGGTCATTCAAATTGTTCTGTTTGTTCTCATTCTCGCGTTCGTAAGATTCGAACCGGCGGCACAGCCGCTGGGCAGCCGCAAACGGGCGCATATGGAGATTCCGCTGGAAGAAATACTGGGAAATATCGATGCCCATCTTTATTCTTATGACATTTCCCGGCAGAAGATCGTGGCGGTATCTCCGTCGTCCGAAAGGCTGCACGGCTATCCGTACGAAACTTTTGTGAAAAATCCCGATTTCTGGCTTGAGCTGATCTACCCCGATGACGTTCCCCTGCTCAGTCTGGAAGCTATCCGTTCGGCGGGCAAGGCCCCTTATGTGTGCAGCTTTCGCATTATACATGCCAGCGGCGCCATCAAATGGGTCGATTCCAGAATGTACTCGGAGTTCGACGACAGCGGCAGCCTGCTGATGATCAAAGGCATCCTTCTGGATATGACCGGGCAAAAAGCGGCGGAAGAAGTGCGCAAGAAAGATTTGGAGCTTGCCACACTCGTGCAGCAAAGCGTGCTCAGCCCGCCGCTTCGGAACGATGCCATATCGATTCTAGGCAAATACGCGCCTTCCCACTATCTCGGGGGAGATATGTATGCGTGGTATCAGCTCGACGACCATCGCTACGGCATTATTATTATCGATGTCATGGGCAGCGGGGTAGCATCGTCGCTGATCAGCATGTCGATCCGCTCGCTGCTGGAAGGAATTATCCGCAAATGCAAAGAGCCCGAGATCGTCATCAAAGAGCTGAACGTCCACATGTACAAGTTGTTCCGCGCCGCGAGCAGTCCCAAGCATTTCTTTTTTACAGCGCTTTACACAGTGATCGATACGGAACGCAGATGCTTGGAATACATTAATGCCGGCCACACCTCGGGGTTTGTGGTAGTTGCGGACAAGGAGGTCAAGGAGCTTGGATCAACCTGCGTACCTATCGGCCTGATACCGGAGCTTCAGCCGATGAAGCAGACGCTGCATTATGCCGGTCCGGCGCGCCTGGTGCTGTATACGGACGGCTTGATCGAATCCCCGGGCGTATCCATGAAGCTCAAGCAGGAGGAGCTGAAGGCGATGCTGAGAGCCGGTACAGAGGTTTCTTTGCCGTTATTTCTGGAGCAGATGCTGCAAATCAAAGGGAAAGATTGCCCGAATCCGGATGACGTGTGCATGGTGGGGGCCGATTTATAACAGGGAGTTTGACAATCTTATTTAGGTTTTGTAAAATTAAATTGTGTAAAATTTAAATGACGAACCGTGGGAGATGATGGGGATGAGCGTTCACGAATATGAAGCCAAAAGCATTCGCGGCACTGATGTCCGGTTGGAGCAGTATAAGGGGAAAGTTGTGCTGATCGTGAATACGGCGAGCAAATGCGGTTTTACCTCGCAATATTCCGATTTGCAAAAGCTGTATGAGAAGTACCGGGAACAAGACTTCGTCATTCTCGGTTTTCCTTGCAACCAGTTCGGGGGGCAGGAGCCGGCAGCGAACGAGGACGTACATGTATTTTGCCAACTGAATTATGGCGTAACGTTTCCGCTTTTTGAAAAGCTGGAAGTCCGCGGGGAAGGGAAGCATCCGCTGTTTGCTTACTTGACGGAACAGGCGCCGTTCAAAGGGTTCGATCAGAGCCAGCCGTCAGGCAAAATGCTGCATTCGATGTTCGCCGAGAAGATGCCCGAGCAGCTTCTCGATAACGAGATCAAGTGGAACTTTACGAAGTTTTTGGTGGACCGCGACGGGCGTGTCGTCGATCGCTTCGAACCGCCTGTCGATCCTAAGGACGTCGGGCCTGCTATCGAAGCGCTGCTGTAAATAGGTCAAACAAGAAAGCAGCTAATTTTATTAATTAACAGGGTATGTGCTTAGAACGTATACGAGTCACACTATTTTATATGATGTGACACAATAAAATAGCCCGCCTGAACTTGTATGTCGTTCAGGCGGGCTTTTATTTCGATAATCAGCCGCTCACCCATTAAGCTATTGGGCAGGATTCTTTGAAAAATTACATTAAGGAAATAGATAACCAACTTTGAACTTTAACACTTGTGGGTAATTATTACAATTTGGAGGGATTATTTATGCAAAGTAAAGAAGAGTTGATAAAGGAAATTTTCATCACTTATTCTGCTTGTTCAATCATTAAAGCAGTATAGCGGAATAAACAAGACTGGAATTCCGTAAAATGATGGAACTTTTGTGAGGTTGAATGTCTGATAATAGTAACATACAGCAGGTGGTTCAATGAAAATAATCACGAAACCTAGCCTGAAACTACATATTGATTTCAAGTTGAATCACGTTGGTGAGCCATATGCCTTAGTAGGGCACGTACGGTTCGATAAGGTGGAAGCCATGAGAGTGGTTTCCCTACTTTATATTTAAAAGATCTATGCTCGGTGCTAGAGACAGTTAATACGGCTGCACTCTAATTGTTTTTGACCAATACATCTTGTCAATTACCCTGGCTATTGTAAGCTGGAGGGTGACTTTCTTTTTGCCTATTTTATCTATTCCATGGTACGAGATAGACTGATCCCAAAATAAAACAGAGGCGAATTGGCTTAAAAGTCTTGATCCGCCTCGTTCGTTGTGTCACGCCACTGATAGCTAGCCCAACACCTGACAGGTATCGGGATTGAATAATTAAAAAAAGTGCTACTTATTCTTTCGATAATAAAAAAAATAAAAAGTTAGTTGTGAAAGTATAAAGATAGTTAAGAAAGTGGTTATATATTTTAAAAAGGTTGCTTCCGGGTTAGAACTATAGGTTGAGAAGATAACAACAGGCAGAATCACAAGAAAGTCGAAATAGTATCTCTTCTTTGTAATATATACCCGGAAGTATTTGCTCATTTTTTACATTTCACCTCAATTCCTAGGGTCTACCGAATGAATCGGGAATACCGATAGGATTGTCATAAAATAGTGCCCCTGTATCCTTATATGATTGATAGAATTGAGTAATTGCGTATGATATAAGTGCTCCAGCGAATATTGTAATTGAATTTTTTGCTGCACTCGATGGTTGAATACTACTTTTTTTACTGATCAAATCGAGAGAAGTTGATGTGGCAAGGCTTACTGAACCAGAAATATAGCCGTTATAATCTTGAAGGTCAGCAACAAAGCGAGGGCTAATCCATAAATGCACAGCGCCGTACCATTTAACATCGTAATCAAAATAGTTATCAGTGTCAATATCACCAATAATTATGTTTGTCGTAATATCAGGTCTTTTGGGCTTAAGCGATCCTTCAGGTGTTTCTTCTAGAATAGTACCTTCATTAAGCATAGACTCTACAGTAGCATTCGCCCCCTTGATGAGTTGTTGAGCCTGCTTAATTTCACTCTGTGTTAGACCATTTGTTCTAGCTTCTTTTACGTCTAGGCTAAATTGTTTATTATCAATTACTTTAACATACGGTGAAGCTTTCTCAATAATGTCTTGGGGGGTAAACTCTTTCTCAGCAAAGGCAATTGAAGCTGTTGATGAGAAAGCAAACAAAAGAACAAACAAAAACAAAGACAATCTTCTCATTGTACACACATCCTTTTATTGTTATTTTTGGTGCAAATAAACTTTGCCATACGTATGATAAATTTACAATATTTGATATAATATTTCCTGCAGGACCTGTTCGCTCAGTATTATTCTTTGAGTAAAATTTCCGAAGAGTGAGTAAGGAGATAACGGAAAGTGGATACGAAATGGAGTATCGTCATTACCGGAGTGCAAGTTGCGAAGGCTGTCCGCTGAAACCGCAGTGAACGAAAGCCCAGGGTAATCGCGAAGTCAAAGTAAGTATGAAATATATGCGATTAAAGAACCAGGCACGTGAAAAACTCCGTAGCGAAGAAGGTTACGCACTAGCAGTCAGGCGTATGATCGAACCGGAGCCTGTATTCGGTGACATAAAGAACAACCGCGGATTCAAAAGATTCCTGCTTCGAGGCTTACCCAAAGTAAGTTTGGAGGTCGGGTGGCTTTCGCATGCCCATAATTTGCTGAAGAAAGCGGCAGTAGACGCAAAAAGCAAAGGAGTTAAGCACATGCAAGGCGCTTAACTCCTTTGTTTAGTAAAAATTCATTTTTCCTGATTGTAGGTTATGTCCATAGCCTATTTAATTTTCACTTCTGGGACAGCCTCTCAATTAAGATATACAGTGACACTTCATATTTGAACTACTTGCTGTGTTGAGAATCAGCTTCAAACATGCCAGTTAAGTTTACATAATGAGGGCTTTTTGACGTCTTATACGATGTCGCGGACGATAATTTCGCCGAGATATCTTCCGAGATCGACCGGACCATACCCGGTTTGCGTCGGCGCTGTAATGCTCGCATCTACGACAATCTGCGCCGTATTGCCTACTAGCACGCCTGCAGCAAGCAGTGCATCTGCGGAAGCTGTCGCCACATTCTGCTCATTCCCGCCATTCGCTGCAGTAAATAAAGGAACGGTCAGTACGATGATGCCAAGAATATTTAAGATTTGCAGCGTTGCGCTTACGAATGCCGTTTCATTGGCCGCAAAAGCATAAAACACGCTTACCGGTAAGGCTACGTCAAGAATAGGCAGTCCAGGGATGACGAAGGTGCTCCGCAAGGTAACGGTTTGTCCCGGAACATTATTGGGAGACCAAATATAAGCGGTGCTTCCGTTAACCGCCGGGGACAGAAGCGACGGAAAAGTCGCAACGGCTGCCGTAGGAAGAGTTCCCGGAGGAGCTGCGGTGTCGGCAATTACCTGCGTGTTGGTTGTCGTTGTAAAAGCTTGTAAAGCAAGAGCCATATAAATATCGCGTCCATACTAGGTTATGCCTCTGTTTTGGCATGGTTTATAGTATGATTGTCTATTACTCTATGATTGGACATGTTGATTGGTATAAACACCGATTTTTTTGAAAGATTTTGTCGGAAGCGCCGATCCGTTTGATGTTGTCCTGCATCGGCCTAGTTCATATGCAGCGTTTGCCACATAAAATAGCAGCAAGATCTGCAATGGCTGTTAAAGATGAACGTAAAGGAGCGCTGCGTATGAGCCTTTCTCCCAGAAGAAAAGCGTTTGCCGGACCGCTGCAAAAAGTTGTGATCATGCTCGAGGATCATGATGCTACAGGAAAAGTGTATGCGGAAATCAACGGGTTTCTTACATCGAAAGATACGTTGATCGAGGCGATTAGAAGAATAGAGGCCGGCAACATTTACGCCGATGAAGCATGCACACAGTTGGTCGACGACGAATATATCGAAGCCTACAGAAAAATACCTTCCGGCCAAAAAGACGATGAGTTCGTGTTTTTAATCGACCGGCGGTTTGCGGAGAACCATATCGTAGGGGCGAGACTGGTAAAATAACGTTCGCACCGTTATCCGGCAAGCGCAAAAACACCCCTTGGCACGGCAGAGAGAACGGATCTCTTCGGCCGGGACCAAGGGGTGTTGACGCCGTGCGCTTAAATTATTCTTTGTGAGCTACAGGCACAGTTTCCGGGGAAGTGAGCTTGTCGTAGAAATCTACGAACTTGTCTCTGTCCGGGCTGTTCAGGTGCGCCATCGCAGTGCGCGGATGCTCATCCAGCGCGCCGACGATCATGTATGGAATGAGGTAGCCCCAATCCCATTTTTGACGCATGGCGATCATGTGCTTCTCGATAATTTCCAGCACCGGACGCACGTCGTAGCGCGGGTTTTTCAAATGGCTGAGCAGCAGCTCGGTGGTGCAGTTGCCGGCGGCGCGGCCCATCCCGTACACGGAGGAGTCCAGGAAGGCAACGCCTTTGTCCGCTCCCATGATCGTGTTGGAGAAAGCAAGCTGCAAATTGTTGTGCATGTGCAGGCCGAGCTCTTTTTCAGGCAGCAAGCGCTGGAATTTCGCCACGAGGTAGTCGATGTCCTTGTAATTCATGCTGCCGTAGGAGTCTACGATATAGACGACGTCAACCGGGCTTTTGTTGATTTCTTCGAAAGCTTCCACGAGTTCGTTTTCCATGACATGCGAAAGCGCCATGATGTTCAGCGACGTTTCGTAGCCCATGTCGTGGAATTTTTGAACGAGCTCAAGACCTTTATCTACATCTTTGATGTAGCAAGCGACGCGGATCAAGTCCAGCAGACTGTCTTCGCGAGGCAAAATATCTTTCTCATCGACACGGCCGATATCCACAAGGGCGGAAAGCTTGGTGTCGGTTTTTTGCGTAATCACGTCTCTCAGAAACGATTCGTTCAAAAATCTCCAAGGACCGGAAGCCCCGCCTTTCAGCAGTTTTTCCGAGTTTTTGTAGCCGATTTCCATATATTCGACGCCGGCTGCGCTCAAACCGCGATACATGTCTTTGACAAACTCTACGCTAAAATCCCAATCGTTGACCAGACCGCCGTCGCGAATCGTGCAGTCCAAAATTTTGTGTTGATGATGCTTGACCATGCTCTGTATACCCCTTCCCGCTTGTCAAAATATCGGATCTGATTTTGCTATATTATGACTTATCTTCCGCATGCTTGTCAATGAACAGATGCCGCATGCCAAAGCAACTTTCCCGCCGCGCCTGCGTTTATAGGGTATAAAGTTTGTGTAAAAGAACAGGAGGTGCCCGGATGAATTTCGAGATTCGGACATTGGCGCAAGAAGTTGCCGTAAAAGCCGCCCGGCAGGCAGGCGAGCTGGCGAGAGAACGATTTGGCGGCAAACTGGATATCCGGCATAAAGACAGCCGGGGAGATCTTGTCACGGAAGTCGACATTATGGCGGACAAGCTAATCGTGGAGGAGATCGGACGGCATTTTCCGGATCACCGTATTTTCAGCGAAGAAGCGGGGGCTGGCGGCGCCGACAGCGATTGGGTCTGGCATGTCGATCCGCTGGACGGCACGAACAATTTTGCGCTTGGCATTCCGCTCTACGGCGTTTCGATCTCGCTAAGCTTTCGGGGACAAATCACCGTCGGCGTCGTGCACGATTCTGCGCTTCGGCTGACGTATTCGGCGATCCGCGGCGGGGGAGCTTGGTTGAAGGATGCGAGGCTGGAGGCGAAGCCCCGGGGAGCTTTGGTCAAATCCACGATTTCGTGGATTCAGGGCCACATCGTCGGCAAGGACGACGTCCTGGCGCTGAAGCTCAGGCATACGCTGGAGCAGCGGCTCAAAAGAGTGCTGCGCGTATGGGCGCCGTCGCTGACCTGGGGCATGCTCGCCAGAGGCGACCTGCACGGGATCGTGCTGTACAACTCCGAAGGCGAGGATTTGTACGCGGGGCTGCTGCTTGCCCTGGAAGCAGGGGTCAAGGTTACGGATTTCGCCGGAAATCCGGTCACCGGCGGGGAGACGCCGACGCCTTATCTGGTCGCGGCAGCGCCCGAATACCACGATGAGCTGCTGCGTATCGTGCAGGAAGTTATAGAATAGGACGAGATTGCAGAAGCTAGTGGCAGACTTTACAATTTGGATGCAGAAAGGATGCCGGACATGAACAGTTCTACTCCGATTTTTTTCGAATTTGCGCAGGAACGCGATGCGCTTCTGGCGCTTGATACGCTGGAAGAGCTTGGCTACGAGCCCGAATTGCTTCCTGAGACCGAGCGGCCGACTTTGCACATTCATATCGACGACCAGGAGCTTACGTCAGCATTGGAAATTGCCCAAGCGCACGGGGGCAAACTGGTCGAGCGCCAGCAAAGCCGGTCCGAAGGGGACACTTATGCGATGGCCTACGATCTGGAGAATTCGATCCGCATTCCGGCGCATACGGTGAATGAAGATTGGCCCGAAGGCTACGCGGAGCAAAACGGCCCGGCAGCGGCGGACGCGGTGCCGACCGACGACGAGGCCGCCTTCGACCCGTCCGCGGACGACTACAACCGCTTCAGCGCGGGAATCCGCTTTTGAGGAAGGCGCCGCCGGGAGGGCGCCCCCACGATCGTTTCGTGGGGGCGTTTTTGTTGTGCGGGGCAAGCCTATTTTTGGAGCGGCGGTGATTGGGCCGGCGATGTTTGCCGATGGTTGCGCAGCTCCTAGCGCGCCCAGCCCCCAGCGTGCGCAGCACAACCCAGCGTGCGCAGCACTACACCGTGCGCAGCACCACCCAGCGTGCGCAGCACTACCCAGCGTGCGCAGCACCACCCAGCGTGCGCAGCACTACCCAGCGTGCGCAGCACAACCCAGCGTGCGCAGCACCACCCACCCGTGCGCAGCACCACCCACCGTGCGGTGGTGGTGTGCTGCATGAGGGCGGTCGGTCGAGTCAGGCTTTTGGGAAAGCCGCACGCGCACGCTAGAGCCGGTATTGCACATTCTCATCTGGCTCTGGTTGCGCGAAGAAAACCTGCAAAAGTACAGTTTTTGCTCGGTTGATACGCTGCAATCGAAATATTCCTGCAAATGTGCAGGCTTTTCGCCAAAATGGACCACTTTCACGGGGAAAACCTGCACTTTTGCAGGTTTTCTTCCAGTCAAGCCGCCTTGTGTCCCCTATTTCAGCGCCGCAACCCGTGCAGGAGAGGTGCGGGTTAGAGAAGATCTGCTGCGGCCGTCGAGTTGCCCGGCTGCCGTCATGCAGCGCAACGCTGCATGCTGGAGCTGTGCGCAGTGCGAAAACTGCCGCGGCTGCACGTATCCCCCATGCGGAACGGTGAAAGCGAGCGGGAATTCCTTTGCAGAAGCGGTTCAACAAAGCGGACCGGTACGCTTTTTTTCGACATGCGCTTTTTTCGAGTGTTTCGGTTTTATGCAGTTTGTTTTACAATGGATAGTATCGCTGTGCTGAAAAGCCGGCAATATTGTCGAATTTTGGGGGAAATATGATTGTTTTAGCTTGTTTGTTGTTTGCGGTAACCATTGCTTTGGTGATTTGGCAGCCCAGAGGGCTCGGAATCGGCTGGACGGCGTCGGGAGGGGCGCTGCTGGCGCTTTTGCTTGGTGTAGTGACCTGGCACAATGTAATCGAAGTTACCGGTATTGTGTGGAATGCCACGCTGGCGTTTGTCGCGATCATTTTGAACTCGCTGCTGCTCGATGAGATCGGCTTTTTCGAGTGGGCGGCGCTGCATATGGCGCGTCTGGCAAAGGGCAGCGGAAGACGCATGTTCGTATACGCGGTCCTGCTCGGCGCAGCCGTATCGGGGCTGTTCGCGAATGACGGGGCGGCGCTCATTTTGACGCCGATTGTTCTCGCGGTGGTGCGCGCGCTGAAGTTCGAGCAGGCGATGGTGCTGCCTTTTATTATGGCGGGCGGATTTATCGCCGATACGGCGTCGCTGCCGCTCACCGTCAGCAATTTGACGAATATCGTGTCTGCGGACTATTTCGGCATCGGTTTTGGAGAATACGCATCGCGCATGCTCGTGCCGAACCTGTTCTCGATTGGAGCCAGCCTGCTGATGCTGTACCTCGTCTACCGCAAGCGAATGCCGCGGCAAATCGATGTGTCCGCGCTCAAGCAGCCGCGCGAGGCGATCAAGGACATGCGCTTGTTCCGCTTGGCGTGGATCATTCTCGGCGTTATGCTGGCGGGTTTTTTTGCCAGCGAGTTTATCAAGATTCCCGTCAGCATGATCACCGGCCTGGCGACGCTGTTTTTCCTGATTGCCGCCGGACGGAGCAAGACCGTGAATGTCCGCAAAATCGTCAAGGAAGCGCCCTGGACGATCGTCGTTTTTTCTATCGGCATGTATGTGGTCGTATATGGGCTCAAAAACGCGGGACTAACGGACCTGCTTGGCAAGCTGATTCAGGCTTCGGCGGATTACGGCTTGTACGCGGGAACGCTGGGCATGGGTTTCCTTGCGGCGGTATTGTCCTCGATCATGAACAATCTGCCTACTCTTATGATCGACGCGCTCGCCATTCACGGCACGCAGACCGAAGGAATCATGCGCGAGGCGCTGATTTACGCCAACGTCATCGGCACCGACCTCGGGCCGAAAATCACCCCGATCGGCTCCCTGGCCACGCTGTTGTGGCTGCATATTTTGTCCCGCAAGGACGTGAAGATTACGTGGGGGTACTATTTCAAAATCGGCTTTGTACTGACCGTTCCAACCTTGTTTGTGACGCTTACAGGACTTTATTTATGGCTCAAATGGATTCATTGAGGTGGATGAGAATCGGCACCGCCGCGGCGGCCAAGCTTTTCCGGCTGTATCCCGGCCGCTGCTGCTGCGGACAGCTGGCCGCGAACGAGCCGGCTATCCGTTTTTGGCGCAGTGTCTACGAAGCGCAGCAGTGCGAGTTTTACAAATTGGGGAGAGAAGAGAACCTACAGTTCCAGCGCAGCTGCGCTTAGGCCCGCCGTATAGCCCGTCGCAAAAGCAGCCGTGATGTTGTAGCCCCCGGTGTAGCCGTGAATATCGAGAATTTCCCCGCAGAAAAACAGCCCGTCCATGAGCTTGGACTGCATCGTCCGCGGGTCGATTTCTTTGAGATGGACGCCGCCGCCGGTGACGAAAGCTTCCTCCAGAGAAAGCGTGCCGTGAACGGAGACGGGAAAAGCTTTCAGCAGCTTGCTCAGTTCCAGCCAGTTCTGCTTCGGAATATGGTCGAAGGTCAACTGCCCGTCCAGGCCGGCTTTGTCCAGCAAAAGCGGAATCAGCCGCTCGGATACGAGGCTTTTCAGCACGTTCTTGATCGCTTTTTTGGCCTCCGCTTTGGCGAGATCCAGGCTTTCGCCGAACACTTCGTCCATGCTCCGATCCGGAAAAAGGTCGATCGTCAGCAGCACTTCTTTCCGTTCGGACTTGGGCAGCTCTTTGACGACGAACTGGCTGCAGCGCAGGGCAATCGGGCCGGATAAGCCGAAATGGGTAAACAAAAGATCGCCGCGATGGGTGATGACGGCTTTGTCCTTCGCGTTCCATACCGACAAAGCCGCGTCCCGCAGGGCAAGGCCCTGCAGCTCCCGGCTGCGGATGAAAGGCTCCTTCGAGGTCAAAGGGACCTCGGTTGGAAACAGCTCCGTAATGGTGTGCCCGGCATCCTTCGCCCATTCGTAGCCGTCGCCCGTCGAGCCGGTGTGCGGCACGGAGCAGCCGCCGGAAGCGACGATGACGGAGCGGCTGCGGAACGTTTCGCCACTGCGCGTACGGATGCCGCGGACATGTCCGTCTTCGTACAGCACCTTGGCGACCGGACTGTTCGTGCGGATGTCCACGCCTTGCTTGCGGACTTGATTCACGAGCGCGTCGACGACCGTTTTGGCTTTGTCCGTGACCGGAAACATGCGTCCGTTGTCTTCCTCTTTCAAGCGGATGCCCAAATTTTCAAAGAACGCGATAATATCGCGGTTGCCGAACCGGGAGAACGCGCTGTGCAAAAAGCGTCCGTTGCCCGGAATATGCCGGATCAGCTCATCCATATCCTTATTGTTCGTCACGTTGCATCTTCCGCCGCCGGAGATGCCGAGCTTGCGACCCAGCTTGTCCCCTTTATCCACAAGCAATACTTTCGCGCCGCCGGCACTGGCGGCAATACCTGCCATCAATCCGGCTGATCCGCCGCCGATAACAATCACATCATAGTTCATTGCAAAAGCCCCTACACGATTATTTCTTCCATAATAGCACGGGAGCGCGGCAGTTCAAAACAAACGCCCGATGAAGGCCGGAAGTGTTTCAGGAAACTTTCATTTTACGTTCATGCGATGTTCATCTGGATTTGGTACGTTGATGCTGGAGCGATGGAGAATACATACGACATTCAGGCACGACCCAAATTCGATGAGGAGGACTCGCCAATGAACATTTCCAGTTCAACCGTCAGTTATTTGTACAGGCAATCTTTGCAAACTTCCGCCAGCTCGGAAAGCGGAGGTTCATGCAGCACGTCCGAAAGCAGCAGCAGTTCCAGCTCAAGCAATTCCGCCGACTCCGTGGAGTTGAGCTCCGCAGCTTTGCAGCTTTACGCGCAGTTACAAAATTCTTCTTCCGATTCTTCCGGGACCGGAGAAGGAGTTACTTCCATAGATACAGGGGATACGTCTTCTATTGCAGCATCGATATCCTCGGGCAAAAAGCCTATGGGACCTCCCCCTGGGGGCATGCCTCCGGGTGGGGGACCCGGCGGACCCGGCGGCGCCGGCGGACCTCAAGGAGCCTCCTCCAAGGAGGATGACTCGCTCCAGTCGATTCTTCAGACGCTGAAAAGCGATGATGACGATGATGACGACAGCACCTCAAGCAGTACGAGCAGCAGCAGCTCTACCAACAGTTTGCAGGAGCTTTTGAAAAAAGCTTACAGCTTAGGCAAAGCGGACGCTGCATCGGAGACAGCCTCCGTCCTGAACGTGCAGGCTTAATCAACAAAAAAACCGGCGGCCTTTGGAGCGTAAAACTCCAGGGCCGCTTTTGTTTTGGCTCCGCGCGGAATCGTGGCTTGCCTCTGCATCGGCCCCCCGCCAAGGGGCGGGGTTCGCAGGCAGCAGCCGTCAATCGCGCAGGAATGTTTTGGCTCCGCGCCGAATCGTGGCTTGCCCCTGCATCGGCCCCCCGCCAAGGGGCGGGGCTCGCAGGCAGCAGCCGGCAATCGCGCAGAAATGTTTTGGCTCCGCGCGGAATCGTGGCTTGCCCCTGCATCGTCCCCCCGCCAAGGGGCGGGGCTCGCAGGCAGCAGCCGGCAATCGCGCAGAAATGTTTTGGCTCCGCGCGGAATCGTGGCTTGCCCCTGCATCGGCCTCCCGTCAAGGGGCGGGGTTCGCAGGCAGCAGCCGGCAATTGCGCAGAAATGTTTTGGCTCCGCGCGGAATCGTGGCTTGCCCCTGCATCGTTCCCCCGCCAAGGGGCGGGGCTCGCAGGCAGCAGCCGGCAATTGCCGGCAATCGCGCAGAAATCTGCCTGGCTGCACGAAGAAAACCTGCAAAAATACATGAATTTGCGTCCTTGATCGCTGGTCGCGAACAATTCCTGCAAAAGTGCAGGCTTTTCATCCGAACTTATGGGCGCAGACTCACTTCCAGTGAAAATTCCTGTACTTTTGCAGGTATTCCGCCAAAATCAGCCGATTTCGCAGAAAAAACCTGCACTTTCGCAGGTTTTCTCCTTACCGAGCTGCCTCCTACCCAGTTGTGCGGTTCCACGACCCACACCGGAGAGGCGCCGCTGGGGAAAAGCAGGCTCTCCCGCTAAGCGGAGCCCCTCTGGTTCCCCTATCCCTAACAAAGTGCCGCGACTTTCTCGGGCGATCTGACAATCGCGGGCTTCTTAGGCTCGCCAAAGCCCCGGGCCCCGCTCGCCAAAGCCCTGGACTCCGCTCGCCAGAGCCTGGAACCCGCGCACCAAAGCCCTGAACCCTGCTCGCTCAGGAAGCCTCCTGTCTGAAATGATAATGATCGATGCTCATATCCAGCCAGGTTTTGCCGAGCGATTCCTTTTTGCCGAAGTAGTGGATTTGCCTGTTGGTCGAAATCAGGATGGCCTCGCACATCGTTGTGCGCTCCGATAGCAGCGCAAGACCTGCCTCGATGCCCAGTGTGCAGATCGCTTTGGCCCATACATGGCATTCGATGACATCCTGGCCGATGACCGTGCATTGCTCCACGTCGCTGTCGCCGGGCACGGGGTTTTCATATTTGCTGTACGTGGACAAAGCTCCTTGGGGCAGAGCGACGCCGCCCACCTTCATATTGCCGTTCCACGGGTTCTGAATGCCGATGATCCATGGGTCAAGCTGGCGCAGGGCTCTTCCCCATGCGGTCAGACTGCCTCCGGCGAGAATGAGGCCTTGTTTCAGTTCCATGCCGGTCTGCATGTACTCGGCCATTCTTTTCACGGACCAGCTCGTTTCGATGCCCCCCAGATCGATGATGGAATGCTCGGGAAGCGTAATGGACTTCTGAACGGGATCCATTTTCCAGAGCAGTGCCGGCTTTTTGAAGTTGGCCGTTTGCGCCTCGCCGCTGTTAAGCAGGGGGAAAAACCCGCCCTCGGTCGCCGTTTGATAAGCCTCTGCCAAAAAAAGTACTTCCAACATTGTGTTCGAAACCATGCAGCTTTCGCCGGCCAACGTATTTAACAAGCTGATTTCGCTATCGGCCAAATTGCGGCTGAAGCGTTTTTCTGCGCTTCGGAACCAATCCACGGCAAGCTTCTCGACGACGAGAGCATCCTTGTCTTCGCACCTGAGAAGCAGCTCTATGTCCACTTGCATGGCCTGAAAGCGAAACGGATGGAAGGACTCTGTGATAAGTTCCATAATGCTTCCCTCTTTTCATGTACTGCCTCTTGAATGATGTATTTAGTATAAAATCGACAGCTGAGATGAACTTGATTGTTTGCTGAAAAATCACTGAATGTTTCCTGTTCCAACCATTTCAGCATAGGCTCAGAAAGCTTTCACTAAAAACTCAGGGGGCTTTCAGCTAGGATTCAGCAACGGTGATTAAAGTGTTAGGTGTAAAGGGAAATCAATCAAGGGGTGAACGACCGAATATGAAAACAAAACGATATCAACAAGTGGATATCAGCCTTATTTTGATCGCGTTGCTGGCTGCTTTCCTTAACATGTATAACATCTGGACGGATAAAACGGTGAATGCCTACTACACTTCGGCTGTCACCAGCATGCTGCAAAGCTTTCATAATTTTTTCTTTGCTTCCTTCGATCCGGGCGGTTATGTAACGGTGGATAAGCCGCCGGTGACGTTCTGGGTACAGACGCTCAGCGCTTACATCTTCGGGCTGCACGGCTGGAGCGTGATTCTGCCGCAAGCTTTGGCGGGCGTCGGGTCGGTGCTGCTCATCTACGTGATTGTGAAGCCGAGTTTCGGCCGTACGGCGGCGCGGCTGGCGAGTCTGGTCTTTGCTTGTACGCCGATCGCGGCGGCGGTCAGCAGAACGAACAATGTGGACAGCTTACTTGTATTCACATTGGTATCGGCAACCTGGATGCTGTTCCGGGGCATTCGCAGACAGCAGTGGGGCTGGGTGATCGCGGCGTTCGCTGCCGTCGGTGTCGGGTTTAATATCAAAATGCTGCAAGCTTACATGGTAGTGCCCGCTTTTTATTTCTTTTATCTGATTGCGGCCAAGGTGAACTGGAAGAAAAAACTGAGCGTATTGGCCGCGTCATCCATAGTTTTGGCGGCCGTATCTTTATCCTGGGCGGTAGTCGTGGACTCGATCCCGCAAGACAAGCGCCCGTATATGGGCAGCAGCCAAACGAACTCGGTGCTGGAGCTTGCTTTTGGCTATAACGGCGTGTCGCGTTTGACGGGCATGAAGGGAGGGCCTGGCGGCGGAGGCGGCGGCCAGATGCAAATGCCGAACGGCGAGGGCCGTTCGCAGGACGGCGGCCGCATGAACCGCGAGGACGGCGGCGCGCCGAACAGCGAAGCGGCCGCAGACCGCAACGGCGGCATGGCTAGCGGCGGCGGCCAGAACGGCGGCATGCCGGACGGCGGTGCGCCGAACGGGCAGATGCCGAACTTCGGCGGCCAAGGCTTCCCCGGCGGTCCGGGCGGCGGAGGCGGAGGCGCGTTCAACACCGGCCAAGCCGGGCCGCTGCGCCTGTTCCAATCGGCGCTGTCCGGTCAAATCAGCTGGCTGATTCCTTTTGCAGCCATTGGCGCACTCGCGCTGCTGGCAGGCATCCGCAGAAGAACGCCGCTTACTCACAAGCAGCAGGAAACGTTGTTCTGGCTGGCCTGGCTGCTGCCGGCTATGGGATTTTTCAGTATCGCCGGCTTCTTCCATCAATATTATTTGATCATGCTGGCTGCGCCGATCGCGGCGCTTGCCGGAGCCGGTTGGGTGGAGCTGTGGCACCGCTACCGCGACAGAGCGGGCTGGCAAACATGGCTGCTGCCGGCGGCGATTGTGGGAACGACGGCTTTTGAAGTGTACATTATTTACCCTTACAATGCGCAAATCGGTTACAGTTGGGCGGCTGGAGTCGGCGCCGCGGGTGTCATCATGACCCTGCTGCTGCTCATCGCCGCCAAAAAAGAACAGCTGGCGCACACCGCAGCCATGCTCGGATTGCTGTCGCTGCTCGCGGCGCCTCTGTTCTGGGCGGCAACACCGCTTCTGTACGGCGGCAACAGCATGCTGCCCGAGGCGGGGCCCAGCTTGATGAGAAGCGGCGGCATGGGCCGGATGGGCGGCGGTATGAACGAGCAGGTCAACACCAAGCTGCTGGACTACGTGACCAAAAACAATACCGGCGAGAAGTACCTGTTCGCGGTATCCAGCGCCACTTCGGCGTCGCCGTATATTATTCAGACCGGCAAGCCGGTCATGGCTATGGGGGGCTTTTCGGGTTCCGACCCGATTTTGACGGTAGATAAATTAAAGCAAATGGTTGCGAACAAAGAAATCAAATACTTCCTGTTATCGTCCGGTGGATTCGGCGGATTCGGCGGCGAGAAAGGAAACTCGGAAGTCATTACCTGGATTAAAGAACACAGCAAGGAAATTCCATCGTCGGAGTGGCAATCGGCAACGTCGTCGCAAAACCAGGGTGGCGGGCGCGGCGGTCCGATGGGAATGGGCGGAAGAGATGGCAACTCGACACTGTATGAAATTACTCAATAAACCGAAGGAGGAAACCGATATGACGGCATATGTACGCTATTCGATTGTAATTCCCGTATTCAACGAGGAGGCTGTCATTCATGAGACGTACCGGCGCTTGAGGGAAGTGATGGATATGACCGGCGATTCGTACGAGCTGCTGTTCGTCAACGACGGAAGCCGCGACGAGACGGCGCCGATTATCAAAGGCTTCAGCGACCTGGATGAGCGGGTCAAGCTGATCAATTTTTCCCGCAACTTTGGTCACCAGATCGCGATTACGGCGGGCGTGGATTACGCCGGCGGAGATGCCGTCGTCGTGATCGACGCCGATCTCCAGGACCCTCCGGAGTTGATCCTGGAGATGATTGCCAAATGGAAGCAAGGCTACGACGTCGTCTACGCCAAGCGGACGAAACGGAAGGGCGAAACCTTTTTCAAAAAGCAGACGGCTCATATGTTTTACCGGATTCTGCGGGCGTCCACGGACATCGCGATCCCGGTCGATACCGGCGATTTCCGCCTGATGGACCGCAAAGTATGCGAGGAAATGCGCCGCCTGACAGAGAAAAACCGTTTTGTCCGCGGGCTCGTTAGCTGGGTCGGTTTCAAACAAACGGCCGTCGAATACGTGCGCGACGAACGCCTGGCGGGAGAAACGAAATACCCGCTGAAGAAAATGCTCAAGCTGTGCCTGGACGGAATCACTTCCTTTTCCTATAAACCTTTGAAATTAGCGAGTTATTTGGGAGGCTTGCTCTCGGTTTCGGGTCTGATCTACATGCTCGTCGTCTTCTATCTCAAACTGTTCACCAGCGCGGCCGTACCCGGATGGAACGCCATCGCGATCATTCAACTGATTTTCAGCGGCTTTATTTTAATCATGCTGGGCGTTCTGGGTGAATATACCGGCCGTATTTACGACGAGGCCAAAGGCCGGCCTTTATACATTGTGCGCGATTGCTACGGAATGAAAAAAAAAGAACGCCGCATCAAGAGCGTCATCTGATATGAGCAAAAATGTGGCGCAATTCGTGAAGTTCGCTATGACGGGAGGCGTAAATACGGCGATTGATTTTGGAGTGTTTACTCTCCTTACTTTGTGGGGATGGCCGTATTTGGCGGCTCAGGCCGTATCGTATTCCAGCGGTGTGATCAACAGTTATTTGATGAATCGGGCATGGACGTTTGCAAAAGACAGGGAGCCTTCGCGGAGCCGCAGCGAATTTCTCAAATTCGTCGGCGTGAACGGCGTAGTCCTGTTAATGACTTCGGCATTGATGGCCTGGCTTGGACAGCATGCGGGATGGCCGGTGTGGAGCAGTAAATTGTGCGTAAGCGTTTTGGGAATGATAGTCAACTATACGGGGAGCCGCTTCTGGGTATTCAGCCAGCAGCCCCCTGCGACGAAAAGGAGTGGTATATGATGAAGAAAATTAAAAAAGCCGTAATTCCGGCAGCCGGATTAGGAACAAGAATTTTGCCGGCCACGAAGGCGCAGCCCAAAGAAATGCTGCCGATCGTCGATAAGCCGGCCATTCAATATATTGTTGAAGAAGCGGTGCGCGCCGGTATCGAGAACATTCTCATCGTGACCGGGCGCAACAAGAAGTCGATCGAAGACCATTTCGACAAAACGGTTGAGCTGGAGCAGGCACTGTTCGAGAAAGGAAAGCTGGAGACGCTCCGCGAAATCCAGAACATCTCGGGCATGGCGAACATCCATTATATCCGGCAAAAGGAGCCGCTTGGATTGGGGCATGCGATTTTGTGCGCGGAGTCTTTTATCGGCAATGAGCCGTTTGCGGTGCTGCTGGGAGACGACATTCTCTCGAAAGATTCCTGCGCGCTTACGGAAATGATCGATCTGTACGAATCCACATACAAGCAAATTGTCGGCGTGCAGCCGGTACCGCAGTCGGAAGTGAGCAAATATGGCGTGATCGCGACATCAAGGCAGCAAAACCGGACCTTCCAGGTGACGGACCTGATCGAAAAGCCTGCGCCTAACAAAGCTCCCTCCAATATGGCGATCATGGGACGGTACATTTTGAAACCGAGCATCTTCCAGGCGCTGAAGCGGATCGAAAGAGGAGCGGGCAACGAGTACCAACTGACCGACGCTTTGCGCGAGATTTGCCGGCTGGAAGGGCTTCTGGCGCTGGAGATGAAGGGCGACCGCTACGATATCGGCGACAAGTTCGGGTATTTGAAAGCGACGATGGAGCTCGGATTGCAGCGGGAGGAGCTTCGCGCGCAAATGTTGGCCTACATGGATCTCCTGTTAAAAAGGGAGCTGGGCAATGAGCCGCCTTCCATACGGGCCGTTTAAAACAGGTGTCAGGTGACAAGAACATAATCTTATTCCCGATGAACGTTAAGGTTGAGGCTTCGATGCTAAATCTGCAGATTGGAGCTTAAGTACACACTCGATGCATGTGGAGTGCGTAATAGGAATGCAACGAATAGATACGTAGAAATCCTTTGTATTCACGACGCTCACGATGGACGGCGCTGATTTCAAAAATAAGGTACTGAAGAACAAAATCGAAGTTTCAGTCGTGCTTGATTGTTTTATACAGATATGCTTAAGAGCCGGATGTTTTGTACTTCAGAGCATTCCGCTCTGTGCATGAAATGGGAGATTAACGCATGCCACGTGTCAATCGAAGTTAAAGATAACTCCGGTTAATTTCTCTGAGACATCCCAGAGGCTTTCAGCTACCAAAGGGGTATACAGTTTCTCGATGATAGGATCGCTTTTGGGATAGCCTTTCCTGCCTCCTTTTCCGTCAGGGCCAATATACTCCCCTCCGTTTAGGTAGGGGGATGTGGAGCTGTATAACGAGGGCAACGCGCCCATGTTCGCCGGCTGTGTCATGAAAAAGGACATTAGACGCATCACAGCATTGGGACGCTTTCCCGAACCAAAAGAAGTAAGATTCGTATTCGAGAATCCTGGATGGCAAGCGATACTCTTTGTCTTCGTCCCGTTCCTGCTGAGCTTGCTATGCAAGGCTCTGGCAAAGAGCAGATTGGCCAGCTTGCTCTGACCGTAAAATTTCCAGCTGCTATATCCCTTGGAACCGTCGAGATTATCGAAATCGATTTTGGCATTGTGAGCGGCTAAACTGCTTAAAGTGACCACTCTTGAGGATGGAGCGGCAACCAACCGGGGCAGCAATAATCCGGTTAATGCAAAATGCCCCAGATGGTTGCTTCCAAACTGGGATTCAAAACCATCCTTGGTTAGCCGATAAGGAGTATTCATTATACCTGCAGCTTGGCCCTTATCCGTATTGCGGACAGCCAGAATAACCGTGGCATTTTTTTCTGCCAACACGGATGCCGTTTCGAATCCGATTCCGCTATTTGCACCCGTAATCACGGCAACTTTGCCCGACAAATCGGGAATATCGTCCTTTGACCAGCCTTTGTTCATTTCGCTAGCGACCTCCCTCGTTTGCTAAAGCATGAAAACCCCTTGGAAGGGGCTTCATGCTTCGAGAAACTGATTACATTCGATTCAGCAGTTCGACAATCGTTTCTTTCGGATAAAGGGATTGCATCCGGGCCATTTCAATGGTTCGATAAATATGGGAGGCAATCTCTTCGATCTTGTCCTTTGTGATATGAACTTGCTCTAGCTTGACCGGAGCGCCAATGCTGACAAACCAGTTCATTAACGCCCCGATGCCTTCTTCGGCTGTTTGCAGGCCGAAGATATGGCGTGCGAATCGTTCATATCTTGTCGGGTTCATGGCAAGATGCCAATTCATCCATGCCGGGTAAACGACGGCGAGACCGGCGCCATGAGGCACATCGTACAGGGCCGATAGGGAATGCTCGATCAAGTGGGTGTCGTAGCGATTCCCCTCCACCCCGGCGAAGGTGGTTCTATTCAAGGCTTGCGCCGCAGCCCAAGCAAATTCGCTTCTGGCTTCATAGTCCCTCGGATTCTTCAACAAGGCGTCCGTGGTTCGAATGACCGTTCTGATGATGTTCTCGATATGATTCGCCGTCATTTCTGGAATGTAGGCGGCGGTAAAATATAAATCCATGCAGTGGGACAAAATATCAACGCCGGAGTAAGCCAAATATTCCGGGGTGACCGTTTCCTGAAGCACCGGATTGATGACCGACACAGTCGGGAAAGCGGCCGGGCTGGAGAAGCCGAACTTTTCCGTCGTTTCCTCGTTGGTAATGACCGCGGAAGCGTTCATTTCGCTGCCGGTTGCCGACAAGGTCAAAATATCGAAAATTTTCAGCGCGGCATCCGGATATTTCTTGTAGCTGCACAAGTCCCAAACGTCGCCCTCGTATACGGCTCCTGCGGCAATGACCTTGGCTGTATCGAGCACGGAGCCGCCGCCCACGGCGAGCACGGCATCGACGCCGTTCTCCTTGGCGATGCGTACGCCTTCCCTCGCTTTGCTGATGACCGGATTGCTTTTGATCCCGCCCAGGGTGACAAAGCTGATTCCGTGATCGGCGAGCGATTTCGCAACCCTGTCGAACAGGCCAGACGTTTTGATTCGCTCCGAGCCGTAAACCAGCAGCACTTTCTTTATGCCGTAGGGCGCCATGTAGCTGCCGATTAGGTTTTCTTTATCTTTTCCGAACTCCACTCTCGTCGGGTTGTAGAATGTAAAATCTTTCATCTTGCATCCTTCTCCTCTTTCGACCAAGGGGCGGTCTTATTTTTTGTGTTTCTATCCTGTACAATAAATGAAAAGCCTATGCGGTTACATATCCAGATTACTGAACATGTTGTCTGAATCACTGATCGGCTTGAATCCGTAATCGGCACAAGTTCATCGTGGATTTGACTATGTATGGGACGCCGATTCGGATGTATAATGACATTTACTTAAACAAGACGATCGGCAAAGCCCGCACCGGCTTTGCTTGCAGGGAGGCTGGGCGCATGATCAATATCGAATCGATCTCTGTGCTGCACGACATACTGGGCTGCCCCAAGCCCAGGCATCCATTGATCACGCTGATCGACTACAATTCGATCAATCCTCGCGATTCCGAATACAAGGTGTTGTACAAGCTGAACTTCTATATGATTTCCTTGAAAAACAATGCCGAGTGCGAACTGATTTACGGACGCAAATATTACGACTTCCTTGAAGGAAGCCTGATGTTTGCGGCACCGGGACAAATTCTCGCTAAGGGGAACCGGAACAGCGACGAAAAGACGGACGGTTGGATGCTTTGCTTCCATCCGGATCTGATCAGAGGCAGCGCATTGTGGCACAAAATGCCGGAATACAGCTTTTTTGAATACGAGGCGAATGAAGCCTTGCATCTCTCGGATCAGGAAAAGGAAATTATCGATCGCATCGTCAGCCATATTCAGGTTGAATACGGCGGAAATTTGGACACCTACAGCAACGACCTGCTCCTGTCGCATCTAGAAGTGCTTCTGAACTATGCCAAACGCTTTTACGGGAGACAATTTATTACGAGAAAGGCAGTCGTCAAAGATTCGGTTGCCAAATTTGAGCGGCTGCTGCAGGAGCAGTGCACGACGGAAACGATTGAAAAAGTGGGGATGCCCAGCGTAAAGGGACTTGCGCAGGCGATGGGGTATTCCCCTAACTATCTTTCGGATATGCTGAAGAAAGAAACGGGGAAAACGGCACAGGAATTTATTAAATTGCACATGCTGGAGATCGCTAAGCGATTGCTCGTGACGACGAAGGACCCCATTTATCTGATTGCGGGGAGACTCGGATTTGAACAACCGTCAAGCTTTACGAAGTTTATAAAAATGCAATTAGGCGTTAGCCCCGCTGAGTATAGAAGGATGAAAGCTGAGTGATTTGGCAAATATGCGATTAGAGAGCCAAGACTTTTTAAGTAACATGTTCAACCGCTTAAATTTAGAATATTCAAGGGGACGCGCTTAATTGCGTCCCCTTTTTGTGCGCCATGCATGGCGATTAACTAGGTGGTGAAAGTCCACTGTGGGGGTTTTTCAATTAACCAAGCACATTCCTATGGATCAGGGCACCCTCTATTGAGGGTGCCCTAAATTTCGCCTTAGAGATGATATGCTGAACCGTATCACAAATAGTGGTAAAGCAGAAATTAGAATTGAATGTTGAAGCAGCAATGTTAAATCATTTCCGCTCATATCGCAAATAGGAGGAACATGTTGGAAAATATCGAATGTTTTTTTAGTATATTCAACCGAAAACAACCAAAAACAGGAGGATTCACACGATGAATATTAATCTTGCTGGAAAGAAAACTAGAGTACCTATTATGGCGAAGTTTATTTCTATTCTGGGAGTCATGATGGTAATCACATTGCTTTTGTCCAATGTATTAACATATATACAAGTGAAGTCCTCCTATACCGCAGACGCTATCAAGTTGGACGAGATCAACTCAACGAATGCAGTTACGCAACTGGACCTCATTCTAAAGGAAGCGAAGTCGACTGCTAACAATTTAGCAAATCAAGTTTCGATAATGATAGAGACCAATACATTCAATGCTTCCGTTTTGACCGAGAACTTCAAACGGATTAAAGAGTCTGACCCCGTTAGAAGTAATGTCTTGTTCTTGGACGCTGTGAATAACAAAATATTGGACTTAAATAACGATAAATCTGATGTTCCGGTAACGGAAAGACTGGCTTATTCAGCAGCCAAACAAGCCATGAAGCCAGCTTTTACCTATGCTGTACCAAACCGTGCGGGGAAGATGATCATCACTGTTGCAACCCCCGTAATGGTTAAGGATAAGATGGTTGGCGCTGTCGGGATACAGATGGGCTTGGACAATTTTTACATCATTCGCGAGCAGTTAGAGAAATCTACGGGAGATAAGTTTATCATTCTGGACAACAGGGGAGTGGTGATCACCTCATCTTTACAAGAGTTGACTTCAAAAAACATCAACCCGGAGCAGGCCGGTAAACTTAAGTCCGTTGAAGATGTGACGAAGGATGCCAACGAATTTGAATCGAATTACGGTTGGGTCAAGAAGCTTTATCAGTCTGAACCAAGCATCCCCCAGCAGTTGACATTGAGCGGTGAATCCTATACGCCTCATTTCACGCAATTGCCTGAACTGAACTGGAAAATTGTTTCACTTGTCCCTTCAGACCGTCTTGCGAATAAACTTAAACTGATCCAAAAAGATGCGCTAGTCGCAGCGATTATTGGATTGCTTTTGGCCCTAATTTCCAGTTATTTTATTTCCCGATATGTTGTTAAAATTTTGAAGGACCTTAGTTCAGTCATTCGGAAGACCGCCAAGGGAGATTTATCTGCCAAAGTTCGTTACGCTTCCAACGATGAAATCGGCGATTTGGCTGTGGATTATAATACGATGGTATCCAATATAAACAGCTTGGTTTGGCAAGTCCAAACTAGCGCAGTTTCGGTGAAAACGGCCGCGGAAGGCGTACAAATGATTTCCGACAAAAACGCCGCAGCCGCTAACGATGTCGTCCAGACTACGGAGGAGATTGCCCATGGCGCATCCAATACTGCTACGGATATCGAAAGCGCGTCGGATGCAGTGCATCAGCTTAGCAGCGAAATCGAAGTATTGATTACCCAATCTTTGGATATCAGCAAAACTGCCGAGGATTCAAGCACCCAAATTGAAACGGCAAACCAGCAGGTGCAGTATCTGGAAGATTCGTACGGCAAGCTGGAACAGTCGTTTCAGCACGTTACCTCGCTGGTAAATAACTTAAATGAGAAATCGAAATCGATCTCTTCTGTTTCACAAGCTATTTTTGAAATCGCCGGTCAGACGAATCTCTTATCGTTGAATGCTTCGATTGAAGCGGCCCGGGCAGGCGAACACGGCAAAGGCTTTGCAGTTGTTGCCCACGAGGTTAGAAAACTAGCCGAGCTATCTCAAACATCAGCCAATGAAATTAACACTACCATTGGTCAGATATTGACTGAAACGAACCGCTTGGTTGAAGTTGTACATGATACGGATCAAATCAACAAGGTTCAAAAGGAAGCCGTTGCCCATGTAAGTGTCACCATGAAACAAATGATCACTTCATTTGATAAAATTACGGCAGAAATCCAAGCGGAGCTTCAATCGATTGAGAACATCCAGTCAAAGAAGGTGGTGGTCATCGGGGCTGTCGAAAATATTGCGGCATTGTCGGAGGAGACGGCAGCTTCCGCGGAGGAAATATCTTCTTCTATGGCCGAGCAGGCTGAATCTCTCCAACAAGTGGCGCAATATACTAGCAATTTATCTAATTTAGTGGAAGAATTACAGCAAGCGATTCAGAAATTTCAAGTTGAAAGAGACGCAAATTTATTCGAATGAGTGCGTGTCGAAAAAAGAGCAAAGGAGCTTACCGCGGTAAGCTCCTTTCAGGAAGAAAGAAGCAACGAACGAAGAAAAACGGGCTTTATTGAGAGCCTTGATAAAAGAAATCCATATTGAAGCTGATCGAAAGAGTATTAAAAATATCGTCTTCTGGTTCACGGGCGGGTCTCGGCATCTTGACTAAGAAATTCCAAATGACGAACCGTGGCTTGGCAAAACCACAATCCGCCGTCGCGATGATTCGGATGTTTACCTTCTGCACCTAAAGCAAGGGCCGTCCCTCAGCTTCATATCTGCTTTCGGACGGCCCCGCTCGGACTGCGCATTATTTGGAATTTCTGTTGTCGATCAGCTTAGCCTTTTCCAGCATCCGCTGCGCGATGGCCGCCGTCTCCGCCCGAGTGATTTCGCTCGTCGGCTTCAGCCCTGCTTCCCGGCCTTGGACCAATCCGCTCTTCACCGTGGCCGCGACTGCTTGCTTCGCCCACACGTCTACCGCTGCGCCGTCTGCAAACGGGGCGAGTACGGTTGCCGCGTCTGCGCTGCTGACGTTCGTGTCGAGTCCCGTCCACTTCATCGCCCGTGCCATCATCGCCATCGCTTCTTCGCGCGTGATTGTTTTGCCCGGGCGGAACGTGCCGTCCTCGTACCCGTTGATGATACCGTACTCCTGCGCTTTCGCCACAGCACCGACGTACCAGTCGCCGGACTTCACATCCGCGAACGCGGCGGTTTTGCCGTTGTCGGCAAGGCCGAGCGCCCGTACCATGATCGCTGCGAACTCGGCGCGGGTGATTGAGGCATCCGGATTGTAATGCGTCGCATCGACTCCGTTCACGACCAGACGCGACGCCATGTCGTTAACAGCAGCCTTGGACCAATGCCCCTCCACATCCGCAAACGTCATCGGGTGCCAAATGAGCGAGTACGCGCTGTTCGTCAAGCTGTTCACGACCGCGTAACTTTTTCCGTCGCGTGCTGTCACGTAAGTCGGCACGTGGCGGGTTGTTCCGTCCGCATCGAGCACGACGGCGGTCGTGATTTTGCCGGGGGCGATACCGTCCGGCAGCGGAATTTCCCGCTCCACATACGAACTGAACTTGTCCACGGTCACCGTTTGGCCGTTATACGAAGCAGTTATCGTAAAATCGACCGGCGAAACGACAACGGTAAACTTGCTGTTGTCCGCCGCATTTTGCATCAGGGTAGCCGTGGCCGCGCCGCTCTTGGCAATCTCCACATGGAGGACGATATCTGCCAAGTTCACTTGCCCGCCAAGCTGCTTCGATATTTGATCGATGAATACTTCCGCTGCCGGAAGTGTATAGTTCCCGTTCGGCGTTTGAATTTCCAGCACGGCCTGCTTGTTTTCCAGCGCTTTCACCGCCGCCCCGGTCAGCACCGCCGTCACTTTGTCCGCGCCCGACGTCGTTACCGGGATGACGATGACCGGTTTGTCTCCTTCTTTCGCAAGCTGCGCTGCCAATTGGGCCGTATCCACTGTTACCGTTAGCACCGTTTTCCCGTCTTCTTTCGTTGTTGCGCCCGTGGCGATTTGTTCCTGCTCTCTGCCGTTCACAATGACGCGGAAGCCTGAGCTGTCGGAGGGCTTGCTATCGCTGCCGCCGGACGAGCTCCCGGATGAATTGTTGCCAGACGCTTCCTCACGCGTCACCGTCACCATATACGTCTTCACCGCGCCGTCTTGTGCTTTCACGACCAACTTGATCGTGTTGCTGCCTACGTTCAGCGGAAGCGGCGCATCCGACGCCACACCGTTCGTCAGGTTTAGCGTACTACCCGCCTGCGTCCCTGTGCTATTGTACACGCTCGCCGTCACTGTGCCATAGACGCTGTCATACACCGTCGCCGTCACCGTCACCGACGAGACGCTGTTCGCCACGTTCGCCGTATATGCGGTCGTCGCCGCATCAAACGCCGGGCTCAGCGATACCGCTACTCCCGATGCTGCGTCTTTCAAGCTCAATGCGCTCAAATCCGCGTTGCTGCTCGGCACGTAAGGCGTTACAGTCACTTTTCCCGCGTTCAACGTTTTGCCCATCTCAATGGCCGCTGTATCCGTGAACGAAAAATTCGCTACTTCTCCGGTCGCCACTGCTAAAGCTTTATCTCCTGACGATGCCGCGTCTTTAATTTTAAACGTTACCGTAAACAGCTTCTGCCCTGCGGCAATCGGGCGATCGCCGCCTGTTGCGTCAGCCCAACCGGCTTTCAACCACCCGTCTGTGTTGTTGAAGTTGGATCCGAAAAGCTCCCCGCCGGACTCTTCCCGGATGCTCGTCACTTCGAGCGCGTTTTTGTCAAAATCGATTTGCATGCCGTATGAACCGATGCCTGTTGATGCGGCGGTTACGGAAACCGGCACATCGACCGTTTGCCCCACAGCCCCGCTCGCGCTGCCGATGGCCACCGTTACGGTATTCATCGTCACCGGTCCTAACGCCGCGCTGGAAACTGCGATTCCCGGCGTTTGGCCTGTCAAAGCTGCCGGCGTCACTTCAAACGTGATGTACTTGCCCTCCTGCGCGGACGTAGGCACGAACGCCCGGTTTGTCGCTCCCGCGATCGCCGCTTTGTTCGTTCCGCTCGCGTCATCCGCCGCGTACCACTGGAACGTACTCGCTCCTTCCGCATCATTGTTCGCGTCTGCGTACGTATAGTTCCCTGTCAGCGTGTAGCCCGCTTTTGCCGTTCCTGTAATGCTCACAGCGCTTGCCTTCGGCGCGTCGTTATTGACGGTTACTTTACCTGCAGCCGTTTGCACCGCTAGCGGTTGGGCATTATTATCACTCACATCATAGGAGTGGATAGTCACATTCGAATCGCCGGATGCGGCACCGGATTTAATTTTAAACTGAATCGTAAATACCTTCTGTTTCTGCGTGATGGTAGTCGCAATACCTGTAAAGTTAACATTGACGATACCGCTCTGGCTTGTGGTGTTGTACTCAAAAGTATCGAACTCTGTATCCGTCGAGGTTTGATTCGTAACTGCGTCGCTCGACGGAAGCTCAAGTACGTTGGGATCGTATGCTACATTAATGCCGTAGGAAACGATTGTATAACTGCTGGGATCCAAATACACGGCTACGCTGACGGTATCCCCTTGATTTCCCGACACGCTGCCCACCTCAATCGCAGGATCGGCACGGGCAATGGTTAACGCACTGAAGGAAACCATCATGCAAAACACCAGGATACTCGAAATTACCCGTTTAAAATGAAAAGCTTGTCCAAACCATGTCCGATGTTTCAAGCGTCTCAGACTCCTTTACCCAAGTAAATGTTCATGATGATTTTCGCATCGTTGGCATCGACTACACCATCGCCGTTCATGTCCAGCGATTGCAGTTGTTCGTTCGTTAACGTAATCTGCCCCTTCACATATTGGTAGACGATCTGCGCATCCGCGGAAGTGACCGCGCCGTCCCCGTTCGCGTCGCCCTTCGGTGCGCGCCTCACCGTCACCGTGTACGTCTTCGTCGTCCCATCCTGTGCCGTTACGACGATCGGTATCGGGTTGTTGCCCACGTTCAGGCTAAGTGCGCCCGACGCTGTACCGCTCGTCACTGCTGTGCCGTTCACCGTCACCGTCGCATGGCTGTCGCTCACCGCCGGCGTCACCGTGATGCTGCTGACGCTATACAGCACGGTTGCCGTATAGCTTGTCGTACCCGCCGCAAACGCCGGACTCAGCGTGCCGCTCGACAGCGCCAGGCCACTCAAATTCGCATCGTTGCTCCCTGCTCGCGTCACCGTCACCGTATACGTCTTCGTCGTCCCATCCTGTGCCGTTACGACGATCGGTATCGGGTTGTCGCCCGCGTTCAGGCTAACTGCGCCCGACGCCGCGCCGCTCGTCACTGCCGTGCCGTTCACCGTCACCGTCGCATGGCTCTCCGCTACTGCCGGCGTCACCGTGATGCTGCTGATGTTATACAGCACGGTTGCCGTATAGCTTGTCGTGCCCGCCGCAAACGCCGGGCTCAGCGTGCCGCTCGACAGCGCCAGGCCACTCAAATTCGCATCGTTGCTCCCTGCTCGCCTCACCGTCACCGTATACGTCTTCGTCGTCCCATCCTGTGCCGTTACGACGATCGGTATCTGGTTTTTGCCCACGTTCAGGCTAAGTGCGCCCGACGCTGTACCGCTCGTCACTGCCGTGCCGTTCACCGTCACCGTCGCGTTGCCGTCGCTCACCGTCGGTGTTACCGTGATGCTGCTCACGCTGTTGGCCACGCTCGCCGTGTAGCTGGTCGTGCCCAACGCAAACGTTGGACTTAGCGTGCCGCTCGACAGCACCAAGCCACTCAAATTCGCATTGCCGGATGCGAGTTCTATCTTCCGGATACGGCTGTTGTCTTTATCCGCTATAAACAGTTTCCTGCTGCTGTCCACAGTTACTCCAAACGGGTTGTTCAATTGGGCCGACGTCGCCGCTCCTCCGTCTCCCGAATAGCCCGCTGTACCCGTGCCCGCCACCGTGCTGATGTACCCCGACGTATCTACTTTCCGAATCCGATGGTTATTCGTATCCACTATGTACAGATTCCCGCTGCTGTCCACAGCTACTTCATACGGGTAGCTCAATTGGGCCGACGTCGCCGCTCCTCCGTCTCCCGAATAGCCCGCTGTACCCGTGCCCGCCACCGTGCTGATGTACCCCGACGTATCTACTTTCCGGATACGGTTGTTAGAAGAATCCGCAATAAACAGATTCCCGCTGCTGTCCACAGTTACTCCAAACGGGTTGTTCAATTGGGCCGACGTCGCCGCTCCTCCGTCTCCCGAATAGCCCGCTGTACCCGTGCCCGCCACCGTGCTGATGTACCCCGACGTATCTACTTTCCGGATACGGTTGTTAGAAGAATCCGCAATAAACAGATTCCCGCTGCTGTCCACAGCTACTCCATTCGGGGAGAACAATCGGGCTGACTTCGCTTCTTCTCCGTCTCCCGAATAGCCGTATGTACCCGTGCCCGCCACCGTGCTGATGTACCCCGACGTATCTACTTTCCGGATACGGTTGTTAGACCAATCCGCAATAAACAGATTCCCGCTGCTGTCCACAGCTACTCCATTCGGGGAGAACAATCGGGCTGACTTCGCTTCTTCTCCGTCTCCCGAATAGCCGTATGTACCCGTGCCCGCCACCGTGCTGATGTACCCCGACGTATCTACTTTCCGGATACGGTTGTTAGACCAATCCGCAATAAACAGATTCCCGCTGCTGTCCACAGCTACTCCTTTTGGGTTATACAATTTAGCCGACGTCGCCAATCCTAAGTCTCCCGAGTAGCCCAGTGTACCCGTCCCCGCTACCGTGCTGATGTACCCCGACGTATCTACCTTCCGGATACGGTGGCTAGAAGTATCCGCAATAAACAGATTCCCGCTGCTGTCCACAGTTACTCCAAACGGGTTGTTCAATTGGGCCGACGTCGCCTTTCCTCCGTCTCCCGAGTAGCCCGCTGTACCCGTGCCCGCCACCGTGGTGATCTTCCCCGACGTATCTACTTTCCGGATCCGGTTGTTATCACTATCCACAATAAACAGATTCCCGCTGCTGTCCACAGCTACTCCTGTCGGGAAGCTCAATTGGGCCGACGTCGCCGCTGCTCCGTCTCCCGAATAGCCCGCTGTATCCGTGCCCGCTACCGTGCTGATGATGCCGCTGCCCGCAGCATAGGCTTTTCCTCCGGACAGTTCAGGCAGCAGTGCCGCCATCAACAGAATGGCCAGCACACAGGCCATAAGCTGTTTTATCATTTTAAGCATTCTTTCTCCTCCTTCGTATTGTTCTTCTCCGATAAAAATCCAGCCTTGCTTCAAAGCTTTGGTGATTTACAAATCTCGTCCCCTCTTTCGACAGAAGTCGGGTTTATTATACAAAAACACAATAAACAGAGAATAAACAAGAAAGAGCCCTGGGATCCCGGTCGATTCCGAAGGCTCTTCATTCAGCTTGTTTCTATTGCGTCAAATTCATGACAAAATCCCGGATTCGGGGATCGGGTTTCGTTCCAAGCTCCTGCAGCAGCACATCCTCCAGTATGCGATATTGCCGAAACGCCTCATTTTTCCTCCCCAGCGCTGCGTACAGACGGATGACCTCATGATGGATATCCTCTCTAATGGCATCCAATTTCAAAATTTCGCAATAGTGATGCAACGATTTTTGCGGCTCGTTCATCTTCATATGGAATCTTCCGGCGGCTTCCAGCAACGTGATGTAATCCTGCTCCAGTCGACGCGCCTTTTCGATTGCCCATTCGTAGGCCTTTCCTTTCAACAACGACCCTGTATACAGCGCTTCCGCTCGCTCGAACAAATCCGCGTTTATTTCAGGGATCGATCGGATTCGCTTCAGCAATTGTTCAAATTCATACAAATCGCAATAAACGCCGTTTCCTTCAATCCGGATTTCATTTTTTTCCGCAATAATCCAATGATCTGTTTTGCCCGCATTGATCGCTTTTCGAATATAGTACAGAGTCGAGTTCAAATTTTTCCATGCTTTGTCAGGTTCCAGGTCGCTCCACAATGTATCGATGATTTCCTCCCGGCTGACGGTTCCTTTGCAAACAAGAAAGGCAAACAGCTCCTCGGTTTTAGGGCTCCTCAGCTTTAATGGCACTTTATCCTGATCCCGCAGATAAATTTTAAATCCATTAAACAGGAGAATCTCTACGGAGGGTTCGACAGCTGCGATCCGATGTCTTTTTCTGATCTTGTCCAACGTTTTGGACATTCGCTCTACGGTTACAGGCTTCAAAAGATAATCCAGTGCGTTCGTCTCAAACGCCTGCACCGCATAATTGTCATAACCGGTTACAAAAACCACATCTATGGATTCATCAAGTTCCATCAACAGGCTGGAAAGCTTCATGCCGTTAATTTCCGGCATAGAAATATCCAGAAACGCGATATGTATCGGGTTCGCTTTCGCAAATTCATATGCCTCTAACGGGCTCAGAAACGTATGGCAAACTTCGATCTCGCCGCTCTCGGATAGTATCTTTTTCAACCGTTTCACCGATAATTCTTCATCATCTACGATCATGGCCCGCAGCATGCCTCAACCTCCGATCCGCTTGATTCGGCTGTGCAGGGATATCGAAAGAAACCTTCGTACCTTTTCCTTCTGCGCTTTCAATACGAATACTTTTTCCGTAAAGAAGCTTGATCCGCTGACTGATGTTCCACAACCCTACGCCTTTCTTATCCACACCCGCTCTTAACGTTTCTTCCAGCTTTTGTTCGCTCATCCCGCATCCGTTGTCCTCTACGACAAAGCAGACCACGGCGTCTGCTTCCTTTTTTACGATTATTTTTACAGTTCCCCCTCGTAAATTGGACATTAGTCCATGTCTGATTGCATTTTCCACCAAAGGCTGCAGAATCAGCGGGGGAATTCGTATTTCAAGATCGGCGTTTACATCGTATTCCACTTGCAATCTGGCGCCGAAACGCGCCTTTTCGATGTTGATATACGCTCGTACAAGCTCCATTTCATTGTCTAAGGTCGTTAGCGAATCCAGTTGCTTGAAATCGAAGCTGCTTCTCAAATATTGCGAAAGCTGCAGCGTCAATTGCTCTGCCTTTTGCGGTTCGTCGATGCATAGCGCGGCAATGGAATTCAGAGCATTGTACAGAAAATGTGGTTTGATCTGCGAACGCAAAAAGGCGATTTCCGCATCCTTGGCATTTTTCACGGAAGCTTTCAGTCGGGTCAGGCTTCGGACACGCGCTGTCAATTCCTCCGCTTCAAACGGTTTCCCGACAAAATCGTTGGCCCCGTTTTCCATCGACAAGATGATATCGGCAACCCTGTTTCTGGCCGTCAGCATCAGCACCGGCAGTTCAAAGGGAGAGAACCTTTCCCGAATGGCTTTCAGTACCTCGTACCCGGACATGTCCGGCATCATGATGTCCAGTACAACCAGATAGAAATCCGGTCTTTTGGCCAGTTCATCCAACGCCATTTGCCCGCGATTGACAACCACAATGGAGTACCCCTCCAGCTTGAGCAGGTTAATCATGGACTGAAGGTTGGCGAAATCATCATCCACCACCAGAATATGTTCTTTCTTTTCCCCTTCGACATGGATAGGATACTCCGAATAAGAGAGGGGGGGTACATCATTTTTCAGCCGTTCCTTCTCATCCGTCTGTCTTGTGATTTTGTCCGCACGCTTGCCCGCTAACGGAAGGGTGAACATAAAAACCGATCCTTGCCCTGGACTGGATTCCACATGAATTTCTCCGCCGTGAAGCTCCACCAGCTTCTTGCTTATACTTAATCCGAGACCCGTTCCGTCATATTTCTTGGTTTCGGAAGTATCCGCCTGTTCGAAAGCGTTAAAAATGCGTTCCTGCATATGCGCCGCGATCCCGATGCCCGTATCTCTTACGCGAACCTCAATCATTTCGCGAATAACCTCTGCGCTTATGTTTACCACCCCCCGGTCGGTGAATTTGATCGCATTGCCGATCAGATTGTGCAAAATTTGAATCAACCGGTTGATGTCCGCATACACCGCGGGAAGCTCCGCAGAGACCCCGTTAACAAGCGTAATTTGTTTGCCTCCGAGCAGAAATGAATGAATCCCGATGACCGAATCGACAATAGCTTTCAAATCGAGGCTGCTTTTATACAGCGCAATATCTCCATGTTTCATTTTTGAATAATCGAGCAGTTCGTTGACGAGATGGGTTAATCTTCTTCCGCTCCCCAATACAATGGCCAGATTCTGCGCTTGTTTTTCGCTAACCGGCCCCTCTACCCCCTTGAGAAGCGTATCGGTAATGCTCACTATGGCATTCAAAGGCGTTTTCAGCTCATGGGACGTGTTGGACAGAAAGTCGTCTTTGATCTTGTCTAATTGGAGAAGCTGATTTTTCATTTCGTCTATCGTATGATAGGCCTCGAAGAAACGGAGGACAATCAGAAAGATCATGATGAGGTTAAACAAAACGATATAAAATTGCCCTAGCCATAGAGTGTCTTTATATGATAAAGCAAACAGGATAAGGTCTATGGAGTAAAGGTTAATTGAGAGAATCGCCATGAACAGAAGGAAAGACTTAAAGCGATCGCTTTCGACGCTCCTGATATGATGTGCGGCAATTCTCAGAAGCAGCCCAATCATCATCGACTGATATAAAACAATGATATAAGGATGGATGGACATGTAAGCGTGAATGGGAAGCATTGCTATCAGAACCAAATAGCTGCCCAGCACAATGGTTACGGCTTGAGTCGCCCTTAATGAAATCATGTTTTTATGCAATTGATAAAAGAGGATGACCAGACCAATAAATCCGGCAGTTGAACAAATATCCTTCACTTTATATACCACGTCGAATGAAATTCCGGGTACATGCAATAAGAGGGGCCGCTCTCCGATCAATCCGTTATAGACCGCATAGATTGAACAAAAAATTGCGAAAACCAACAAAGTGAAGTCTTTTTTACGGTATATTGCTGCCGTTACAAAGCAGATGAAATATATAAGCGCAAGGGTCCCGAGAATGGCAAAGGTTCCGAATTCATGCGCCATGCTCTTCTGCTGAAACGCAATCATCGCAGCCTGCTCGCCAAAATAGATGGATGCCGGAATACCTGCGTTGACATAATCATAATTGGCAACCTGAACGATAATTTCGACGTCTCCCTTTTCAGACGAAAAAAAGCCGATTTGCGGAACATTCCCTGATCGGTAACCCGCTGCTTGCTCTGAGGGTTTGCCATCCTCAAAGAGCTTTTGACCGTTTACATAAATCGCGCTTGAAAAACGTATATTCGTCTTTTTCAAAGCAAAAACCCCGCTGAAAGGCACGTTTTTCAGTACCATGCGGTAAGTGGCAAAACCATAAGCGGGCAAGGGGTGGCCGTTGACTATTTTTCCATTCCACTGGGAGGGCACTTTTA
This sequence comes from Paenibacillus sp. sgz302164, assembly GCF_056120505.1. Lineage (NCBI taxonomy): Bacteria > Bacillati > Bacillota > Bacilli > Caryophanales > Paenibacillaceae > Paenibacillus > Paenibacillus sp. sgz302164. The sequence continues at coordinate 45,932 of NZ_JBVYOL010000028.1, read as the reverse complement.
TAAAATTGTTGGAAGAGGGCTTGTCCGGGCCTGCTTGCTTGAAATCCTCGGGAACTAGCAATCGGTTCCAATAAAATTCCCATTCGCCATCCAATTTGATTCTTTTATTCTGTTCGTAATTCCACGCAGAGAGATCCATGACTCCATCACGAACCTGCAGATCGTTCATTTGTTTACCCTTATCCAAGATAATGGACAGCGGAATTAACGAAAAAGAAATCAAGCCAATAAGACAGATGACCAAAGTCCGTTTGAGCATAGTTCCCGCTCCTTAACAAATAATGTAATAAATGGATATACATGGAAACTATGGTCAACAAAATTAGCGCACATTCACAATATTCGACAATTTTTTCAAATCCCCTCCTGAATCTGATGCAACGCCTATTGCTTCCGGCAAATTCATGCTGCAAGTCATGGGTGCTGTGGCGGAGCTGGAAAGGAACATCGTCGACGTACAAGATGCCGGAAGGGCCCGGTTTTCGAGTGCCGAACATTCAGCAACTTTTCAGGTTTCTCTCAGAGCCTATTCAGCTAGGGAATGGATAATGGATATAGATTAGGTGTACAATGATGGCTGGGGGGATAATGATAATATGCGCCAATTAAAAGGGATAAAAATATTGCTAGTGGACGATGAACCGCACATTCTCGAGTTTCTGGAGCTGGGGCTGCAAAACGAAGGGTTCGAGGTGATGACGGCGCAAGACGGACTGTCCGCCATAACGCTTTGCAACAAGTTCCAGCCGCATATTGCCGTTCTGGACGTGATGATGCCGGGAATGGACGGTTTTGAAGTTTGCCGTATGATCAAAAAGACAGATAACATAGCGGTCATCATGCTGACAGCCAAGGATGAAGTGGACGACCGGGTCAAAGGGCTTACGCTCGGCGCCGACGATTACATGATCAAGCCGTTCAGCTTTGAGGAGCTGCTGGCGAGAATTTATGCGAGAATCCGCAACCATTTTCCGAACTTGTTCGGCGAGGTTGTGATCGGTCCGCTGCGCATGGATGACCGCCGCAAGGAGATCAGCTTGCACGACAAGGTGCTGGAGCTTTCGCCAACCGAATATGAGCTGCTTAAATTTATGGCGATCAATCACGGGCTGGTGCTCAGCAAAACGATGATTTTGGATAAGGTATGGGGCTATGACTTCGGCGGGGAAGAAAATATTGTAGAGGTCTACATACGGTCTCTGCGGGATAAATTGAACGATCGGGAGCATAAATTGATCCGCACGATTCGCGGCGCGGGCTATCGGATGGACCTGGCATGAAAACCAGGGGCAGGTTCGCCGATATTTTTGTCCCGCATTCTTTAAGATTTCAGCTCTTGTCCCGTTCTTTATTCATTCTTTCCATTTTGCTGCTGCTTATCGGTGTGTTTCAATACATCTTTATGCAGCAATTTTTATATAACAACAAGGTCGACAGCATTACTACCCAGCTTAAGTCGCTTCCGCCGAACATTTGGATGAGGGGCAAGGAAGGCCTGGGCAGGGGGAATAATTCGAGAAACGACAACAATGCGGAGCGGGACGGCGCTGCGATTCCTCCCAGACGGGACCTGACCGGCGGCGACGGCAGCGGCAACGACGGAGGGCCGCGGTTCATCGATTTGTCGCTCGCGTGGATCGACGAGAACGGGAACTTTACGCTGGTATCGACGCCCGACGGGATGGTAACCCCGCAATTGTCGAACGCGGAATACCAGGATTTGCTGAAGTCCGGGGACAAGAGGAATTTCAGCCGCATCACCGACAGCAGCGGCAACGAACAGTTGGTTGTTTTTCACGTCTTCGGGTTCCCGGATCGTTCGCAGGGGATCCTTCAAGGCAGCGTCAGCACGAAGCAAATTAAAGATGTGCTGATTCGTCAGCTGATCACTTTTCTTTCGCTGTCCATGCTTGCGCTGGTGGCAGGACTGCTTGCATTTTTGCCTGTGCTGAGACGGACGCTGATCCCGCTGTCCAATATGATAGAGACGGTGAAGCGCATCGATGCCGGCAATCTGGAAGAGCGCCTGCCCGCCCATCAGGGACAGATGGAGATCGACCGGCTCTCCGCTTCGTTCAACGGCATGCTGGAGCGGCTGGAAATTTCCTTCGAAGCGGAAAAAGAAGCCAAAGAGCAGATGCGCCGATTTTTGGCGGACGCGTCCCATGAGCTGCGCACGCCGCTTACCTCGATCCACGGCTTTCTCGAGGTGCTGCTGCGCGGCGCATACAACCAGCCCGAGCAGCTGCTGAAAGCGCTGAAAAGCATGCACGGAGAGTCCGAGCGGATCAACAAGCTGGTCAACGACCTGTTCCTGCTCGTCCGGCTCGACCGCACGCCGACATCGCAGTTGGCCGACGGCCAGCTCGACGAAGTGATCCGCGACATGGAGCCGCAGCTGCGGCTGTTGGCGGGAGACCGGGCCGTGACGCTCGACGTGGCGCCGGGAACCCGGTACAAATTCGATTCCGACAAGATCAAGCAGGTCGTGCTTAATTTGTTCCACAATGCGGTCCAGCATACGAATGCCGCAACCGGACAAATCAAGATCAAGCTGAGCCAGACAGCCGATGCCGTTGAGCTTGCCGTGCAGGATAACGGCCCGGGCATCCCGGCGGACCATCTCCCGCACGTGTTTGACCGGTTTTACCGCATCGATTCCTCCCGCGCCAGAAAAAATGGCGGAGCCGGACTCGGCCTGTCCATCACGAAGTCCATCGTGGATTTGCACGGCGGCACGATTCATGTGGAGAGCAAAGAAGGAGAAGGCTGCACGTTCCGCATCCGGCTGCCTTTGCATTGAACCGAACCTTAACCCGATTGGTTGTTAATGGGGTTAAGGTTCTTTTTGCCGTTGCGCGGCTAAAAGACGGCGCAGCCGATAGGCGGGCCGGTGGCGGGGAGGAGTGCCGGTGACTGAGCTGGTAGCCCCTAGCTGGCTGACCCTAGCCGGTTATGAAGACCCGCACCCCCCGCAAGCCCCGCAAGCCCCGCAAACCTGGAAAACCCCCCACGTCGTCGTGGACCTCGCCCCACGGAATGAAAATAATCAGATCTACTGCGATCTATTTTAGTATAAAGTGTAGGCTGTCCGGAAACCCACACGCCAGTACCCGGTCGCGCCTTCTGTCTGGTTGCTCTATGGTCGGGCCATCTGTCTGGTTACGCGCCACCGATCGCACGATCTGCTGTTTGCGTGCCGGTCGCGCTATATGCCTGGCGCGCGAAAAAACCTGCAAAAATACAGTTTTTGCACGATGGATACGCTGGCTACGGAAAATTCCTGCAAATGTGCAGGCTTTTCGCCGCGAATCCGTGCTTAGGTTCATTTTCATCGAAAATTCCTGCACAATCGCAGGCTTTTCGCGAAAATGAACCTTTTTTGCGAAAAAAACCTGCACTTTTGCAGGTTTTGCTGGCCGGGAAGCTGCTCCGCATCCCCACCAACCCATCTTGTCCCACCACTTTAGCGCTGCAACCCGCACAGGAGGAGGCATGGGCGGGAAAGAGACGGCCTGCGCCCCTCCGGTTCCACTAACCCACCATTTTAGCGCCGCAATCCGTACAAGAGAGGCATGGGACGGGGAAGAGGCGGCCTGTGCCCCCGCAGGTTTTTCTACTTAGAGATGCGCCTCGCCTCTCAGTGTGTGTGGCCGCCTAGCACCATGGCGGACTTTTGCAGGGCGATGCGACCGCGCGCTGGGAGTCTGTCCGACGGAGTTGCTTTTGTGCATACGTGGTTCATCGGACAGACTCCTGGGAGCTGCAAGCGGTGCGCCCGACGATGCGGCTGGGGCGTTTTTCCGTATGAACCGCTTTCAGCCAATTCTCAGGAAACGCTCATCGTTTCTTAAGTTTTCATTCAGGATGGTTTCAGAAAAGGGGGCTATACTTCAACATGTAAGTAAAAATTATAAGAAAAAGGTGGAAACATTGATGAAAGCAATTAACAAAAAAATTCTTGCAGGTACGATTGCAGCAACTTTTGTTCTTGGAGCAGGTTTTGTTGGCACCTTACATAATCAAGCATTTGCAGATACAGTCAGCGGATCGTCCGTTCAAAAATCCGACACTACGGCAAAAGAGCGCGGCGCTCGGCACGACTTCGGCTTCCGTGGCGGCAATATCGTGAAAGAGGCGGCGACGGTGCTGGGCGTTGAGGAAAGCACGGTTCAGGCATCGCTGAAAGAAGGCAAAACGCTGCTGGCAATCGCACAAGCGGCCGGATTGACCGAGGACGATTTCCTGGCTAAGCTGGTAGCTGCCGAGAGCGCGGCGATCGATGAGCAGGTTACAGCCGGCAAGCTGACGCAAGAACAGGCCGACAAGCTGAAAACGGATCTTTCGACCCGCCTGAAGCAGCAAATCGAGAATAAAGGCTTTGGCGGCAAAGGCGGAGACCGTGGAGCGTTCCAAGGCGGACGCGGATTTCACGGCGGTGGCAGCATCGTGAAGGAAGCGGCAACCGTGCTGGGCGTAGATGAAAGTACGATCCAGGCCTCGCTGAAAGAAGGCAAGACGCTGCTGGCAATCGCGCAAGCGGCCGGATTGACTGCGGACGACTTCTTGGCTAAGCTGACCGAAGCCGAGAAAACGGCTATCGCCGCTCAAGTTACGGCGGGAACCCTCACTCAGGAGCAGGCCGACAAAATCATCTCCGGACTGTCCGACCGCCTGAAACAGCAAATTGAGAATACAAAAACACAAGGCGATGGCGAAGGCCGTCCGGGTCCCGGACGCGGCCCTGGCTTTGGCGGCGGCTTCTTCGGAAATTCTGAGGCGCTGACAACTATTTTGGGAATTACGCAGGATGAGTTGAGAACTGAGCTGGAGTCCGGCAAATCCATCGCCGAGGTTGCTGCGGCCAAAGGCATCAGCGAAGACGATTTGATCAGCAAGCTCAAAGACAGCCTGACCGACACATTGAAAAAATTCGTGGAAGATAAGCACCAGAAACCTGCCGACGCTCCCGCTGCACCGACAGCAGATGCATCCGGCAGCACATCCGCAAACTAAATAACAGCCAAATTCGCACCGCGCGGAAGCTCCCAGCGCGCGGTGTTGCGCTGAATGACGGTGGTCGGCCGACAAAAAGCACTGCACCCGGATTGCCGCCAGGGCAATGCTTTTTGTTTAATGGCGTTAATTAGTCTTTGTAAATATTTTCACTTCCTTGGGAGCCAGGGTGACTGTTATCGAACCGTTGTTAATTTGAACGGTATCCGTGCCTAGTTGGTTCGTAAGCGTAACGCCGTTCGAGAAATTTTCGAAATTGCCGATGGTCCGGGTTTCCGGGTTCCAGGAATTGTTGATCAGGACGATCGCTTCATCGCCGTCTTTGGAACGTTGGAAGCTGTAGAACGTATTGTCCGCCCATTTTTCCTTTTGGGTGCCGTTCTGCAGGGCAGGGTGGCTGTTGCGGACGGCGTTGATTTTGGCGATATACTTGTACAGCCCGTGATTCGGATTAGGGTTCACATCCTCGCGATTTTGCGGGTCGGCGCCGCCGCTGTAGCCCAGCTCCGTACCTTGATAAAGAATCGGAATGCCGCGCGATGTCAGCAAAAATCCTAATGCGGCTTTGAGCTGCGGCCACTTGTCCGAACTGTTTCCCGGCTTGCCGGAGGCGTCGTTCAGGAACCGTTTGACATCGTGGTTATCCATGAACACGCCGTTCAACTTGGCGTCGCGGTAATTCGAATCCTGCGCGTAACGGTTTTTGATGTTAGTCATCGACGCGTCATGGCCGAAAACATCTTTAATCGTGTAATACATCGGAAAATCGAGAACGGCGTCCAAATAGTTGGAATAATCGCCGATTGCAGCCGGGTCGCCACTGTACACTTCCCCGATCGTAAACGTATTGGCGGCCGTGTCAAAATCTTTGAGGAACCATTTTGGAACATGCTTGGCCGTATCGACGCGCAAGCCGTCGACTTGCGTCTCGCCGACGAGCCACTTGATCCAGTTTTTCAGCTCGCTTGCCGCAGCCGGATTTTCCTGATTCAGGTCGTCCAGGCCGGCAACATCGCCGTTTTCGATTTTCCACTGGTTATTCGAGCTGTAGTCGCTGTCTGTGATGGTGCCGTTGTGATGATACCAATCGTATTTGTCAAATGGGGCTTTGGCGAAGCCGTTATTGGGCTGGAAGTCCCCAGTGTGATTGGGGACGACATCCAGCATAACCGAGATTTTTTCCGAGATTTTTAATGTAATCGAGGTTGTTGATAATTCCTTGAAAATCGCCGCCGTGCCATTGGGACGGGTTGCTCTTGTCGGAGTTGAAGCCGTCGTAATTGTCGTTGGAAGTGTCTCTGTTGCTGAAACGGTCGGTCATGATGAAGTAGATGCTTTGTTTGCTCCAATCCGTACCCAGGGGGTTGTTGCCCCCTGGATTTCCTCCGCTCGGCGCTCCGGCCGCAACTGTACCCGCTGCGCCGTTCGTGCCCGGCGTGTAGGTGGATGTGCCGATACCGAAGAAATAGTTCTTGGTATTGTTGCTGTCCCAAGTGCCGCTGCCATTGTTGAAGCAGGCTTCCAATTGGGTGGCGGAGCCGATGTCGATGGTCATTTTGGCATAGCCGCTTACTTCCGAATCCGGCATGGGCTTGCCGGGTACGGTGGTCCAGGTGCCGCCTGCGGGCCGGTAATGGATGTACGGGACAGCGAATCCTTTTTTGTAATAGACGGTGACGCTGTTGCCGCCGGAAACCGGGTCTGTAGTGACGCTGACGGCTGCGCTCGGACCGGAAATGTTGCCTGCCGCATCAAAAGCTTTTACCGAATAGCTGTAGGCCGTTGCGGCTGTCAAGCCTGTATCGGTGTAGGTTGTCGCGGAAGTGGTGCCTACTTTGGCGCCATTGCGCCAGATTTCGTAGCCGGTCACCCCGACGGCATCGGTGGATGCGGTCCAGCTTAGCGCAGCGGAAGCGCTTGTTTTGCCGGTCACGGCCAAGTTTGTCGGCACGGTAGGCGGAGTCGTGTCGCCGCCTTGAGGCGCTCCGGCCGTGACTGTACCGGCTGCGCCGTTCGTGCCCGGCGTGTAGGTGGATGTGCCGACACCGAAGAAATAGTTCTGGGTGTTGTTGCTGTCCCAAGTGCCGCTGCCATTATTGAAGCAAGCTTCCAATTGGGTGGCGGAGCCGATGTCGATGGTCATTTTGGCATAGCCGCTTATTTCCGAATCCGGCATGGGCTTGCCGGGTGCGGTGGTCCAGGTGCCCCCTGCGGGCCGGTAATGAACATACGGCGTAGCGAATCCTTTTTTGTAATAAACGGTAACTTGATTGTGCTCCGTTTCACTTGGTTTCGCGTGGCTGATCACGTACTGTTTGAAATTCGCCATGTCGCCGGTAGGCGAGCCATCGCTGTTGACAATATTGGCGAGGCGCAGCAGTGTAAAGCCGTTATAGCTCCATTTTGTAATTTTCTCTTCGATCTTCTGGAAGTTGCCGGTGGGCAGCGCGTTCTCGCCGTTCAAACGGACGCCCTTCGAACCCGCGATCGAGGAGATCGTATCGACAAGGGTAGAGGGCTGCGAATAAGCCGGAGCGGTGCCGCTGTCGTACATTTCCAAAGCGGTAAATGTCAGATCCAGATTGCTGTCCTTAAATTTCTGAATAAGCCTGCTGTAATCGTAGTAGCCTGCGGCATGTTCTGCGCTGTGAGGGGCCGCGGGGTTGTTCATCTGCCAGTGGATGCCGGAAATTTTGGCGCCGATCCGAACGCCGAATACGGAATCGAAGTTATTGTGGGCTGCCGCCGCAATTACGCCGAGATGATTTTCGAGTACGCTCTGATTCCATGAAAGGAAGTCCTTTCCATAAGCCGTGTTGTGACCGCCTCCCGAATAAAACACGTCGCCGTCGCTTGGGGGATTAATCTGGCTCGTGTTCGTCAGCTGCAAGCCCCATGCCTGATTCACGCCGCTTAAAGAGCCGTATTTGCCGATCATTGCGGTTCTGAACGCATTTTTCGCCGTGTCCGTGTACACCTGGAATTTTCCCCGGGAAGGATAGCTCCAGCCGGCCGCATTATAGTAGGAAGGATAGCGCAGCTCGCCGGACGGCCCGGCACTAAGGTAGATTTTGGGGATGATAGCTTTATATCCGGCAAAATTTTGCGCAAAAGAGGCATACAGCTCATTGTACTGCTGCGAGATACCGCTCCAAAACGGAGAGATCGCTTCATTGTTTACATAACCGGTTTCGCTCTTATACTTCATTTCGTCCGCGGTTCCTTTGCTCCACAGCCAGGAAGGGAGCGGGATATTGCAATCGTCCCCCGGATTTCCGCCGCATGTGTGAGTGGAAAGAATAGGAACCCATTTCAAGCCGGATTCGCTTACAGCGTTGGCATACGTTTTGTAGTAGCTCCAGTCGAATTGATTGTCGCCCGCCGCCTCTACATCGCCCCACCACACATCGGTCGTAAGCGCGTAGACGCCGTTGTTTTTCAATGTTTTCAGCTGGTTTTTAAAAGCGTTCCAATCGGTTATTTTCGTCAAAGGCGCCATGACCGAAACCTGAAAATCGCTCGCTACATCCGCGCTGGCCGTCCCCGCAAAAGAGCCGAAAAAAGCCGAAACAAAAACGAAAACACTTAAGAGTAACTGATAACATTTCCTCAAGACTTTTTTGCTTGAATTCAAAATACACATCCTCCTCGGCGATTTTTCGAAACCGGTTTCCTCTAAAAACAGCAATAAAGTAAACGTTTACAAGATTTACTTTAAATATTTTGCATATAGTTGGAAACCAAAAATATTGCACAAAGAGGTGGAAACTTTTGACATGGGGTGGAGGGGTGGCGAATATTGGCGAAAAAGGGGAGGAGTGTTTGCTGGGTGTGTGCAGCCCCACGTTTATAGAGGTTCCGGCATCCGTATGCTCAAAACAAAGGTTCACGGTCCGCTGCAAAGATGACGCCGGCGGGGATGGTAACGATGAGCACCACCGCCGGAAAACTCACCCGCCAACGCTACCCCATCTGGCTAGCGACGCAAAGAAAACCTGCAAAAGTGCAGTTTTTGCTCGATGGATACGCCGGCCACGACAAATTCCTGCAAATGTGCAGGCTTTTCGCCGCGAACCTGGGCTCAGAGTCATTTTCGCAGAAAATTCCTGCACTTTCGCAGGCTTTTCGCTAAAATGAACCATTTCTACGGGAAAAACCTGCACTTTTGCAGGTTTTCCCCTACCAGGCCGCCTTGTGCCCCGCACCCCAACCCTCGCAGGAGAAGTGGGGGCTTACTTCAGCACTCCAACCCCCACAGGAGAAGCGGGGCTTACTTCAGCGACCAGCCCTCACAGGAGAAGCAAGGCTTACTTCAGCTACAACAACCCATACAGGAGAGGCATGGGTTGGGAAGAGCAGCTGCCTTCTCTGTTTCCTCTAACCCGTCATTTTGTCAACAATCTGATTTTCGCAGGTTTTCTACGCGTTTATAGAGATTCGTCTTTCTGATGTGTCTCTCCAATGTATGTTTTCTCAACTGCCTGACAATCGCAGGTTGATGGGGATGCCAAGCCTTGCCGTTTTATAAACGGTCGCGCTCCTTAGGCCGATTCTAGCCGGAAATTCCCGCACAACTCGACTTTCCCCAAAACAAACCGCTTCCCTCACAAAACCTGCACAATCGCAGGCTTTACAAGGCCGCAAAGCCGACTCACGTACGGCAGCGCCATCTTCACCGAAGCCCCCTCATACCGGGCAGCGCCATCTTCACGGAGTCATCCCTCCATGCGGCGCCATCTTCGCCGGAGTTATCCTGCGGGTGGGGAACCGAGCAGGCGCCCATTCCGAACGCGGCTAAAAATCGCGCAGCCCCCACGGCTTGGTTTTTCAGTACTCACACCCCAACCGTAATGTCCAGCGTTGGAATCTCAAATATGTCTTTGTAAATCCGGTAAACGATTAACAAATCAGCCGCAGCAAAGAGCACGTTGAGCAGCATGCCTTTCAAAAAACGGCTGTTCAAAACTTTCAACTCGCGTTCGGAAACAGGAGTTTCTTCCTCAAGCAATCTTTTCAGCTTAAGATCGTGCGCAATCAACGCCAATCCGAAAATGGCGAAAATCCCCCAAAAGACGGTCGCACAAACTGCGATGAACATCAGTATCAAAAGATTCCAAGCATCAATCGATCGAACAAATCGCGTCCCCATGTACAACAGCAGATCGAGAAGCAGCAAAGCCCAGCCAATATAGCCAATAAGTACAGCTTTTCTAAAAAGACCATCGTAGCTTGCTCCCATATGAAGTCCGAACGCCCCTTTCTTACCCTGCAACCCATTATACACCATAGGGTCAACCGACCGTCGTCATGCAGCGCAACACCGCGCGCTGGGAGCTCCGCGCGATTCTGTAAGCACGGGACCCCTGTCCCGACCTTCCAATTTCTTTCAGCAAATTTTCAGCTTCCGTTCAACTTATTTTAAGCCTATGCTCAGACGCGTTTCAGTTACAAGCTTTACACTTGGATTTATCAAGCGACAATGACTGAGACATTCAAAAGTTCGAGGACATGGAGAGGGGATTTACGGATGAAAGTTCGCAACAAAAAAAAGTGGATCATCGTGGTTTTGGCTGCGTTGTTATGCGGGGCGGGCACTTATTACTATTTACATAAGAAATCGCAGCCGACCACCACGACGTCCCAGCAGACGACGATGAAAGTGACGAAAGGTTCGATCACTTCCACGATTTCCGGCACTTCGCAGCTTCAGGCGCAAAATATGCAAAATATTATCGTGCCTGTCGACGGCATCATTAAAACGATGAATCTGACGAAGAATCAGGCTGTGAAAAAAGGCGATGTTCTGGTCGAACTGTCCGTTCCTTCGACGGAAACGAATTTGAAGGAGGCGCAGGTGAGTCTCGATCAGATGCAAAAAGAGTTGGTCGAGCTGCAGGGCGAGCAGAGCCACATGAGCATCGCAGCGCCCATTAGCGGGAAGCTGACGCTGGTCTCCAACCTCGATGTAGGCAGCACGGTCAATAAAAACGCGAAAGTCGGCACCGTATCCGACACATCCGAGTTCAAGGTGAAGCTGCCGTTTGCTTTGCAAGAGGCCGTTCAACTGAAACAGGGAGATCCGGTCGAGCTGACCGTCGACGGTTTCCTGCTTTCCAAAGTCGGCACCGTGCAATCGATCGACCGGGACATCCAGGCGGATGCCAACGGCAACAAGCTGGTCAATATCGAAGTTTACGTCAAGAACGACGGAACGCTGTCGGCTGGAACCAAAGTGAAAGGAACTATCACCAACGGCAGCAGCAAAACGGATTCGACTTCACAGGCTGCGCTGGATTATGTCCGAACTTCCGCCATTTTCGCTGAAGCGAGCGGCACGATCAAGAATCTGAAATTCAAAGACGGCGATTCGGTGAATCAAGGCGATACGATTGCGACGTTGTTCAACGATGACCTGCAAAACAATATCATCAGCAAAGAAGCTTCGATCGACAGCCAAAAGATCAAAGTGGACGACGCCCAGCAAAAGGTGAACCAACTGACGATCACAGCTCCGTTTGACGGCATTTTCTCCGCCGATTTTGCCAACAGCAAAAGCAACGTGCTGAACAGCTATCCGGTCGGCGCGTCGGTTGAAGCAAACACTACGCTCGGCGCTGTCGCAAGTTTGAGTACGATGCAGTTGGCCATCGCGGTCGACGAGCTTGATTTGACCAGTGTCAAGGTCGGCCAGAAGGCCACGATCAAGGTTGACGCCATATCGGGCAAATCTTTTGAGGGAGAAGTGACATCGGTTTCCAACGTGGGTACGACTTCCAATGGAGTAACGACATATGATGCGGTGATCTCGATTAAAAATACCGAAGCGACGGATTTGAAATACGCCATGACGGCAACTGCGGAAATTTATATCCAGGACAAAAAGGACATTTTGGTGCTTCCTATCCAGGCGGTCAAAACGACCAAAGGGAAAAGTACGGTATCGCTGAAAAAGGCGGACGGTACGACAGAAGAGAATCATGAAATCACCATCGGCATTAAAAGCAAAACCCAGGTCGAGGTCGCAAGCGGTCTCAGCGAAGGCGACGAAGTGGTCAATTCGACGAAAAAAACAACGACGACCACTCAGCAGAACCAGTTCGGCCCTCCGGATGGATTCCCCGGCGGCGGAGGCGGCAACGGAGGCAACGGCGGCGGTGGAGCGGGAGGCGGCGGACGCTAACAGCCGGCTGCAGGAAGGGAGCGAAGACGTATGAATATGATCGAACTGAAACAGATCGTTAAAAGTTACACTCGCGGCGAAGACACGCTTCAAATTTTGAAGGGAATTTCGCTTGAGATTCAGGAAGGCGACTTTGTAGCCATTATCGGTCCCAGCGGCTCCGGCAAATCGACACTGATGAATACGATCGGACTGCTGGACACTCCCACATCGGGCAGCTACACGCTGGACGGCGTGTCGACTGAGAACATGTCTGACAACGGGCTGGCGGAGCTTAGAAACAAGAAGATCGGCTTCATTTTCCAGCAATTTAACTTACTGCCCCGGCTTTCGGCTATTGAAAATGTGGAGCTTCCGATGATTTACGCAGGCATACCTTCGAAAGCCCGCAGGGAACGGGCGCAAATCATGCTGGAAAAGCTGGGCATGGGAACGCGCGGGCACCACAAGCCCAGCGAGCTTTCCGGCGGACAGCAGCAGCGGGTGGCGATTGCCCGTGCGCTCGCCATCTCGCCTTCGCTCATCTTGGCGGATGAGCCGACGGGAGCGCTCGATTCGAAGACGGGCATCGAAGTGCTGGAACTGATCAAGCAGTTGAACGAACAGGGCAATACGATCGTACTGATTACCCACGATAATCATATTGCCGATAATGCGAGCCGTGTTGTGACTTTGCGCGATGGAGAAATTGTTCGGGATGTAAGGAATACGCCTCTGGCCCTGCACGGCAACAAGCTGGAGGAGGTTTATACATGAGGCCATGGGAACTTTTTCAAATGGCGTTCGCAACGATCCGGGCGAATCCGCTGCGCACGATTCTGACGATGCTCGGGGTGATCATCGGGGTAAGCTCGGTGATTACGCTCGTTGCGATCGGACAAGGAACGTCCAAGTCGATCGAAAAGCAGTACGAGGGTCTCGGAACGAACCTGCTCACCATCAACCTGATGGGAAGCGGGAGGGCGACCAAGCTGGAGTACGATGAAATTATGCAGCTGGAAGGCACGGCAGGCATCAGCGCCATCGCGCCTACGATGACCAAAAACAGCGCGAATATTAAATACGACCGCGATCAGGAAACTTACAACGTCATCGGCACCAATGACCGTTACCTGACCTTGCAGAAAGGCGAAATGGCGAGCGGACGCTTTTTTGCCCAAGCGGACCTGGATTTCCGCAATCACGTAGCCGTGATCGGCAGCGATGTCGCCAAGGAGTTTTTCGGCACGAACGACCCGCTCAATGAGGAGCTTAATGTCAGCGGCTATATGTATACGATCATCGGGGTGCTCCAAAGCAAAGGCTCCAACACCAGCGGCACATCGCTGGACAGCGCGGTGCTGGTGCCGCTGCCGACGATGAGCAGGGACTTCAAGCTGGGCTCCATCCGTTCCGCTTCTGTGGAAGCTACGTCGGGAGACACCGTCAGCAGAGTCCAGACCTATCTCGAGATGTACCTGACCAACAAGTTCAAAAGCACCTCGGGCTGGAACATTTTCAACTCTTCCGAGTTGATCAGCGCCCGGCAATCGGCTTCCAGCACGCTGACGAATCAGCTGGTCGCGGTTGCGGCGATCTCGCTTCTCGTCGGCGGCATCGGAATTATGAACATTATGCTCGTTACGGTAAGCGAGCGAACGAGGGAAATCGGTATCCGCAAGTCGATCGGCGCCAAGCGGCGCAACATTTTGCTCCAATTCCTCGTTGAAGCGACGTTGATCAGCGGAATGGGCGGTTTGATCGGGCTCATTGTCGGTGTAGGACTCGCCCTGGCATGGCCGTATATCAACCCGAGCCAGGAAACCAGCTTATCGATAAGCGTCGGATTGTACGCGTTCTTGTTCTCCGCTTTGGTAGGCGTCATATTCGGCCTCTATCCGGCCAACAAAGCTTCGAAACTGAAACCGATCGATGCGCTGCGTTTTGATTGATGACATCACGACTATCCACACACTACAAGGAGGGTATTCATTTTGAAACGTAAACTTACGTCCATTTCACTCAAGCGTACCAGTTTGGCACTTTTATTATCCGGCGGCATTATGGCGATGTCCTGGGCCGTTCCGGCTCCTTCCGCAACAGCGGCGGCCGAGGGTGTGTTTATTTCCGACAGCTCCTACTTCAGCCTGGAACAGGTATCGCTGTCGTCCTCGTCATTGCAATTCGGGGTCAAACTCCATAACGGAGACAATCAGGCTATCGATTTCAACAATTACGGCGTTCGCGTTACGGATTCCTCCGGCCACAACTATACGGCGCGTCTCAGCGAGAAAAAGAGCGCGAGCGTGCAGCCCGGGCAGGATCAAACGTTCCGCTTCTATTCCAGCATAGCTTCGGGTGAAACCGCGGACCAGCTTCAAGTGGAAGTGTTCCGCTGGGACAACAGCCAGTCGGATTTCATGGACCATTTGGGCAAGCTGTCCGTCGCTAATGTAGTTCAGGAAGGTCAATCAAGCGCGCCTGAGGAAGTCCTGAACCTACATACCCTGGACAGCACGCTTGCGGACGACGCCTCCGTCGCGTTCCAGCTCGGTCAAAGCGTCAAAGCTTCCAAAGACGGCAAATGGTACACGTACACGCAATTGTCCGTCACCAATTTGGGCACGGACAGCCTGAAGCTTCCTTCCGGGCTTCTGGTGCGCCTTGTGGACGCCAACGGCTTGAAATATACGGCTTCCGTCGCGGACGGCGGGGACCAGACATTTATTCCCAAGCAAACGGGCTATATAACGCTGCAATCGGCGGTATCCAAACAGCTGCCGGAAAGCGGGCTTTCCCTGGAATTTTATTACATGAACTCCAGCGAGGAAGTGTCTTTGGGCACGATGAACATGGGAGCTTCCTTCAAAACTGCCGCGCTAGGGGAAAAGCAGGACTACCTCGGCCAGCTCGAGGGCGAGCATTTGACGGTCAAAGCGGATAAAGCGACCTATACAACGCAAGCGGACGGCGTTCATATCCAAACGGTGGTGACGCTCAGCAATGAAGGAGACTCCGTTGCGGCGGTTCCAACGTTCCTGGCTTCTTATCAGTTCGGGGATGCCGGCGCTTCGGTCTCGTCAACCGATAACTCGGCCCGCGACACGTATCTGGACCCGCAGAAGTCCGTTTCCTACTACTTCAATGCCATTCTGTCAAGCGGAGTCGATCCGCAGACAGCCCAGCTCGTGCTTTGGAAGCAGACCTCAAGCTCCGGTACGACCAGCAAATCGACTTCGGGGTCTACGACTTCCGGCAGCACGTCCAGCAGCACAAGCAGCGGCACGTCAACGACCAGTACGACTTCTACGGCTTCGACCACGACTGCGACGTCGACAACTTCATCCAGCACGGCTTCGTCCGGCGGTTCCGACAATCAGATGCCGGTTACGATATTCCTGTTAAAAGGCGCGGCTGCGGCGAACAACGGTTACACAGCGGCAACTTCGTATACATTAGGCGACAAATTTACATTCAACAGCAACAACATTATTAACAAAAATCTGGATGTCTCTCTCGTGGAATTCCACGTTCACGATAATGTGGATCTGGGGTACAAGACGGCAATCGGCAAATACAAAATTACGAACAACGGCTCCAGCCCGATCGCAATGCCGGATTTGGAAAATGAGCTGGTGGACAGCAAAGGCAACACGTTTACAGGCACGAGACAAAGCTCGGTTGCCACGCAAATCACGCCAGGCACCTCCTATGTGGTCAGCTACTCCTACCTGCTCCCGCAATCGGAGAAAGACGATTCCTTCGCGCTCCGCGTGTTTGACGACAAGTCGGTTTCGCAGGGCAGCGTAACGCTCGGCAATTATCAGGTCAGCATTCAACCGGATACGGACGGCGACACCATCTCCTTCTATCCGTTCGAGATCAAGCTGAACTACTACAATCTCAGCTGGATATACAACAGCGGCTCGTACACGTACCAGTTGAATCTGGACTTGGATCTGCAGCATCCTGATCCGGTGATCGTGGATTCGAACTTCTCGAACATGGAATTCGATCTGGTCGATTCGTTTGACCGGGTGGTCGGCACGACGACAATGACGTTTACCGGAACAGACAAACTGATCAGCGGCAAGCAAAAAATTACGTTTTCCTCGCTGAAAGAAGAACAGGATTCCAGCACGTACCATGTCAATGTGTACGAAACGATCAATACGCCGAACGGAACGGCAAAACGTCTGGTCAAACAGCTGAAGTAACGGTTTATCGATTTTTATTCCACACCCGCGTACCGATGGGGCGTTGTATGCGCAGTATGTACATACGCCCCTTTGGCGTTGGCAAAATGAAACATAAAAAAGGTGGGCTGAGTGATGGCGCAAATACTCATCGTTGACGATGATGAATCCGTTCGGCAGCGGCTCAAAAGCACGCTTATTGAAGAAGGTTTCGAGGTGGCTTGCGTATCCGGCGGCAAGCAGGCGTTGGAGTACTTGGAACAAATCCAGATGGACTTGATTATTCTCGATGTCATGCTGCCGAACGGGGACGGTTGGCAGCTGGTTCGCGAGCTGAGAAAAAATGCCAACATCCCTTTGCTGATCGTAACGGCCAAAGGCGAGCATGAGGATATTATGAAAGGTTTTCAACTGGGCACGGACGATTATTTGACGAAGCCGTATCATTCCGGAGAACTCGTTATGAGGGTGAGGGCTTTGCTCAAACGGTACCGGATCATCGCTTCCACAAGAATCGAGATCGGCGATTTGATGATCGACCGGGCCAGACATGAAGTGAGGATCGGCCAGGAGAGCATTTGCCTGCCGCTCAAGGAGTTCCAGCTTCTCTTCACGCTGGCCAGCCACCCCAACCAGATTTTGACGAGAAGCCAATTGATCGAACAGGTGTGGGGGGTGAATTATGCCGGTGACGAGCGTACGGTTGATGTACATATCAAGAGACTGCGCAGCAAGTTGGGGGCGATGTCGGATCAGATTGTGTTCACAACCATTCGAGGGCTCGGCTACCGTTTTGAGATGATCGGCGAGCACGATCAGGGTTTTATCAGTTAGGAGTCTACTCCGTCGAACAGGCTCCTGGGAGTTTGGCGGACGGAGCTGCGGACTCCTAAGAGGGGGCGGCATCGTAAGTCTTTTCGAAAGCGGGCTCGATCCAGCGCTTCCGGGAGTGCTCCCGGCCGCGAATGGCGACGCGGTCCCGGTACACATCCACGATCAGGCTTTGGCTGACGGGGCGGGTCTCGGGTTCGCCGCGGGCGTTCCACACCTGACGGATGGACGCGCTGGAGACGGCAAGAAAGCGAAGCTGTTTCACTTGCCGCGTCGTTTCCAGGTTCCAGTGCGTGTGCCCGCTGAACAGGATTGCATTCGGATGCGCGTCAAGCAGCGCCCGCAGCGCTTCGTGCTGCACTACGCCACGCTCCAGGCCGCTCCCGTCGAGCGTCCGCGGCAGCGGTTGGTGCAGGAACACGAACACGGGCCTGTGCCTGCCGGCCCCGGCAGCCGCGTCGAGCCGGGCCTGCAGCCAGCTCAGCTGCGCCCGGGACAGCCAGGCGTCCTCGCCTGCCGCCGGATCGACATCGCGGTAGGCTTCGCCGCTCAGGAACAAAAAGCGGTATCCCTCGAGGAGCAGCTCGTGATACGGCTTCTCATAGTGGAACATTCGGGTGAATTGTTCCACGGCCCGCATGCTCGACCAGTCCGGGTTGAGCCTGGTCGTATCCATGCCGCCGCCGGGCTTTCGCCACATGCGGTAGTATTCGTGATTGCCCATCGTCGCGTGAACCGGAGGATGAGGCAGCTTGCCCAAAATCCCCAGCAGGCAGCGGTAATCGGCTTCATCTCCGTTCGTGAGATCGCCGTTCAGCACGAACAGCCTGCTGTCGGGGCGGACGGCCGCGTGATCGCTTAGCGCCGCGCGCAGCCTTTTGTGGGATTCGGCATCCGCCGGCGTAATGTGGATGTCGCTGAGCACGGAGAAGGAGAAGAGCGGCGCGGCGGGAAGCTCCGCCGCTGCGGCGTAAGCCGGCCTGGCTCCCGCAGCATGCGCGAGCGAGGCTCCCGCAAGCAGCAGCCCTATGACGGCGGCGGCCGCGGCGGGCCGAAGCGATCTTTTCATCAATGCGTATACCTGCTTTCCTGAATAATGAACTAGGAGTCTGTCCGACGGAGATACTTTTGTGCATACCCTCAACGTGGTGCATCGGACAGACTCCTAGTGTGCGCTTACGCCGCATCATTTTATACAAGTCGTAACCACCGGTTTAGCCGGTGACTTCCATCAGCCCTAGCTTCTTTCCCCGCCCTTTTTCACTGGCTCACCTGCAAACAGGTTGGCCCATCATTTGGGTTCGTCCGCCTGGCGACAGACAGGAATGGGATGTTCGGCGCATGCACGCTGGCGTGTTCGATCTCCGATCGGGCTGCGTCGGGCGGATGCTGTAACGGGTTGCCATGAGACGGCCTTTTGCAGTTGTGGTCGACCGACAGCCGTCATGCAGCGCAACACCGCGCGCTGGGTACTGCGCGCGGTGCGATTCCTCTTGCGCTTTTCTATATGATTTTTAATTTCGAACAGATTTCCACGATTCGCAAGTGGTAGCGGTTGGCAGACCGCTCCCATCCCCCCAGTCGAACTGGGGGGCGTATACAAATAAAACAGGCCCGCCCGTTATCGGGCGAAGCCTGCCTGCTTCTGTCACTGCTATTTTTGCGGTTCGGCCGCTTTTTTGGCGTCTTCTTCCTGTTTCGCTTTAATCAGAGCTTCCTGCCCAGTCTGCTGAATCGTTTGCAGCGCTTCGCCAGCGGTCTTTTTGCCCTCCGTCACAGCCTTGATCTCTTGATTGGCCACCATGGAGAAAGGCTGGTAGAAGCCGTTCGGTATTTTTTCGTAGTTTTTAAATGGAGAATCGGGATTCGGCTTCAGGAGATAGAAAGCCTCCATATTATGCCCGTCTTTCTCCTTGATGTATTTGGTGCGGGTGAGCATGCTTTGCGAAGATTTGGACACTACCCGGGCGTAGTCTTCGCTGTTGACGTATTTCACGAATTCCCATGCGGCGCGGGTGTTGGCCGACTGTGCGTTGATTCCGAACAACTGCGAAACGCTCACGCTGTTCGAATACTCGCGGTTTTGCGGATCCACGGGCACGGTGACGACTTCCCAGTTGAAAGGCTTGAATTTATCTTTGAGCCGTTCTTTTGCTTGCTGCATATTGTCAATCAAATAATTGCCTTCGATGGTCATCGCCGCTTTGCCGGCAACGAACGGATTTTGCAGGAGATAATCTTCATACATGCGGGCAGCGCCATTGTTGTTTTCTTCTTTGCGCGTATAGATAGCGCCGGATTTTATCGCATCGACCGCAATCTCGAGCGCTTTTTTCCAGGCGTCGGATTGAAGAGTGACTTTCATATTCTCGGCGTCTATGTAGGAGAGGCCCTGCGTCATGCCGATGCCGCTCATCAACTGGAAGCCCATGTCTTCGGTCGACATGTATGAATATGGGGCTATTCCGTAGATGCGTTGGTCGCCTTGTCCATCGGTAGGAAAGCGCTTGGCAAGCTCGAACACTTCCTCCCAGCTCATTTGATTTTTGGGCAGCGGCACGCCGTTTTGCTCGAACAGGTCTTTATTGTAGAAGAGCGCCTGGCCGTAAAAATCGGGGGACAAGCCATAAAGTTTGCCCTGGCCCTTGGATTTGATCGTTTCAATCGTCGCCGGCAGCAAGTTCTCAATGTCGAACTTATCCTGCTTGATCACATCGTCAAGCGCGTAGAGCTGTCCTTTTTCCACGTATTTTTCCAGCGTTTCGAGATTCTGTATGAACAGAACGTCCGGTTTTTCCTCTTCGATCAGCTTTTCCATCTCTTTTTCCGGATCTTTACCTTCGCCGTAAATGCCCTGATTGGACACAACTTCGATATCAATATTCGGATACTTCGAAATAAAGAGATTTCCGTACTGCTGAAAAAAGGAATTCTTATCGTAGTACATCACCTTGATTGTGGCCTTCTCGTCTTTGCCAAGCTGTTTAAGCGCCCCTGCCCCCGTATTGCCGCCGGCAGACTGCACCCCGTTGCACCCGGCCATCGCAACCGTCAGCACAGCAGCGGCAGCCGTTCCAATCCATCGTTTCATGTTCATTAACCTCCATAACCGATTATTCATTTATAAAAAAATAACGTCCGTCGATTCTATCATACACTGAAAAATGGTAGGGTTACAAATTTTACCTATTTTCGTCAAAATCATGAGCGTTCCGGGCCCCCATAGTTGAGGGCGGCGGCCGCGCCATAAGCCTGGGAAATCCCGGAGCGGACGGGTTGGGCGATGGTTTTGTCCTTAGGTCTGACCGGCGCCCCGACTTAGGTCTAGGTTCAAAAACCGTCGCGGGTCCGTTTTGCCCAGACCCCGTTTTGCCTAAAATAAAGACATGAACGAGAGAAACCATACACAAGAAGAAAGGCGGTGACAAGCAATGAACAGAAACACAGGTTTCGCGGCTCTGCTGATCGCTTTCGGAGCGCTGATTTTGCTGAATAAGCTCGGCGTTCACCTGGGACCGGTCATAGGTTCGGTAATGGGCTATGTCGTTCCGATTATTATGATCGGACTCGGCTATGTCGGCATCAAAAACGGAAGCAAACTAGGTTGGATCATTGCAGCGCTGGGCATTGTCATCCTGCTGGGAAAACTGGCCGGATGGGTGATCATCCTGCTGGCGATCGGATTGATCGCTTACGGAGTGTCGATGTTGTCGGGAAGAGCGAGAATATAATCGGCTTTACGAAATACAGTGATGGAAAAAGGTGGTATGCGAGATGAGCCTGATCAGGCGAATGAGAGACATAACCGTGGCAACGCTGAATGAGCATCTGGAGCGGTCGGAAGACCCGGTTCGATTAATTGACCAATACTTGGCCGCGCAGCGCGAGCAGCTGCATCAATCCGAGAAGCTGTACCAGCAATGCGTAAGTCACGCAGCCGCGCTGCGGCAGCAATACTTAACGGCGTTGGAAACGAAGGAAAAGCGCGAGCATCAAGCGATGCTGGCTTTGAAAGCCGGGGAAGAACATATGGCCCGGATCGTGCTTCAAGAGAAGCTGCAAGCCGAGGAGAAAAGCGAGCAGTATCGCGAGCTTTACGATCAGGCCAAGCAATCCATCCTCGAGCTGGATGAAGAACTGCAGCAGCTGAAAGCCGATTACAAGGAAGTGGCAGACAAACGCAGCTACTATTTGGCGAGAATGGAATCCGCCCGCCTGCAGCAAAGACTGAACGCCCGGATGGGCAGCATGACGCAGGATGCGACACCGCGGATGTTCGGACGCTTGGAAGAGCGTGTATCCGATATGGAGCTTCATGCCAGAACGCTCCGCGACGTAAGACGAATGAGCCGCGAAAGCTATTACTCTGTCGGCAATCCGGCGGTTGACGCCGAGATGGAAGCTTTGCGCAATAAACTGAAGCAGGAGGGATAAAAACAACATGGGCAAATTGTATCGCTCAAGGAGAGACAAGAAAGTGACCGGCCTTTGCGGCGGACTCGCCGAGGCGATGAATGTGGATGCGACGCTGCTGCGTCTGCTGGTGATTATTACGGCATTTTTCACCGGAGGCACCGTTATCTTCATCTACTTTATTGCTGCGATCGTGATCCCCAAAGAGCCGGGATATGACCACCCGCCTTACGATCCTTATGCCGGATCTTACGGCAGACATGCTTACAACGGAGGCTACACGCCCCATAAGCCTCATGCGGAGCCGGGACCCGGACCAGCAGGAGCAGGAGCTTATAACCCCGCTTACGGTGCCCCCGACAAATCGAGCAGCATCGATGAAATGATGAAAGATATCGAGAAAAAAGCTTTGCAAAAAGAAATCGAAGAATTAAGAGCGAAAGTCGCTCGTTACGAAAATAAAAATGATCCAAACAAAGGAGACGTGTAAACCATGGGAGTATTTACAAGAATGAAAGATATGACAAAAGCATCGATTCACGAGGTACTGGACAAAATCGAAGATCCGATCGTTATGCTGAACCAGTACCTTCGCGATATGGAGCAGGAAATCGCTCAAGCCGAAGTCACAGTTGCCCGTCAAATCGCCAATGAGCGCAAGCTGAAGCAGCGTCTGGAAGAGTCCGTCCGCCTTGCGGCCGACCGCGAAGCGAAAGCGGCGGTGGCTTTGAAAAACGGTCAGGAAGCGCTCGCCCGTCAAAACCTTGAAGAAAAGCTGTACCACGAAGAAAAAATCGTCGAGTACACTGAAATGCACGCCGGCTCCAAAGCCCAAGCGGATGAGCTGACACAGCAGCTGCACGAAATGAAGGATGAGTTCTACAAAATGCGCAACAAGCGCAACGAGCTCGTATCCCGCGCCCAATTGGCGAAAGCGAAAAAACAAATGGCCCAAGTATCTTACAACGGTGTGATCGAAAGCGGCAACGCATCCCGCGGCTTCCAACGCATGGAAGAAAAAATTATGCAGATGGAAGTGGAAGCGGAAATCGCCCGCAAACCGTACGTCCCAGCCGGAACTGTCAGCAGCTACACGCCGGTCGACACGGCTAAGCAAGCGAAAGTCGACGAGCAGCTCAGCCTGTTGAAAGAAAAGCTGAACGGCGGCGCCGGGGAGTAATCGGCCCGGCTATGAGACCATGGATCGTGTGCCTGATCCTATTCGGTATAATAGGCCTGGTAGGCTGCTCCAATTCCAAGCCGGCAAATTTTAGCGGCAAGAGCGCATCCTGGAGCGTCGATTGTTCTGTTCGTCCATCCTCAAATGAACAATCATACGTCATCAAATATACCGGCAAAGAAACTCAGCCTGTAAATGTTCGTTACTCCTTCGAAGACAGCAAAAATTTCAAGCAGCACGGCGAAAGCGACACTCGCTTGAAAAACTTGAAAATTAGCGGATCATCTACGCTGGATACGCCTTATGCGGATGAGGACGGCTTTAACCTCCGGATCCATTGGGATGACAGCGAGGAGACGATACATTTAGCGAAAAAGTAGCTTGAAAGCGGCACTGTACGGGTGCTCGCTCGAATATGGAAGACCGTTTGAAGCCGGTAACACTTGGCCGATAACGGTCTTTTTGCTTCGCAGCCGCGGCGTTGTAAAATGTGCAACGATAAAGCCGCGTTCAGACACGTAGCGCTCGCATCGTGCACAGCTCCCAGCGCGTGGTGTTGCACAGCATGATGGCGGTCGGTCGACCACATGGCTTTCGTTGTTAAGGCATCGACTGCACCGCACTCGTGCGCAGAAAGCCTGCCTGCAAAAATCAGACTGCTTGAAAAACTCGCAGGCGAGGAGAGGGTGCATCTGGTTGGCAATGCATCAGACTGTCGAAAAACTCGCAGGCTAGGTTGGAGTCTGTCCGTTTGGTAGCGTTACGTGCAGAAAGCCTGCAAAAGTGCAGGTTTTTGCTCGTTGAGGTGCTTGTAACGAGATATTCCTGCAAAAATGCAGGCTTTTCAGCGAATAGATGCGCTCAGACCCATTTGGATCAGGAATTCCTGCACAATTGCAGGTTTTTCCCAAAAATGAGCCACTTTCCCGGTAAAAGCCTGCACTTTCGCAGGTTTTTCGGCTTGGCAAGCCGCTTCACGTTTGGAAGCGCCTCCAATTGAGGCCCCCTTGGCTGCAGGTGCCACTTATCGAATGGCTTTGCCATCTTCGGCGTCAAGCTATTGAGCCAATGCCGCCTCGGATGCCAAACAAATTAAATCTTTTAGCTCGATGGCGATCTTGCCCTTCGCTTGCTATGCAACGAGCAGCGCCGAAAGCGCCTAAGAGGCTGCCTGCCATTGCACAATTTGCAATGGGGCCTCGTCGAATTCGGCGATTTGCGGCATTTCGGCGCATTTCCTGGGAAATAATGAACGGAATTGTCGAAACATTAGGGTAGGGAGCGCCTTTCAAAAAATTACCAGAGCCCGGAAGGCACAGTATAGCCATAATAAGGACGTTGAATGGTTGTATTTCCATCGGGGGAGGGAAGTGGTTATGGGTGAAGCTCCTGCATTAAGGGCATTAATGATTCGATCCGCTTTTGCCGCTGTGCTTGTGTTAGCAGGTGCGGGCTTCGCCGGGTGCAGCGCAGGACCGCATCGGCCGGAGGCGTCAGGCACCCCTGTAATCAAGGCCTCTCCCCAGGCTCAGGCAAAAGCCCTGACTACTCCCGGCGCCGCAGCTTTTGAGGATGACTCTATCGTGGAGAGGCAGCATTTTTATTCGGGCGTCCGCCGGAACAAACCTCCGATAGCCTCGCCGACACCCCATGCCCGGCAAAAAACGGCCTTCTTAACGTTTGACGACGGCCCTTCTCAAAGCACGGACAAAATTTTGCGCATTTTGAAAAACAATGGCGTGCAGGCGACCTTTTTCGTTGTCGGTTCGGACAGCGGCGAGGGGAGGGCGCTTTACAAAAGAATTGCGGCAGACGGGCACGCACTGGGCAATCACACGTTTTCCCATAACTACAGGTCGATCTATAGATCCGTGGAGGCATTTAAAAATGACGCCCGCCGATTGGACCGGCTGCTGGAGGAGACTGTCGGCTACCGGCCGGATATTATCCGGTTTCCGGGGGGCTCGAACAATCATTTGAGCCGGAAGGCGGGCGGAAGGGGCATCATGAGCCAAATCGTCAAAGCGATGCAGGAAGACGGCTACCAGTACTTCGACTGGAATGTCAGCTCGACGGACGCGGCGGCTCCCGTGCAGGATAAAGACATGATTATCGCATCGGTGCTGGGCGCAAGCCGGGGCAAGCAAAACATCATCGTCCTGATGCATGACAGTTCCTTCAAAACGACGACCGTCGAAGCGCTTCCCGTGATCATCCGCCGGTTGAAAGAGGACGGCTTTCGATTTGAAAAACTGACCAAGTCTTCGTTCACGTTTCACTTCCTGGAGTGACAGCTAACAAAAAAAGAAGGGGCAACAGCCCCTCTTTTATCTCAATTTAGGTTTTAGATGCAGCGCCACGAACAACTTGTCGATCCATTTGTGAATGTAAGGGAGGATCAAGTGGTCCACGCCGAATTTGCCTGCGTTCGCGCCTGCCGCAATAATGAAGAATCCGAGAAGCATCAGCCAAGGGTTCGTGCTAACGGTGCCTGCAAACATGTACATGCAGTTCATAATCAGCCCGAAGAATACCGCTGCGGTCGTCAATGCGCCAAGTATAAGGCCCAGACCGACCAACAGTTCGCCCCAAGGCACGAGGAAGTTGAAAATGCCTACGTTCGGCAGAGCGAAACCTTTGACGAAAGCCACGAAGTTCGGGTATACAAGATCCGTTGTCCCCGCAGCCAGCACCGGCTTCGTAACTGCGCCTTGCAGATAACCGGCTGCGTCGAACGCTTTTTCCCCTGTAATTTTGTGCCAGCCTGCAGTGACCCATTCCCAACCTACATACAATCGAACGAGAGTCAGCAGCATCGCCGCGTACTTATTTTCTCTTAGCCATTTCATCATTTGAACCAGCTCCTCTCTTCTATGGTTTTAGTATAAACCCGTTTTTCCTGTACGTATGTGAAAAAAATCACAATATAATGCCTATTTTAAGTTACCACTCCAAAACCGTCGTCGGGTACTTTAGATGCCTCGCAAGTGGTCGACCGCCTGTCGTGATTCGGCGCAACATTGGGCGCAAGTGGTCGACCGCCTGTCGTGATTCGGCGCAACATTGGGCGCAAGTGGTCGACCGCCTGTCGTGATTCGGCGCAACATTGGGCGCAAGTGGTCGACCGCCTGTCGTGATTCGGCGCAACATTGGGCGCAAGTGGTCGACCGCCTGTCGTGATTCGGCGCAACATTGGGCGCAAGTGGTCGACCGCCTGTCGTGATTCGGCGCAACATTGGGCGCAAGTGGTCGACCGCCTGTCGTGATTCGGCGCAACATTGGGCGCAAGTGGTCGACCGCCTGTCGTGATTCGGCGCAACATTGGGCGCAAGTGGTCGACCGCCTGTCGTGATTCGGCGCAACATTGGGCGCAAGTGGTCGACCGCCTGTCGTGATTCGGCGCAACATTGGGCGCAAGTGGTCGACCGCCTGTCGTGATTCGGCGCAACATTGGGCGCAAGTGGTCGACCGCCTGTCGTGATTCGGCGCAACATTGGGCGCAAGTGGTCGACCGCCTGTCGTGATTCGGCGCAACATTGGGCGCAAGTGGTCGACCGCCTGTCGTGATTCGGCGCAACATTGGGCGCAAGTGGTCGACCGCCTGTCGTGATTCGGCGCAACATTGGGCGCAAGTGGTCGACCGCCTGTCGTGATTCGGCGCAACATTGGGCGCAAGTGGTCGACCGCCTGTCGTGATTCGGCGCAACATTGGGCGCAAGTGGTCGACCGCCTGTCGTGATTCGGCGCAACATTGGGCGCAAGTGGTCGACCGCCTGTCGTGATTCGGCGCAACATTGGGCGCAAGTGGTCGACCGCCTGTCGTGATTCGGCGCAACATTGGGCGCAAGTGGTCGACCGCCTGTCGTGATTCGGCGCAACATTGGGCGCAAGTGGTCGACCGCCTGTCGTGATTCGGCGCAACATTGGGCGCATGTGATAGACCGCCCGCCGTCATGCAGCGGAACATCGGGCACTGGGAGCTGAACGCGGTACGATCCGTTTGTTAGGGCCAGCGGCAGCAGGTTTTTGCCCGGATTCTTGCAACCCGAATGCTTCTTCCAACAATGACACATAATACAAGCAGAAAGGAGCTGACCGAGCATGAATCGTAATGATTCCAAAGAACAAGTTCAGCACGAGCAGCAAAACAAGGAGCTGCAAAAGCAATCCGCTGAATTCGGCAAAGAAGGCTTTGTCGATAAAAAGCTGGATGGCCCGAACCAACCCGCAGATTAGGAGGACACTATGAGCGACCAGGAGCAACGGAAGCCGAAGGCGGCCGGGCGGGAGCATGAAGAGCCGGGCGGCGGGCTCGATCCGTTCGAGATCGACTTCCTGCCGCAATTCGAGCACGGCCGCGGTCCGCGCGAAGCTTTTGTCAACGAGCACGGGGTCATCATCGGCGACCATAACTACGAATCCGCTAATTCCCCGTTAGAGAATTGGAGCAAGGAAACCGACCCGTTCGTCATGGCGGGCGACGGTTGGGTGCATCCTTACAAGGATATCGGCTTTCAGACAGCCGAGAACCGGGACTATTTCGAAAAGGGCATCTCCCCGCAAAGCGGCATTTTCATGCATCCGGATAAAGATGTGGCATACGAATATAAGCTGGGGCAGGCCGAACCGGGCGATGATTCCGGCAAAAAGGACGACGAGGCGGAAGCGTAGCTTTCGCTTTTTTTGTACACCCTTAAGTTTTGGGGCAGCGGGAGGCTGCTGCTGTAGCAAAAGCAGAGGTGTGGATGCAGCAAACTACTGTTGTGGTCGACTGACCGCCGTCATGCAGCGCAACGCCGCGCGCTGGGAGCTGTGCGCCGAGCCGTTCGCAAAGCGGCTTGTTCGCGAATGCCAACCCCGCGGCAGCGCATAAAACCTGCGAAAGTGCAGGCTTTTCGAAAGAATCGGTTCATTTGGGAGCAAAGCCTGCAAATGTACAGGAATTTATCAAACATAAGGGGCTGAACCCTAAGTTTGAGTGGAAAGCCTGCAGATTTGCAGCAATTTTTCGAGGCGAGGGCATTCAAGGGGCAAAAAGATGTACTTTTGCAGGTTTTCAGGCTGCGGCTCCGTGGGAGTGTGGACGAGCGACTGAAGTCATGCAGCGAAACACCGCACGCTGGGAGCTGCGCACGGTTTTGTCAGCTGCCGATCCAGCGGCTGGTTGAGTTGTTTTCTGCTCGGTGGACGGGCTGTCTAAGCTTTTTTCTGCATGGTGTACAGGCTGTCTGAGCTAGTTCTTGCACGGTGTGCAGCCAGTGATGGGCTAACGCGGGCGGAGCGTTTTTTTCGGCCAACTATTTGGGCAAACGGCAATTAAATAAATAAAGCGTTTACAGGTGAGGGGAAATGGAGTAGAATAGTTGTATGACAAGTTAAAGTAAATTTGTATGACAAGTTTGGAGTGGAGGAATAGACATGAAAGCAGGTATGTATGTCGCCGAGAAACAGGTGCAGCCGGCATCCGTCGAGATTCCGGTTGTGCAGGAGGGCGAAGCGCTAATCAAGGTAGCTTATGCGGGAATTTGCGGCACGGATATGATGATCTATGCCGGCAAGCATCCCCGGGCCAAGGCGCCTTTGGTAATGGGGCACGAATTCAGCGGAACGGTTGAAAAGGTCGTCGGCAGCGATGATTTTCAGCCGGGTTACCGGGTTACCGTCGAGCCTTATTTGACTTGCGGGACATGTGCGGCTTGCCGGGCCGGCCAATATCATGTGTGCGCCGTTTTGAGATGTATCGGCATAGACAGGGATGGAGGGTTCGCCGAATACGTAGCGGTTCCAGTTAACCGGCTTCACCGTCTGCCGGATAATGTGTCCGACGCCGAGGCGGCGCTGACCGAACCGCTAGCTGTGGCCGTTCATACGGTGCGGCGCTCGGATTTAAAAATCGGAGACAGCGTAGCTATTTTGGGAGCAGGGCCAATCGGCTTGCTGATCGGTTTGGTAGCCAGACAGGCCGGCGCCGGTGAAATTTTCATTTCGGATATTAGCCCCTATCGTCTGGAAATCGCCAGGCAAATGGGTTTTACGGCAATTGACGCCAAACAGACCGATATCAAAGAAGTCGTCCTTGCCCATACGAAGGGCGTCGGGGCCGATGTCGTATTTGAAGTCGCAGGCACGCAAATCACAGCGAAACAAATGATTGAATGTATTAAGTTTCAAGGCAAAGCGGTTGTTGTCAGCGTGTACAAACAGGCGCCCGCCGTTGATTTGGCTGCGATGCATTTCCGGGAAATAGGTTTAACGACGACAAGATGCGCCAATTCGAGCGATTTTGCCGCAGCGATCCGGCTGATGGAGCGGAAAATCATTGACGTAGCCCCTTTGATTTCCCACAAGCTTCCGCTAGAGCAGATCCAACAAGGATTTGAATACATGGAGAATACCGAGATTTCGTTGAAAGTATTGTTTCATCCGTAAACAACAGGAGGGGATTCGACATGTTATTGAGCCTAAAAGGCAAAACGGCCGCCATCACCGGAGGCACCCGCGGCATCGGCAGGTCCATAGCTCTCGGCATGGCGGAGGCGGGAGCGGATATCGCATTGCTCCAACGTTCTCCCGAGCAGGACGAGGTCAAACGGGAAATCGAGCGGTTGGGCGTCAAATGCGAGATCATTCCTTGCGACATGAGCGACATGCAGCAGGTGAAAGAAGCCGTGCCGACGGTTCTGAAGAAATTTGGCAGCATCGATATTCTTGTTAATAACGCGGGCATACAGCGCCGTTCGCCTGCTGTCACTTTTTCCGAAGAAGACTGGGACGCCGTGCTGCAAGTCAATTTGAAAGCGGTTTGGGTGCTGTGTCAGCAAGCGGGCCGGCATATGGTCGCCCAAAAAAGCGGAAAAATTATTAACATCGCCTCGCTTGCCTCTTTTCAAGGCGGTATTACGGTTCCGGCCTACGCCTCGGCCAAAGGAGCTGTAGCGCAATTGACCAAAGCGCTGGCCAACGAATGGTCTTCACAGGGGGTAAATGTGAACGCAATCGTACCGGGGTACATTGCTACGGACATGAATGAGGCTCTGATCAACGATCCTGTCCGGAGCCGGCAAATTTTGGAACGAATTCCTGCGGGGCGATGGGGCGATCCTGACGATTTCAAAGGTCCGGCGGTTTTTCTCGCTTCCGACGCTGCCGCTTATATTCACGGGCATTTGCTTGCCGTCGACGGAGGCTGGCTCGGCCGGTAGCGCAGGGCCATTTGCAAACCGGGCTGCGTGAAACCGTTTACGGATTTCAAAACGTGTTATATAATTGAAGCTACCTGTATGACATGTTTGGAAGAGGGTTCGCGCATGAGCATAAAGTCCATTCAAAAAAATAATATTGTAAACAGCGTATTCGAGCAAATGAATGAGCATATCCGCAGCGGACAATGGAAAGTGGGCAGCAAAATTCCGTCCGAAAGCAAGCTTTGCGACATGTTCGAGGTGAGCAGAGTCAGCGTCAGGAGCGCCATTCAAAAGCTGCGGGATATGGGCATTGTAGCGACTTATCAAGGCAAAGGAACGTTTGTCTCCGAAGTGCCCAGCGAGTATACGCTTATCGATTCGGCGCCGATTATGCGCCTGAGCGAGAAAGAATTTTTGGATATGATGGAGTTTCGCCAAACTGTGGAATTCAAAAGCGTAGAGCTCGCCGCGCTGCACGGGACGGAGGAAGACTTTCAGGAAATCGAGCGTACGTTAAACGAAATGATTAACAACAGGAACAATTACAAGAAGTATACGGAAGCCGATTTCGATTTTCATCTCTCCATAGCTAAAGCTTCGAAGAACGACGTTTTTTATAAAGTGACCCAGGGAATCCGAAATATTTATTATTTTTATTTGGAAGAGCTGAACAGGGTTTTTGGCGTTACGATCGAAAGCATCGAGACGCATATCAACATTTTGAGAGCGATTCAAAAAAGGGACAGCGCCACCGCCCAGCGTATACTCAAGGAAGCGATGGAAGGCAATGTCACCAAGATGAAGCAAATCATTAAAACAAATAAATAAAAGCCGCAGGCAGGCTTCGTTTATTTGTCCGGTTACATGTAGGACAACTGACAAGTTGAGTGTGCGGTTAAAAGGATGGTACCGGGATGAGGAACTTGATTATACAAGATGTAAAAGTGATTTTAACCGCTCCGGGCGGCATCGATCTGGTCGTCGTAAAAATCGAGACGAACGAGAAAGGATTGTACGGACTGGGGTGCGCCACTTTTACCCAACGGATATATGCGGTGAAATCGGCGATTGAAGATTACTTGAGGCCGTTTTTGATCGGCAAGGATCCGGCAAGAATAGAGGATATATGGCAGAGCGCGAGCGTTAGCGGGTATTGGAGGAACGGGCCGATTATGAACAACGCGCTGTCCGGCGTCGATATGGCCCTCTGGGATCTTAAAGGCAAAGTGGCGGGCCTGCCGGTGTATGAGCTACTGGGCGGCAAATGCCGCGACGGGATTGCGTTGTACCGCCATGTTGACGGAAGCAATGAAGTCGAAGTGGAGCAGAACGCCAGAAAGTTAATGGACGAGGGGTACCAGCACCTCCGCGTGCAGATGGGCATGTACGGCGGGAGCGGCACCGAGGATACGCGGCTGATCGCCAGCGTCATTTCGCGGGCCGATAACTTGAAGCCGAAGCATTCGCCGGACAATTTGCAAAAAGGGGTCTATTTCGATCCGGAAGCGTATGCGAAGAGCATCGAAAGCTTGTTTAAGCACCTTCGCGCCAAGCTCGGTTACAACATTGAACTGATTCATGACATCCATGAAAGAATCGCTCCTATTGAAGCCGTCAGATTGGCCAAGAAGCTGGAACCGTACCATCTTTTTTACCTGGAAGATCCGACTTCGCCCGAAAATCTGGACTGGATCGGCATGATCCGGCAGCAGACGAGTACGCCGATCGCTATGGGGGAACTGTTTACGAATGTGAACGAGTGGAAGCCGCTTATCGCGAGCCGTCAGATTGATTTTATACGCGCACACGTCAGCGCGATCGGCGGAATTACGCCGGCGAAAAAACTGGCCGTGTTCGGAGAGTTCTACGGCGTGCGGACGGCGTGGCACGGTCCCGGGGACATTTCGCCTGTCGGCGTGGCGGCGAACCTGCATTTGTCCGTAAGCTCGCCGAACTTCGGCATCCAGGAGTGGACGCCGCTTAACGAGCAGCTGCAGACCGTATTCCCGGGCTGTCCGACTGTCAAGAACGGATATGCTTATGTCAATGATCTGCCGGGGCTCGGCATCGATCTCGATGAAGAAGAGGCGGCGAAATACCCGTGCCAAGGCACGATACCGGAGTGGACGCTGGCGCGTATGCCGGACGGAACGGCGGCAAAGCCGTAATTTTAACGTCATTAATTAACCGTACAGAAAGAAGGGGTTATGTATGATTTCGCAAAACAAGCCTACGAGAGTCCGATTTTTTATATTAGTTCTTCTATTTATTGCCGTAGCCATTAACTATATGGATCGGGCCAACTTGTCCGTGGCAGGCTCCACGATTCAAAAAGAGCTTGGCTTAAGTGCTACCGAGCTCGGCTTCCTGTTCTCCGCTTTCACCTGGGCGTACGCTGCCGCCCAGGTTCCCGTGGGCTGGCTGCTGGATCGGATCGGTCCCCGAATGCTCTATGGGTGGGCGATTATTTTGTGGAGCGTGTTCACTTTTGTTATGGCTTTCAGCTCGCACAATATTTTTGCCAGCACCGGCGCGTCATTTGCGATGCTGTTCATTTGCCGCATGCTGATCGGGCTTACGGAAGCGCCGGCCTATCCGAGCAACACCAAAATCGTTACGTCGTGGTTTCCGAATCGTGAACGCGCCAGAGCCGTAAGCATTTATTCCTCAGCGCAATATATCGGGCTGGCGATTTTTACCCCCGCGCTCGCTTTGATCATTGCCAAATTCAACTGGGAATCGGTATTTTACGCGACCGGGGCGGCAGGCATCATCTTCGGTGTTTTCTGGATCATTTTGTACAGAGATCCGCAGGAGAGCAAGCGCGCTAACGAGCAGGAGCTGGAGTATATCCGAAACAACGGCGGCTTCGATTCCAAAGTTTCCAGCCGTGGGCAGAAGTCTTCATGGAGCGAAGTGATGTATGTCATTAAACAGCGCAGGGTTTGGGGAATTTTCATCGCGCAATTTGCCGCTTCTTCCACGTTATATTTCTTTTTGACATGGTTTATGGTCTATTTGGAAAAAGGGCTGCATCTGCCGATCAACAAAGCCGGGTTCGCGGCCGTGCTGCCTTATTTAATGGCGATGGCCGGAGTGTTGTTCGGCGGTTTTTCCAGCGATTATTTATTGAAAAAAGGGAAAACGACCACATTTGCGCGCAAAGTGTTGATGGTTTCGGGAATGATTTTAACGGGGCTTTTAGCCTTCGCCAACTTTTTTGAAAATCAGCCGGCAGCTGCTGTCGTTATTCTCTCGCTTGCTTTTTTCGCCAATGCTTACTCCAATATGGGCTGGGTAGCGCTGGGGGATGTGCTGCCGAAAAAGATGGTGGGTACGGTTGGCGGCGTATTGAATTTGTGCGGTAATTTGTCGGGGATTATCAGCCCGATTGTTATCGGCGCATTGATCCAGCGAACAGGCAATTTTCACGGGGCCATGTATTATACAGCGGCGGTCGCTGTTGGTGGCGGCATTGCATTCCTGCTCATCGTTGACAAGCTGGAACCGATCGATTTGAAAAAAATGAACAAACATGCAGACAGTACGGCTGAACAAAATAATTTGCATCTTTCGTGATAGCGGTTACAATTAAGTTTTTGGCCCGACTGCAGGCAGCGCCTTCCGGAATTTATGATTCCGGGAGGCTTTTAGCTCGTTATGGGGCGTTTTCGCGCTTTGCTTTCCATGCGTACGGATGTATAATATGACTTAATAAGCATGTTTACTACATCAAAATCCAAGGGGTGGAACATATGGCAATGTCTTTTGATTCTTACATGAAAGATATGGTTAAACCGATGAGAGAAGATTTGACTCGTCTGGGCATTACGGAACTGCTGACTCCCGAACAGGTCGATCAGGCAATTGAAAGCTCCAAAGACGGCACGATGCTGCTCGTCATCAACTCCGTGTGCGGCTGTGCCGCCGGACAATGCCGCCCTGGCGTAGCCAAGGCGCTGCAAAACGATGCGCTGCCGACTTATACGTACACCGTGTTCGCAGGCCAGGAGAAAGACGCAACGGCCAAAGCGCGCGAATATTTGGCGCCGTATCCGCCGTCTTCGCCATCCATCGCTCTGTTCAAAAACGGCGAGCTGGTGCATTTTATCCAACGCCACCAAATCGAAGACCGTTCCGCGGAGATGATCGCCGGCGACTTGAGCGGGGCTTTCAACGAATACTGCAAATAAATGAAATAATCTCATATCAACATGAGGCAGAAAGCCCGCATTGCAGGTACTTGCAAGTGTGGGCTCTTTGTTCAAATACCAAAGACAAGGTGGAGAGAGTCATGAGCTTGCAGCAGGAAATCATTGCGAAACTGGGCGTTAAGCCGGAGATCGATATCGATGCGGAAATCCGCAAACGGGTCGATTTTCTGAAGGAATATGTAAAAGGCGCGAACGCGCGCGGCCTTCTGATCGCGATCAGCGGCGGCATTGACAGCGCCGTAGCCACAGGTCTTTGCAAGAAGGCGACGGACGAACTGACCGAGGAGAGCGGCACCGAGTACAAAACCGTCGGCGTGTTCCAGCCTTACGGCGAGCAGGTCGATATCGAGGACAGCTACGCGGTGGCCAAGGCGTTCGACCTGAAATATCAGATCGAAAACAACATCCAGGAAGCTGTCGATGAAATTGCCATCGAAGTCGAATACGGGCTGAAGCATATCGGCGTTCACCAGCACATCAGCCGCGGCGGCAAAGGCAATGTGAAAGCGAGAACGCGCATGGTGATGCAGTATGCGCTCGCTTTTGAACTGGGGCTTATCGTTGTCGGCACCGATCACGCTTCCGAGGCGATCACCGGCTTTTTCACCAAATACGGCGACGGTGCGGTAGATATTACTCCGCTCAGCACGCTGAACAAGCGGCAGGTTCGCTCCTTGGCAGCCAAGCTGGGCGTCCCGCAAAGCGTGCTCGACAAAGCGCCGACCGCCGGGCTGTGGGAAGGGCAGACCGACGAGAACGAGCTGGGCATTACATACGGCGACAACAGCGACTACTTGGAGGGCAAGCAAATCGATCCGGCCGTTCAAGAGAAGCTGGAGAAGCAGTATTTGAAAACGGAGCACAAGCGCGCGCCGATTCCCGGCATTTAGCTTGTAGGGGGGCTCTCCCGGCGTACGGAGTGGCGGCGCTGCACGGCGGCGAGCGGCCATCAGGCGGCTCGACAGGCCAGGTCGAAGGAAAAACCTGCAAAAGTGCAGGAATTTTCGATAAAAATGGGCCCGAGCTCGCGCAGCAGCTAAAAAGCCTGCACATTTGCAGGAATATTGCGCGCCCGGCCCACGGACGAGCAAAAAGCCTGCACATTTGCAGGCTTTCTTTCATCCGCAGAGTGATTTCGTTCTTGCTGTTACTTTTGGAAAGTAATAGGTATGCTTTTGTAGCCGTAAATGAGCGGGTCTTTGGCAGGGGTGAACGACACTCCTTCTTTTGCGGTGAAGGCCGAAAATCTCGTGAAAACCTGCGTCAAAGCAATCCGGGCTTCCAAGCGGGACAACGGAGCTCCGAGACAGAAGTGGATGCCGTTTCCAAAAGCGATGTGAGGATTCGGCGAACGGAAGATGTTGAATTGATTCGCCTGCTCGAATTGACGGTCGTCGTGGTTGGCCGATCCGGACCACAAGACAACGGTATCCTCTGCGCGGATCGTTTGTCCCGCTATTTTAGTATTTTTGCTGCATCGGCGTGTTATCGATTGTATCGGCGAACGATATCGGAGGACTTCTTCAATGGCATTAGGCAATAGAGACAAATCTTCGCGTATTTGCTTTTGACTGTCCGGATGCTCCGCAAAGCAAACTATTGCGTTACCGATTAGGTTTGTCGTTGTTTCGTTTCCGGCTATGAGGAGAAGACGGCAAAATTCCATCAGCTCCGGCAAGTTTAAGGATTGTTCTTCCACTTTGGCCGCAAGCAAGGCAGAAACCAGGTCATTGCCGGGATTTTTCCGTTTTTCTTCAATAATTTCTTTGAAATACTCACTCAGTGCCAACCGGTTTTTGATCTTATTTTCCGCATACTGTTCCCGTGTCTCCCCATGTTCAACGTCGATTCCTCTTATAGCCTCGTCAGACCAGAGCTTGAACTGGTCCCGGCCGCTTCGAGGCACCCCGAGCAGCTCGGCAATGATAATGACAGGCAGCGGAAAAGACAGGCTCGCGATAGCGTCCATTTCTCCCTGTGCTTCAATTTCATCAAGCAACTCGTCAGTAAGCTCCTGAATGCGCGGCGCTAAATCTTCAACGGCTTTGGGAGTAAAAGCTTTGCTCACGATAGCCCGGTACAGCTTGTGCTTTGGAGGATCCATGGAAAGGATGGAGGATCCGGACAGTCCGGGAATGTTGGCGGAGCTAAAAGCTTCGTAGTTCGCAAGAATCGTTTTCACATCGTCATAAAGAAAAACGTCCCAGCAATTTCGCTCGGGATCAAAACAGACAGGGCCATTCTCTCTCATTTCCTTGTACCAATGAAAGGGGGTTTCCGCTTCAAACAAACCTCTAGGGGGAATGTTAAGCGCGGCGACCTGTACGTTTGCTTCTGAATGTCCATTCATATTCATCATAATACCTCCTATTGTTCATGTAGGATTTTTGTCAATCGCGGCTTGCCAGTGCAGAGCTCAAGCGGGCGGGCTGGCACAACGGTTGTTTGGCTTGTAGAGCTAATCCTCCTTTCTGAATAATATTCAATGTAATAATGTTACATGCAGCTTATTTGTCTTATTTGAAACATTTTACAATGTTATTATAATTATGGTAAAAGTGGCGGTCAATTGAACTTAATGTGTCAACCGCAGAAATGAACATTTGAGGCGGAAGTGCTGCAGGCCGGCCATCTGCACGCAATTAAACCCGCCGTGCATGTGCAGGCGGGTTAAGAGAGCATCGTTATGCGGCTTGGCTTTCCGGGTTATGGCACTTTGCGGCCTCTTGAGCTTGTATACAGTTCGTACCATTCTTCGCGGGTCATGAGCTCCGATTGGCGGACAGCGTCCCGGCAGGCGAGCACGCGCTCCGCCGAAGATGTCCCGATCACCGGCTGGATTTTGGCCGGATGCTTCATCAGCCAGCCGAGCAGAATCGCTTCCGGCGTCGTCTCTTTTTCCTGCGCCAGCTTGGAGATGAGCGCGGCGGTCTGTTTCACTTCTTCGGAAGCGCCTTCGAGGCTTTTGCCGGTGAAGCGGCCTTGCGAGAGCGGCCCCCAGGCCTGAAGCTGGATATCCTCCATCTGGCAGTGCTGGATGATGCCGTCATCGAAGTTCAAGCCGGACCCTTCGGCGCGGTTGACGAGAATGCCCTGGTCGAGCCAGTCCAGCCTCGCCAGATGCAGCTCCAACTGGTTGACGACGAGCGGCTGCTCGATCGACTTTTGCAGGAAGCGGATTTGCGCGGCAGTCATATTGGAAATGCCGAAGTGCCGCACTTTGCCGGACGTTTTCAGCTGTGTGAACGCTTCCGCCACTTCGTCAGGCTCCATCAGCGGATCGGGGCGGTGCAGCAAAAGCACGTCGAGATATTCGATGCCGAGCCGCTCCAGAATGCTGTCCACCGAGCTCAAAATATGGCTCTTCGAAAAATCGTAGCGCTGAGGCAGCACGCCGTCCGTAAAGCGAATCCCGCATTTGGACTGCAAGACGATCCGTTCCCGGAGCTCCGGCCTGTTTTTCAAAATTTGCCCGAACACAGCCTCGGCTTTGCCCATCTTATAAATATCGGCATGATCGAACATCGTGATTCCCGAGGATAGCGCCGCTTCTACGGCCTGCTCAGCGACTTTGACGTCTTCCTGCGTATAAGGTTCATAATTCCAATCTCCGCCCAGCCCCATACATCCGAAGACGATCCGGCTGTCCGATATTCCTCGTTTCTCAAGCGGCATTACTTTCATCATTTGGCCTCCCAACCTTGGATTAGCTTCATTATAACCTCTGCCGGGACCGAGCATAAGAGCTGAAATTTCTTTCAGTTACTTACCTGGGCGTAACGGATCGGCAGCGAAGCGCGGGTTTCAGGGTTTTGGGTTCGGCTGCACTTTTGCAGGCTTTCTCCGCGCTGCCAAGCAGATGTGTTTTTTCCGAATGTTGGAGCATTGGACAGTAGAATGGCGGTTTTGCCGATTCTCCGCGTATGATGTTGATTTTTATCAGTCGGCACGGATATCGTATGATCGCGCAGGCGGAGGGGAGGCCATAAGGATTTGTTACGCTAAAGGGCCTAAAGTTTTGAAATTTTCAAATATTGTACTATGATAAACTTGATTCCATTATTTGATTCGAGCGATGGTACCTAGGGAGTGGTAGAAATGGCGCGTGTTTTATTTATTAATGGCGGATCAGAGGGACATATCAATCCAACTATTGCAGTTGTGCAAGAGCTTATTTCGCGTGGGGAAGAGGTAGTGTACTTTTCTATAGAAGCTTTTCGGGAGCGTATTGAGAAGACGGGAGCTTCAGTACGAACATTTGACGATCAAAAATTTATAAAAGCCTTTATCTCAGGCGGAAGAGATTATTTACTCGAAAGAGTCAACGGTCTGTTACTTACAGCGGATATAGTCATACCAAGCGTTCTTGAACAGATCAAAGGAGAGCATTTTGATTACATCATCCATGATTCCATGTTTGGTTGCGGACGTTTGCTTGCTCAAATTCTTAAGCTTCCTGCTATCAACTCCTGTACTTCTTTTGCGCAGACAAAAGAATCATTCGATAAGATTTTGGAGCAATTTTCCATAAAGGTCCCTGCGGACATCGTTAAACCTATAACCGATAGATTCCAAAGCCTGACGGAAATGCTGAAGGAAAAATACGATGTGGAGATCCATTCTCCTTACGAAGTGTTTTGTAATCCTGCACCGCTTACAATCGTTTATACAACAAGGGAGTTTCAGCCTTATGGAGAAACATTCGACCAGACTTATAAATTTGTAGGTCCATCCATCTCTTCGCGATTAACTCAAGAAAGCTTCGACTTTACTGCAATCACGGGGAAAAACCCAATTTACATTTCACTGGGCACAGTTTTTAACCAAGCAATTGATTTCTATAAGCTTTGTTTTGAGGCTTTGGGGAACACTGATCATACGATTGTCATGTCTATTGGGAATAGAACCCAAATTTCTGATTTAGGGGAAATTCCTGAAAACTTCATCGTAAAAAATTATGTTCCACAAACTGATGTACTGCAGTACACTAAATTATTTATTACACATGGTGGAATGAACAGTACTAATGAAGGTCTCTATTACGGGGTTCCGCTCATTGTAATCCCATCAAAGCGCGGATCAGCCGATAATTGCGGGACAAGTCGCCAATCTCGGAGCAGGCATTCAATTACAAATGCAAAGCTTGACTGCAAATGGGCTGCATGAAGCCGTAGAACATGTGTTAAGCCACCCATCCTTCAAGAAAACTGCTGCAAATATGAAGGAATCTTTTCAAAAATCAGGCGGGTATCATCAAGCTGCTGATGAGATTTTCGAATTTAAGAACTAACCGGGAACGATAGCGGCGCGCAGCTCC
This sequence comes from Paenibacillus sp. sgz302164, assembly GCF_056120505.1. Taxonomy (NCBI): domain Bacteria; kingdom Bacillati; phylum Bacillota; class Bacilli; order Caryophanales; family Paenibacillaceae; genus Paenibacillus; species Paenibacillus sp. sgz302164. The sequence goes on along the minus strand of NZ_JBVYOL010000028.1, from coordinate 6,422 downwards.
CAGCGCGTGGTGTGGCGCCGCATGACGGTCGTCAACCACATGAATAATTAAGGCAGTTAAACTGGTCCGCCGGTTCTTAACTGCCTTTTTCAATGCTTCGCCGATGTCCGGCCGACCTGCTGCCAATATGCTATTGCCTGGAGGCGGCTGGGGAGGGAGCGGCTTTGTAATCCATTAGCGGCGCCAGCCAGACCATGCCGGTTCCTCTGTACACATTGACCAGCCCCTCGCCCGAAACAGCCGATCCCAGCATGCTTTTGCCGGATTTTTCGACGGTAAATTCCAAGGAGTCGGACCACATTAGCGCGAAGTTGCCGTCCACCTTCAGCACATCGTTGTGCAATTCCACGACGACTGCTTCTTCGGCCGGGATCGGCGCCTCCAGCGCCAGTATCCCTTTGCCTTTGGCGCTCAAATTGAACAAGCCTTCTTTGCCGAGAGCGGCGGAGGAAAGGGTTTTGCGCGCGCTTACCGATACGTTCAGCGACGTTTCGCAAGCTAAAAACATGCCGTCCTCTACAACAATGTGATCATTGTCGACATCAATTAACCACAAATATTTATAGGTGGTCTCCAGCATAATGGTACCTGTGCCTTTGTAGACAGGCTTGACGGCGCTAGTTCCGGTCACCGCACTGGCTACCAAATTTCGCATTAACCCGCCCACGCCTTTTATGCCTGAAGTCATCTCAATGTTACCGACCATATACTGCATGGCTCCCGCGCTCATCATGATCTCGTTGTTGTTGAGCTCGATCATAAGCTGCTTTTTGCGCATGTTGCTTCTGCTCATAAAATAGTTGGCTTCTGCGTCCGCAAGGGACGTACAGCTCAAATCCTCGATATACTCCAGTACCGTAAACCCGCCCAACTGCTCTTTGACGACGATGTTGCCGTTATTTTTCAGATTATTTATTGTAAAAGCCATACGCTTATATGCCTCCTATTGTATTCGTTTCATAAGGACTGGGAAAATTCTTCAACCATTAAAGCTTTCGACAAGAAAAGCCAATTTCCTTGCCGTGCAGCCTAACGTAATCATTGTTTTACTTAAACTCTACATACTAAGTGAATGGTATTTTTTGGTATGATTATCACGATAAAATTTGTTGTAGGGAGAGGTCGCGGAATGTCTATTGTACTAAGGGTTTTACGGTTGCCGGACGATTATGCCGATTTGGCCAAACTGTTGAATACTCACTGGTCAGAGCCGACGACGGCGGAGAGGCTTGAGGAAGATGATGCAAAGCTTTTTGAAGTAGGCCATACCTATATGGATCAAAATGGGCTGCTCGCAGGATATGACCGTACCCGGCAAGTGGCGGTTACCGATCAAGGCGCTATCGTAGGTTACGTGTGGTCTTGGCGGGCGCCCTGGACGGAACCGGGGTATCTCAATAACACGCTTGTCGTGGATGAACGATACCGCGAGCAGGGCGTTGGGCGGCTTCTCTTTCGGCATGCTGCAGATTGGGGCAGCCGGCTTGGGGCGACAACACTCGTTACGGAGGTTTGGGATGACAGCCCGGAGTCGCTTCAATTTGCTGAACATAGAGGGTTTCAAGTTGAACGGCATTATTTTCAATCGGTGCTTAACTTGGAGAAGGCCGACCTGGTGGGCGTCTGCGATGATGGTGTTATTCGAGCGCTGGAGAGCGAAGGTTTGCGATTCACGACGTTAGCGGATGAGGCGGGCGAGGAGAGCGAGCAGAAGCTTTATGAGCTGTACAAAGAGACCCTGGTGGATATACCCGGGTTTACCGGAGAGGTTCCCGTCATCGACGAATGGCGAAAATGGTACCTGATGGTTGACGGCTATGCCCCGGATCAAGTCATCATTGCAGCAGATCGCGACAAATTTGTAGGTGTATCCAATGTTCTGCACAATAAGTTGACAAACGGCATGTACCACGAATATACCGGTGTGGGCAGAGACTACCGCGGCCGTAAAATTGCTCTGGCTCTGAAAATGAAAGCCATACTTCTTGCCAAGCAGCGAAATGCCGCCTATATCCGCACGGACAATGAATCCACGAACGAGCCCATTTTGCGGATCAATCGCCGCCTAGGCTATGAGCCCATGCGTGGGACGTATCGGGTGGTTGCCAAACTGAAGGATATATGCCAATGAGATAAACCTCTATGCACTATACATGTCCTGTCCTGCGCAACGATTTCGGCTTAGTGTTAACGAGGACTATGCTGGACACAATCAGAACGAGCCCCGCCACCAGTTTAAACGTAATCGTTTCATCGAAAAAGAGGACGCTGATCATAATCGCAATGAGCGGGATCAGAAAAGTAAATGAACCCACCTTGCTTGCTTCGCCCGAATTGACAAGTCTGAAGTAAACAAGCCAGCCTAAGGCTATGACGAAAATCGAAATAAACAGCAGCGTCGATATGAACGGCGTTGTCCAAACGATAGCGGACCAGCTTTCAGTGAAAGATCCGGTAATTATTAAGACGATGCCCCCAACGGTAATCTGCACGGCAACCATCCAGATGGCGTCTACCCGGGCTGCCGTTTTCTTCGTATATACGGTGCCGAGAGCCCAACTAATCGCGCTGCCGATGGCAAGCAAAATCCCGGCAGCCGAAATATGGCCGGAACCCCCGCTTACGCTGATGGCGGCGACTCCGATAAAGCCGACAATCAAGCCGATGATTTTCAAACCGTACATTTCTTCCCCCAGCCACAACCAAGAGCAGAGGCCCAGGAGCACGGGTTGAAGGAAAACGATCGCTGCAAAAAGCCCTGCGGGCAGAAATTTCAGCCCTACGGTTTGAAAGCCGTAATATAAAATAATGTTCAGCACGGAGGAGATGAGATAGATGTGCCAAGTATTTTTCAGAGCAAGCCTTTTGTAACGGGGCAGAGCGAAGAAAACTAATAAAAGCCCGCCTATCAACGTCCGCAAACCTGCAAAAAGCAACGGAGGCGTGAATTCGAGCGCATATTTGGAAAGCGGCCAGTTGACTCCCCACATAATAACAAGAAACAATAAATAAACAGTTGTACGTGTTCGCGAAAGTTGCGGCATGTTCTTCAACTCCTGTTGTCGTTTTATTTCTTAAAACATGATACAACGACTTTTAAAATAAATAAAATGAATGTTTATTATCGGGGAGATAACAAATTTGTTATGACCCATTCACAATTGAAATTGTTTGTGAAAATAGTCGAGACCGGAAGCTTCACAAAAGCAGGGCGAGAACGGGGAGAAAACCTGCGAAAGTACAGGAATTTCTGTGAAAATGGTTCATTTTGGTGAAAAACCTGCGATTGTGCAGGAATTTTAGAAAGAAATGAACCCGAGCCCATGGGATCGGTGAAAAGCCTGCACAATTGCAGGAATTGTTTCGTGGTCGGTGTATCAACGGGCAAAAAGATGCACTTTTGCAGGTTTTCTTCGCGAAACGGCGCAGTGTACTATCGGCCGGAAGCCTCATTCCATCATAGCGTGGAACTACAGCTGAAGCCACCAGATGCCCGCACATTCCGGCAAACATACGAGACTTTCTTCAACAACTCTGGCAGCCAGTTCTTTTCCAAAGAAAAATCCGGTTAGTTCTTCGGCTTCATGAATACTTTCAAAATGATAATCAGTTCTTATCCATTTGTGCTGGAACCCATACTCTTCAACTAATGTTTTATAGTATTGTTCCAGAAATTGGGGCGGGTTTGGCGTCTCCGTTCCTGTACCCATAGTCTCCAAAATAACGACCGTGCCATTGGGGCGAAGGACCCGCATGATTTCTGCCATAATCTCGCGGATGTTTTGTTTCCAGTTCGGAACGTCTGTATTCGTTAAATATGATATAGTCCAGCCAGCTACTATCAAATCTGCGCTTGCGCTTTTTAGAGGGAGCCTTCTATGGTCGGCTGTTTGAGTGGACCAGTTCGTGCATCCGGCTTTTTCCAAGCGCTCTGCAGTGATACGAAGCATGGCTTCTGAAGCATCTAAAGCGATGATTGATTTTGCATGTGGGGCTAGTAGAGTTGTCACTCTCCCCGAACCTGCTCCCAGATCGATAATATCGAGTCCCTTAAATCCCCTAATATCTTCAAAGTATCCGGTTAAGTCAGGCTGCCTGGAAATTAATCGGTGATACGTTTCAGCTTCATTTTTATAGATCTCATCATGGTTCGGCATCGTTGTTCCTCCTTTGTTTCCCTAACAATAAAGGTTGACGCTGCGATAAGGTCAAGCTTGTTTATAAAAAAGACCGTTCTGCCAAGAAGCGGCGGAAACGGTCTTTTTGGAATTTCATGAAATGTGCGCAGGAAGCCGTGCTATTGCTTTTTCGCGTAAACATTAATTTTTCGCAGGTTTTTTGACAGGTTGTCATAATTTTCCCGAAGGAATTTGGTTTCGTCAGTTGTTTGCAATGTTCGACAATTTACTTGTTTATCATACAAAATTTTACATGACTTTATTGGAAAATGATGCTAGTATATTATTTGTTTGCATATATATTACAGAGGGAGTGGTTTGTTATGAAGAAATTGCTTATTGGTTCGATTGTACTGCTATTCATTTTATCCGGGTGTACATCAGCAAAGTTTAAAGAAAGTATGGACACCGGCAATAAGGCTTTGACTGATAAAAAATATAGCGATGCCGTTACGGCTTTCTCCGCTGCTGTAGCTGAAGAACCTAAAAATGCGGAGGCGAAGCAAAAGCTGGACGAGGCTAACAAACAAGTAGAAGAAGAAAAGAAAGCAAAAGAAGAGGCAGAGAAGAAAGAAAAAGAAGCTGTCAGCAAATATATTGATGATATTAAATCGCTAACCGCGGAAGTTTTAAAAGTCAATACTGCCTGGGAGCAACTTCGCCAGTCTTCTGCGAGCGGAGCGGTAGACAACGATACTTTCGGCCAACTGGTTGAGGAAAAGTTTTTACCGGCTACTACGGAACTAGCGGGAAAAGTGAAAAAAGTCGCTACGCCTACAGAAGAGGTTCGTCAAGCACATGAGCTTTATATTGCATCTTTGGAGAAGAATCAACAAGCTTTTTCTGAAATATTCGCTGCAATTGCGGCAGACGATATGTCAAAAATTACACATGCCAACCAATTGTTGTCCGATGCACAAAAGTCCGAAAGAGATTTCGTGGCGAAATTGAAGCCTATTACCGAAAAATATAACATCAAGATGGATTCGAAATAGAGCGGCTTGGTACTAGGTGGGCTGCCCCTTAAGTCATGAGAATGATAGAGGGGGCCTTTATATTTTGAGCATGTGCAGTCCATAATAACGACCATGCCATTGGGGCGAAGAACCTGCATTATTTCTGTCGTAATCTCGTGAAGGTTGACGCTGCGATAAGGTCAAGCTTGTTTATAAAAAAAGACCGTTCTGCCAAAAAGCGGCGGAAACGGTCTTTTTGGAATTTCAAGAAATGGCGCGCCAGGAAGCCGTGCTATTGCTTTTTCCCGTAAACATTAATTTTTCGCAGGTTCTTTGACAGGCTGTCATAAATGATGATGTTTCCATCTGCATCGACCGTAAACTGTTCGCTGGTTCCGAGAATCAGCTTGCCGGGTTCTCTCGGATTGTCCGGGGTAGCCTCTCCCGATGTCGGAACGCTTTGTCTAAAAAATGGTACCGGATCGTAAGAGTTAGTCTCGGGATTGTAGATTCCTTTGTTATAAGTCAATTGATCGAGTTTGACGTAATTTTCAACGGTACCGTTCAAATCGATCCGGTAAAAACCTTTGCTGTCGTAAGCGTAAAAATACCCGTTTTTTGCGATTGCGCCGGAGATGGTATCCATGTTTAAGGTGGTTTTAACGCGGGTCGAACCGGGCTCTACGACATGAATCGTTTTGCTGTCGGTATTCAAATAGTACAGCTTTCCGTCCTTGACCATCGACGAAAGGCGGCCTTGCGTTTCCCGCGGCAGAGACGCCAACGAGTGAACGGTCCCATCCGTTCCAACCTCCATAATTTGTTTCTGGAGCTTGTCGCTAAAGTAATAGCGATTCTCGTCGATCTTGGAAAAGAAGTTGCTTGCAGGGTCCAGGGCATGATCCAGACTGTAGCCGATTAATTTCACTGACGGTAGTACTTGGTAGAAAATAGATATTTTTGCAGAAGGACCGCCCGCCTCCGCCATAATGAACAATTCGCCGCTGGCTTCATCGTAGAACAGGGCAGTGGGCTGTACTTCCCAATGCATCAAATGGTTCGTGAACCCATTCGAATCCTTGTAGGTAAAATTAAAACGCTCATCGATGCTTACCGCGGGCTGCAAAGGTCCTCCCGCATCGGTGCGGGGGTTAAATTTTTTAATGGAGAAAGTAGGGGAATTGCCCCCAATGTTGTCAGGTTAAGCGGTTATAGCCCCCGCCGCTTGGTCTTCGTGAATTTGTTAGCTTTTGTCTGTTTGTTCCGTTTGAAAGAGCGATCCTTCACT